>JBFHWX010000223.1:0-5181 GCA_041599275.1 Desulfobulbales bacterium | reverse complement strand
CTCGGCGGTTCCGGCGGCAACATGCGGACCCCTTCCTGCTGCATGGGCATGTCCCGTTGCGAGTGGGCCTGCTACGACACCATGGCTGCCTGCTATGACATCACCATGACCTACCAGGACGAGCTCCATCGTCCGGCCTTCCCCTACAAGTTCAAGTGCAAGTTCTCCGGCTGCCCCAACGACTGCGTGGCCGCCATCGGCCGCTCCGACTTCGCGGTGATCGGCAACTGGCGCGATGACATCCGCATCGATCAGGCGGCGGTCAAGAAGTACGTCGCCGGTGAGTACGCTCCCAACGCCGGTGCCCACTCCGGCCGCGACTGGGGCAAGTTCGACCTCAAGGCCGAAGTGCTCGACCTCTGCCCCACCGGCTGCATGTGGATGGAAGGCGACACCCTGAAGATCGACAACGCCGAGTGCACCCGCTGCATGCACTGCATCAACGTCATGCCCCGGGCTCTGCGCCCCGGCACCGACACCGGCGCCACCCTGATGATGGGCGCCAAGGCCCCGATCCTCGACGGCGCCCAGCTTGGCACCATGATCGTGCCCTTCGTCAAGATGACCCCGGGTGAAGGCGATCCGCCCGAGGGCGGTTTCGAGGACATCAAAGGCTACCTCGAGAAGGCCTGGGACTGGTGGATGGAAGAAGGCAAGAACCGCGAGCGTATCGGTGAGTCCATGCAGCGTATCGGCCTGCCCACCTTCCTGAAGATCATGGAAGTGGAAGCCCTGCCGCAGCACGTCAAGGAGCCGCGCTCCAACCCCTACGTGTTCTGGAAGTCCGAAGAGGTCGAGGGCGGTTTCGATCGTTCCGTTGCCGAGTTCCGCAAGAAGCACAAGATGTAATTGGCCTTGCACTATCACACGTTGAAGAATTTTTCGACATTATCATAGCCCTATAAGGAGGTTAACCATGGGATACGATCCAGAGAATCCGATGAAAGATAGAATCACCGATATTGGTCCGCCGCATTACAGCGAGTTCCTGCCGCCGGTGATCAAGGCCAACTACGGCAAGTGGCTCTACCATGAGATCCTGAAGCCCGGCGTGCTGAAGCACGTCTCCGAGACCGGCGGTGAGGTCTACACCGTGCGTGTCGGTTGCGCCCGCCTGATCTCCGTCGACATGATCCGCGACTACTGCGACATCGCCGACAAGTACTGCGATGGCTTCATGCGCTGGACCACCCGTAACAACGTCGAGTTCGTGGTGGACTCCGCCGACAAGGTGCAGCCGCTGATCGACGCCTGCAATGCCCACGGCTCCATGCCCGTTGGCGGCACCGGCGCCGGTGTCACCAACATCGTCCACACCCAGGGCTGGATCCACTGCCACACCCCGGCCACCGACGCCTCCGGCGTGGTCAAGGCCGTCATGGACGAGCTGTTCCCGTACTTCACCTCCATGACTCTGCCGGCCCAGGTGCGCGTTGCTCTCGCCTGCTGCCTCAACATGTGTGGTGCGGTGCATTGCTCCGACATCGCCATCCTCGGCGTCCACCGCAAGCCGCCGATGATCGACCACGACACCATCACCGCCGTCTGCGAGCTGCCGCTGGCCATCTCCGCCTGTCCGCTGGGCGCCGTGAAGCCGGCCAAGGCCACCAACAGCAAGGGTGAGGAAGTCAAGTCGGTTGCCATCAACAACGACCGCTGCATGTTCTGCGGCAACTGCTACACCATGTGTCCCTCTCTGCCGCTGGCCGATCCGGACGGCGACGGTATCGCCATCCTGGTGGGCGGCAAGATCTCCAACTCGCGGTCGGCCCCCAAGTTCTCCAAGATGGTCATCCCCTTCCTGCCGAACACGCCGCCGCGCTGGCCGGAGACCGTGGCCGCAGTCAAGAACATCCTCGAAGTCTACGCCAAGGACGCCAAGAAGTACGAGCGCGTTGGCGAGTGGGCCGAGCGGATCGGCTGGGAGAAGTTCTTCGAGAAGTGCAACATTCCGTTCACCGACAAGAGCATCGACGACTACCGTCTGGCCTATGACACCTGGCGGACCACCACCCAGTTCAAGTACACCAGCCACATCAAATAACCAACTCTTTAAAGGAGTGTATTATGGCTGATAAAGAAGAACTCAAAGCTGCAATCCTTGCCTATATGGCAAAACAGACCAAGCCTGCCTTGTACCTGAAAGATATCGGGCGTGGCGTCGAAGGTTCTCCCCGTGAGATCAAGAACGCTGCCAACGAGCTCGTGAAGGAAAGCAAGCTGAAGTTCTGGTCCTCCGGTTCGAGCACGATGTACACTCTGCCCGAGCGGGCCAAGGACGAGGACAAGAGAGGCGTCTGATCTCTTTTCCTTCTGTACGGCAGTTCCAAAAAGCAGGGGCTTCGGCCCCTGCTTTTTTTATTGGACGTTCCCGGCCGGGCCGCCGGCCACCTTCCACTCTTGACTTACTCGACACCCCTGCTGCTGCCGCACGCTGCTGCTGTTGGCCGCAGGAATTGCTTGCCATGCACGTCATTCACCTTACAGAAACCGATTCCACCAACCGTGTCCTCCTTGACCTGGCTTCGCAGGGGGCGGCGGACTGGACCGTGATCCGGGCCGAAGCCCAGACCGCAGGGCGCGGGCGCCTGCAGCGCCAGTGGCTCTCGCCGCCGGGCGCAGGCCTCTACTTTTCAGTGCTCTTCCGGCCGGCCCTTGATCCTGTTGCGCTCCCGCTCATTACCCTGGCGGCCGGGGTGGCGGTCTGCGAGGTCTTGGAACGGTGTGCCGGCACACAACCGAGGCTCAAGTGGCCGAACGACATCCATCTCGACCGGCGCAAGGTGGGCGGCATACTCACCGAAACGAGCGGTGTTGGCGGCCAGCCCCGAACGGCAGTGGTGGTCGGCGTCGGGCTCAATGTCTCGATGCCGGCCGAACTGCTGGAAGCTGAACTGCAGGACAGGGCGACCTCCCTGCACCTTCACTGGCGTGAACCGGTGGCCAGGGAGCTGCTGGTGACGGAAATCGTCTCTGGCTTGAGAGAATTGGTGGCCATGCAGGAAAGGGGCGAGGCAGAGGAAGTCCTTCGCCGCTGGCGCCTTCGTGACGGGCTGCTGGACCGCTGGCTGCACTGGCTCACCCCGGAAGGCCAAGTGGTGCATGGCCGGGGGCTCGGCCTGGACGGCAGCGGACGTTACCGGGTGGAGGACCGGCAGGGCAAGGTGCACGAGGTGCTGTCGGGTGACCTGACCCTGCAACAGACTTAGAAGTTTGTCCGTAAGTAAGCTGTTAAGGAACGCGTCTGAACGATTGAGCAGAACCGCAGGGCGTAGCAGCGCACCGTTGAAGATTTCGCGATGGAGTGCAGGGAAAAAGAAGGCTAAAAGACTGGCTCGCGAGCGCGGAAGCACTCTTTACGGACAAGCTTTAGACAGAAGCGGCCCGCACCGCCGCCAGCAGGCTCTCGGCATGCTCCTGGAGATGACCGCGGACCAGCGATCCTTCATCTGCATCGATCTCTTCGCAGTCTTCGACAAGTTGTTCGTAAAAGGCGAGTAGCTCATCCACCGTCAAGCTTGACAGGAAGCCGAAGAGGCTGTTGCCGTGCGCGGCATAGTCTGCCATGCCCGAGCGAAAACCGTCGACCACCGCCGGCAGGATTTTTTTATCGGCCCAGGCCCGTTCGCCGATCCCATCGAGACGGTCGAGGCGCATGCGAAGGGTCGTGTCGAGGAAAAAGAAGAGCAGGGCGCCCAGCTTCTCCATGTCGTTGGCTGGGGCGGCGCTGGCCAGCAGGCGATGCCTGCCCCGCACCGTGATCAGCCGCACCGAAATCTCGCCCGAGGGCAGGGCGCGGGCGATGAAGTCGCCGGCCGCATGATGCCAGGGTGTGATCTGGAGGCCGCTTTCCGGATCGTAGAAGCGGGCCAGGATGGTGGAGCACTGTCTGTAAATTTCCAGGCCCTGGGCCTCGGAGAGAAACCGATTGCCCAGGCGGTAGTCCCAGAGGATGATTTTCCGGCAACCGTCAGCCGGGTCCCGGGAGAGATGCCATTCGTGGAAATCGTCGAGCCATTCGCCGAGCGCCATGGTGAAGCTGATTTGCGGGTACTCTTGGAGAGTCACCTTGCCGAGATGGTAGACCGCGGGCAGGGGCGACGGCGAGAAGCGGCCGCCCAGGGAGTGCAGGAGCCGATATTCTTCTTCGAGCACGGAGCTGGCGGCGGGCAGGGCGGTGGTCACGCAGAAGCGGCCGCGCTCGACGCCCCCGGCCAGCAGGGTGACCGAGGCGATGTGGTAGAGGGCGCCGTGTTTTTCGGAACGGATTCTCGCTTCGCTACCGGCGCTTGGTTCCTCTCCTCCTGACAGGGCATCGGCAAGCGTCCGGCCGCCGGGGTAGAGACCGAGGACGAAGGCGCGAAGCGCCGCGAAGTAGTGGCCCAGGGTGAGGACGGCATGGTGTTCCCCGGGGCCGGTGACAAAGGGCTGGCTGAGGAGCTCGGCGTCCGCCGGCCGGTCGCCGGCCGGGCTGCTGATGGCGAAGCTGATCTGCATAAGGGGTGAGGGCGGCAAAGAAAAAGCCGGAGAGGCATTGCTTCCTTCTCCGGCTTTTCCGTGCAAGCCTGTTTTCTCTCAGTAGCGGTAGTAGTCCGGCTTGTAAGGGCCTTCCTGGGGGACGCCGATGTAGTCGGCCTGCTCGGCGGTCAGCGTGGTGAGGTTGGCGCCGATCTTCACCAGATGGAGGCGGGCCACTTTCTCGTCGAGGTGCTTGGGCAACAGGTAGACCTTGTTCTCGTACTGGCCGCTGTTCTGCCAGAGCTCGATCTGGGCGATCACCTGGTTGGTGAAGGAGTTGCTCATCACGAAGCTCGGGTGGCCGGTGGCGCAGCCCAGGTTGACGAGCCGTCCTTCGGCCAGCACGATGATCCGCTTGCCGTCGGGAAAGATCACGTGATCGACCTGGGGCTTGATGTTCTCCCAGGCCAGGTCGCGGATCGATGCGATGTCGATCTCGGAGTCGAAGTGACCGATATTGCAGACGATGGCCTGGTCGGGCATCTGTTCCATGTGGGCTCGGGCGATGATCCGTACGTTGCCGGTGCAGGTGACAAAGATATCGCCCTGGCTTGCTGCCTCTTCCATGGTCATGACCCGATAGCCTTCCATGGCTGCCTGGAGTGCACAGATCGGATCGATCTCGGTGACCCAGACCTGCGCGCCCAAACCGCGAAAAGCCTG
>JBFHWX010000222.1:0-5188 GCA_041599275.1 Desulfobulbales bacterium | reverse complement strand
CCGGCCGCATTGTGGCCCAGGGCACGGGTGAGGAACTGCTCGCCGACCCCGAGGTGAAGAAGGCGTATCTGGGCGGCTAGCAGGCTGGCAGGCTAACAAGCTGGCAAGCAATATGCCGAGGTCACAAGAGACTCGGCATGGTTGAAAAAAATATTCTATACTCCTCGCCACCGAGCGGGCTTCTTTCGCCTGTAAGCCCAAAGGTAAAAAATGTACTTTCCCGTCGCCCAGATCGAAGTGTCGCCCTGGCTGCCGCCGCTGGTCGCCTTTGTTATTTCGTTCTGCACCTCCATGGGCGGGGTGTCCGGCGCCTTTCTCCTGCTGCCCTTTCAGATGAGTGTCCTGGGCTTCACTTCTCCGGCGGTGAGCGCCACCAACCAGCTTTTCAATATCGTGGCCATTCCGAGCGGCGTGTGCCGCTACGTGCGGGAGGGGCGGATGGTTTGGCCTTTAGCCGCGGTGGTGGTGGCCGGCACCCTGCCCGGGGTGTTTCTGGGGGCCTGGATCCGCATCCGCTGCCTGCCCGACCCCCGCCACTTCAAGCTGTTCGCCGGGCTCGTGCTGCTCTATATCGGCGGTCGGCTGTTCCGAGAGCTGCTGGGCAAAGCGGGACAGGGAAAGAAAGCGGCCGAGGAGGAATTCCAGCAGCTCGTCCGCTCCTTCCGAAGCCGGAACCGGCAGCGGCAGCCAGCCGGCCCGGGAAACGCAAGGGATGCGGCCAGAGAGTTGCCCAGGGTACGGGTCGAGCGCTGGGGAATGCGGCGCATCGTCTACGATTTTTACGGTCGCCGCTTCGATGTCAGCAGCCTCGGCATCATGGCCCTCAGCCTTGTGGTGGGGGTGGTGGGCGGGGCCTACGGCATCGGCGGCGGCGCCATCATCGCCCCCTTCTTTGTCTCCGTCTTCGGGCTGCCGGTCTATACCGTTGCCGGGGCGGCACTTCTTGGCACCTTTGTCACCTCGGTGGCGGGGGTCGGCTTCTACCAGGCCATCGCTCCTTTTTACCCAAACACCGTTGTCGCTCCCGATTGGCTCCTTGGCGGGCTCTTCGGGCTCGGCGGCGCGGCCGGCATGTACTGCGGTGCCCGCAGCCAGAAATTCGTGCCGGCCCGGCTCATCAAGGGCATGCTCGCCCTGGTCATCCTCTCCACCGCCAGCCGCTATTTTTTCGAATATTTTTTTAAATGACGCAGTTCAGGCAAGAGAAGTCGGGAAAAGTTACCGCCTCATGGTGCAGCAGGAAGACGATTGATTCTTGCGTTCCACCGTGGCGGTTGTTATTTTAGGATTTGATTAAATTCTGAAGGCGAGCGGGTGGCCTGGCCGACGGATGCCGAATGTTCCTGGAAGCGGCTGCCGAAACCGGGTAGCGTATCTGTATCCTGGCGCGGAACCGTGAAAGGCCCGGGCGCCTTCTGCTCCACCACCCCATCTTGGCAAGGAAGGGTCATGGCGAAGTGGCAGCGCAGTTTCTTGTTTCTGTTTTTTTTCTTTTTCCTGGTTTCGGGGGCAGCAGGAGAGACCCTGTCCTTGACGGCCCGGGAGGCGGTGCGCCTGGCGTTGGCCAACAACCCGGACACCTCCATCGCCCTCGCCCGGCTGGAGGCGGCCCAGGCCGCCCTCGATCTCGAGCGGGCCGCTCTGAGCCCCCGGCTGAGTCTCGAGTCGCGCTATGGCCAGACCGACAACCCGATGTATTCCTTTGGCAACATCCTCAACCAGGGAGCCTTTGAACCGGGCATCGACTTCAACGATCCGGGCCGCACCGATGGGTTGAACCTCGGCGTGAAACTGGCCTACCGCCTGTACGACGGCGGCCGCCGGGAGTCTTCCATCGCCGCCGCCGAGGCCCGTGGCGAAGCCACTTTTTTCGATTCCAGCAGCCTGCGCTCCCAACTCGGCTTCGAAGCGGTGCGTGCTTTTCATCATGTAGTGCAGGCCGACGGCCTGGCGGCCGCCCAGCGGGCCGGACTCGAAGCCCTGGATGCGGCCATCGCGGTGGCCGAGGCCCGTTACGGCGAAGGTCTGCTCTTGAAGAGCGATCTGCTCGACCTCGAGGTGCAACGGATCACCGCCCGGGAGGGCCTGGTGCAGGCCGAGAACCGGGCCGCGCTGAGCCGCAGGGTGCTGCAGAACCTGCTGGGGCTCGACGCGGAGGAGGCCGAAATCAACTGGCGCTCCACGACGGACCCGCAGGCGGTGCCGCCGGCCTCGACCCCGGCCCAACGGCCGGAGCTTGAGAGTCTCGAGGCCATGATCCGCTCCGCCCAGCACACGGTGCGCTCCGCCGAGAGCGGCCAGCGGCCGGAGCTCGACACCTATGCCGGCTATGGCTGGGACATGGGTTCGGTCACCGGCGGCGCCGGGGATTCCTGGGAAGCTGGCCTTCTGCTGCGCTATAATTTGTTTGACGGCCACCGCACAAAGGCCGAGGTGGCCCGGGCCGCCGCCGGCCGTGCCGAGCTCCGCGAGCAGCAGCGCAAGCTGCGGCTTGCCGTGGACCTCGACATCCGGCGGGCTGCCCTCAACCTGGAAGAGGCCGAAAGCCGGCTGCGGGTGAGCGCCGAAACCGTGACCTTGGCCGAGGAGAGCGCCCGCATCAACCGGGCCCGCTTCGCGGAGGGACTGGTGCTGGCCGCCGACCTCATCGGGGTCGAGAGCCGCCTCACCGAGGCCCGGCTGCGGCGCGCCGTCACCGAGACCTCCCGCCGGGTGGCGGTGGCCGATCTGCGCCGGGCCCTGGGCCTGCCCCAGTTTCCCGATCTTGCCGACGGTTCAGACAGTTCCAACGGCTCAAACGGTTCAAACGGCTTAAACGCTTCGAAGGAGTAGCCCTCCATGAAAGGCAACAGAGTCCTTCTCGTCTCTATTTTCGTTATTCTTTCCGTACTATCCGCCTGCCGCCAGGAGGCGGCCGATGAACCCGGCCCCGGCCCCGGCCTTGCCGAGGTCGCGGTCCGGGTGGAGAGCGTCGGCCACCAGGCGGGTGCCGCGTTCATCGAGATACCGGCCACCGTCGAGGCGGTGCGCCGGGCCACGGTGGCCGCCAAGGTTGCCGGCACCATCGAGCGGCTGCCGATACGCCTCGGCTCCGTGGTCGAAAAGGGTGACCTGCTGGCGGTGATCAGCGCCGCTGAAATGCAAGCCCGGGCCGCCCAGGCCGGTGCCCGGCTCGAGCAGGTGCAGCGCAACCTGGCCCGGGAGCGCCGCCTTCTCGACAAGGACGCCTCCACTCGGGAAACCGTGCGTACCCTGGAGGACGAGGAGCGTCTTGTCGCCGCGGCGCTGCAGGAGGCCCGCGCCATGCTCGGGTATACGCTGATCAAGGCGCCCTTTGCCGGCATCGTCGCCGAAAAACGAGCCGAAGCGGGAGATCTGGTGATGCCCGGCCAGCCTCTCCTGGTGCTCGAGGACCAGACCGACCTGCAGGTGGTGGCCTCGGTGCCGGAGGATCTTGCGGAAAAAATCGCCCTTGGCGACCAGTTCCCATTGCAGATGACGGCTACCGGAGTTGAAACCACCGGCACGGTGCGGGAGATGGCGCCGGGCGCCGATGCCACCAGCCGCAGCCGCACCGTGAAGCTTGGCGTCGCTCCGGACCCTGGGTTGCGGCCCGGCCAGTTCATGCGGCTGCTGCTGCCGGCGATGGATGATGCGGTCCTTTCGGTGCCGGAAAGAGCGGTGAGCCGTTACGGCCAGATGGAGCGGATCTTCGTCGCCGAAGGCAACACCGCCCGCCTGCGCCTGGTGCGCACCGGTCGACGCCATGACGGCCGGGTGGAGGTCCTCTCCGGCCTCGAGGCGGGGGAGAAGGTGGTGACCGAAGGCGGCGAACTGGTGGACGGCCAACCCCTGCGGGTCGAAATGCCATGAGCGGCCACCAGGAAAACATCGAGGTGCACGGTTTTGCCGGTCGCCTCGCCCGCTTCTTTGTCGACTCGAAGCTCACCCCTATCCTCATCGTCGCTTCCCTGCTTCTGGGATTCATGGCCGTGCTGCTGCTGCCCCGGGAGGAGGAGCCGCAGATCAAGGTGCCGATGATCGACGTGCTGGTCGCCATGCCCGGCGCCTCGGCCAAGGAGGTGGAAGAGCGGGTGGCCGTGCCCATGGAGAAGCTGCTCTACGAGGTGCCCGGGGTGGAGTACCTGTACACCACCTCCATGCCGGGCCAGTGTCTGCTGGTGGCCCGCTTCTACGTCGGCGAGGACATGGAGAACGCCATCGTGCGCTTGAACCAGAAGCTCGCCACCAATTTCGACCGCATTCCCAGGGGCGTCTCCCTGCCGCTCGTCAAACCCCGAACCATCGACGACGTGCCGGTGCTGGCCCTCACCTTTCACTCGGCGCAGTACGATCACTTCACCCTGCGGCGGTTGGCGGCCCAGGTGGACGACGCGGTGAAGAGCATCCCGGAGGTGGCGGAAACAAAGATCATCGGCGGCGCCCGCCGGCAGGTCCGCATCTCCTTCGATCCGGCTCGGCTTGCCGGCCGGAATCTTACCGCCGCCGAGCTCCTGCCCGCCCTGCAGGCAGCCAACCGCAGGAACTTCGCCGGCAGCCTGCTTGCCGGCAACGAGGAAGTTCTTGTCGAAACCGGCCGCTTTCTCGTTTCGGCAAAGGAAATCGGCCGCATCGTGGTAGGTGTTTTCGACAACAAACCGGTCTATCTCGACGAGGTTGCGGTTATCGAGGACGGCCCCGAGGAGCCCTCCACCTACGTACTCCACACCGGTCATGGCAGCGGCGAGGAGGCGGCGGTGACCCTTTCCTTGGCCAAGCGGCCCGGGGCCAACGCCGTGCAGGTGGTCAACACCGTGCTCGGCAAGGTGGAGGCCATGAAGGGCAGCCTGATCCCCGCCGAGGTGGGGGTGAGCGTCACCCGCAACTACGGCGAAACCGCCGCCGAGAAGAGCAACGAGCTGCTGCTGCACATGGGCATCGCCGTCTTCGGGGTGGCGCTGCTCATCCTCTTCTTCCTGGGCTGGCGGGAGTCCATCGTTGTGCTGCTGGCCATCCCCTCCACCCTGGCGCTGACCCTTCTGCTTTTTTATCTCTACGGCTATACCCTGAACCGCATCACCCTTTTTGCCCTCATCTTCTCCATCGGCATCCTGGTGGACGACGCCATCGTGGTGGTGGAGAACATCGTCCGCCACCTGCGGCTGCCCGGCAGCCAGGAGAAGACCAT
>JBFHWX010000221.1:0-5190 GCA_041599275.1 Desulfobulbales bacterium | reverse complement strand
CGTCGATGGAGGGCCGCGACCAGTTCACCTTGTCTCCGACGGCGAGTGCGATGCTACCTCCAGACTCCACCAGCATGTGGTAGTTTGCAGGGGCGACGTAGACCTGTCCCGCTTCGAGTCTTTCCTTGTCGTAGGGTTCCACCACCCTGCGGCCGGTTACGGCGCGGTCCAGATGGCGGGCGAAATCGCCGCCGTCGCTGGGGTGCAGATGCTGGACCACGAGTAGCGGCGGCGCAAACCCTTCTGGCAGCACGGTAAGCAGGGCGACGAGCGGTTCGAAGCCGCCGGCCGAACAGCCGATCACTACCGCTCTGAAGCCCCGGTAGCCGCTCATGCGTCAGCCCCCCCCTTCGTGTCCGTTTTTTTGTACAGCCGCGCCCTGTTGTCAACCACACCGTAACGGTCGCGCAACCCGCTGAACCGCAGATCCTCTTTGGTGCCGAGGCAGAGAAAACCACCATGCACCAGGCTGTCGGTGAAGAGGCCGAGCACTCTTTCCTGGAGTCTGCGGTCAAAATAGATGAGTACGTTGCGGCAGAATACCAGGTGCATCTCTCCGAACACGCTGTCGGTTGCCAGGTTGTGGCAGGAGAAGACAATGCGTTCTTTGAGTGCTTCGTCCATTGCCGCGGCCCCATAACGGGCGTGGTAATATTCGGAAAAGGATCGCTGTCCCCCCGCTTCCTGGTAGCTGCGGGTGGCTTCCCGCATCCTGCCGAGTTCATAGATCCCGGCTCGGGCCCGTTCCAGGACCTCGCCGTTGAAGTCGGTGGCATAGATGGTGGCTCGCTCGTAGACATTTTCTTCCTTGAGCAGGATGGCGAGGGAATAGACCTCCTCGCCGGAGGCACAGCCAGCGTGCCAAATCTTGAAATGGGGCCAGGTGCGGAGCAGCGGCACGACCTGGGTGCGCACCGCCCGGTAAACGAAGGGGTCGCGGAACATCTCGCTGACCGCCACCGAAAAGTGGCGCACCAGCCTGCCGAAGAGCCCAGGGTCCTGCAAAACTCTGGGGATCAACTCGGCGACCGTGGCTGAGCCGCTCGTCACCAGGAATTGCAGGAGGCGCCTCTCGATGGAAGCCCGGGCATAGGAGCGGAAATCGTAGCCGTAGCACCGGTAGATTGCTTCCAGCAGCAGGTCGATTGCGACCCGCTCGGCGTCACCTGTCTCTGCCATTCCGCTCGGCCCTCCTCGGTTCCTCAGCGGTAGAGCCAGACCCTCATCATGGAGATGAGGCGGGCCTCGTCCACCGGTTTGGTCAGGTAATCGCTCGCCCCCGCCTCGAGACACTTGGCGCGGTCTTGCTGCATCGCTTTGGCGGTGAGCGCCAGCACTGGCAATCTGCGGAAGCGTTCCTGAGAACGGATGCGGCTGATGGCCTCGTAGCCGTCCATCACCGGCATCATGACGTCCATGAGCACGAGATCGACATCGGGCGTTTGGTCGAGCACCGCGAGGGCGCTTTCGCCGTTGTCCGCCTTCAGGATGCGCATGCCCCGTTCCGCAAGACGTCGGGAGAGGGCGAACATCGTCCGCATGTCGTCGTCGACGATGAGCACCTTCTTGCCATCCAAGAATTCATCCTCTTCGTCCAGTTCGATACTCTCCTTTCCATCGCTGCCAGGCAGCCGGTCCTCGACCTTATGTAGAAAGAGGGTCACTTCGTCGAGCAACCGTTCTTGGGAGCGGATGTCCTTGATAACGATAGACTCGGTATGCTCGCGTAGCTGTCTCTCCTCGTCGCGGCTCAGGTCGCGGGCGGTGTAGACCACCACCGGCGGAAGCCCCAGGCCCAGGCGCCCGGCCCGGGTGAGCAATTCGTTGCCGCTCATGTCGGGCAGGCCAAGGTCAAGGACCATGCAGTCGTAGGAATTGTTTCCAAGCAGTTCGAGGGCCTGAAAGCCGTTATCGGCCTCGTCGGCGCTCACCTTTGGGTTGGCGGTCAGCAGGCTTAGGATGCCGCTTCGGGTCTGCCTGTCGTCTTCGACCACCAGCACCCGTCGGGGGCCTTGTCCGGCGTCCAGGTCGAGGCTCTGCAGGATTTCACCGATGCCGTCTTCCACGGCGGCCGGTGCGGACTGCTCCTCTCCCCCAGCCGACGGGCCAGGCACGAGGTGTACCGGGATGCCGCCGGTGCGTTCGTTCCCACGCAGTACCTCTCGCACTTCCCGGAGATCGGTGCCGCCGAGACGACCATCGAGAATCACCGCCGCCGGCAGGTGGCGACGCGCCAGCTCGATCCCTCCCTCCACCGATTGGGCGACAATTCCTCGGAATCCTCTGGCGCCGCACTTCTCGCGGAGAAGGCGGGCGAAATCCCGGTCATCGGCGATGATCAGGATCTGCCGCTTCCTTCTTTCCGCGGTGGCGGGATGAGCATAAGCTTCGTCCTGAGGTATGCCGGCCGGATGGTTCTCGGTGCGAGCCGGAGGCTTCGCCTCTTGGGGTTCGGTCACTACGGGGGGCACGGCAGGCAACCGCAGGGTGAAGACTGAGCCTCGACCAGGTTCGCTCTCGAGCAGGATAGCCCCACCCAAAAGGTTGGCGAGTTGCAGGCAGATGGAAAGCCCTAGCCCGGTGCCGCCATACCGCCGTGAAGTTGAACCGTCCGCCTGGCGGAAGGCCTCAAAGACGAGCCGATGTTGCTCCGGGGCGATGCCGATGCCGGTGTCGCGCACCGCTACCGCCAGCCCCGCCGGCGGGGCTTCCCCAGACCCGGCCCCGGCGGCCGGCAGTTGGTCGAAAATTACGGTGACTTCCCCCCGCTCGGTAAACTTGAGGGCGTTGGTCATGAGGTTGCGGATGATCTGCTCGACCCGCTTGCGGTCGCTGACGATGCTCCCCGGTGCTTCCGCGGTCACCTCGATCTGCAGAGCAAGCCCCTTTTCCTCTGCCAGGTGTCTGAATGAGGAGCGGACGCCGGCGGCCAGCTCGGCCACCGCCAGCGCTTCGGGGTGGAGATCCATATGGCCGGCTTCGATCTTGGACAGGTCGAGGATGTCGTTGATCAGGTTGAGCAGGTCGGTGCCGCTGCTCTTGATGATGCGGGCGGCTTCCACCTGTTCTGAGGTCAGGTTGCCGGCCCTGTTTCGCTCCAGCCCTTGGGCGAGGAGCAGCAGGCTGTTGAGCGGCGAGCGAAGCTCATGGGACATGTTGGCCAGAAACTCGGACTTGTATCGGCTGGCCAGGCTGACCTGCTCGGCCTTTTCGCTGATTTCCAGCCTGGCCAGCTCGACCTCCTTCTTCTGCCGTTCAAGAAGATCGTTCTTTTCAGCCAACTCCTCGTTGGCGACCCGCAGTTCCTCCTGCTGCACCTGGAGCTCCTCGGTAAGTTGTTGGGATTCCTCCAGGGAGCTTTTCAGCATCTCACGGTTCCTCGCCTCTTCGATGGCCACCGCGACGTTGTCGTTCACCGCTTTCAACAGATTCGGAAGGCAATCGTCAAAACCGTGCAGGGTGCCGAGTTCGACCACCGCCTTTACCGCGTCGTTGCGTACGATGGGGCTGATGTGCAACGCCCCGGCCGCGGTTCCCCCCAGGCCGGACTCGACGGTGAAATAGTCTTCCGGTAGTCCGGCAAGGCTGATCGGCCTTTTTTCGAGGGCGGCCTGACCAACCAGACCTTCGCCGGGCCGGAAATCTGGTCCCCCCAGCCTACCCGTCCGGTTGGCATACCCAGCCGTCGGCCGCAGGACGCCATCGTCACCGGCAAGGTAAAAGAGTCCGGCCTCGGCCCCGACTTCACGGCAGAGAAAGGTGATCACCGTGCGGCATAGCTCTTCAAGGGGGAGGTCGCCCTGAATCCGTTCGGCGAGGTCGGCCTGGCGGCTTTTCAGCGCCGCTTCCCGGCTCAGACGTCCCTCGGCCCGGCGGTGGGCGGTGATGTCGAGAAAACTTTCGATTATGCCCCGGAAGGAACCGTCCGGATCGTTCAGGCGGACAGCCTTCTGGACGCAGATCACCTCTGTGCCATCTCGCTTGGTCTTGACCACCTCGCGCTCGATGGCGCCGGTCTCGCCCTTTTCGAACCGGCGGATCGGGCACTCGCCGGTGCCACACAGCGGGCCGCGAAAGACCTCATGGCACTTCATGCGGGAGGCGGCTTCGCCCCCGACTCCGGTCAACTCGAGAAAGGCGGAATTGGTACGTATCTGGTCGAAATTCCTGTCCACCAGGCGCTTGCCGTCCACCGCCACATGAAACAAACCGTCCAGTTCGTTGTGGGCCAGGATCATCTCGTCCTCTGAACGGCGGTATGAAAGGATCACCAACCAGCAGGCGAAAAGGTAGGCAGCAAGGCGCAGAAGATGCCAGAACCACCAGGCCGCGTCCCACGGTGCCGACAACAGGAAGAGAGCGCCGCTCAAGCCGAACAGCAGACAAACCAGGAGAAAGAGCAGGTCCTCCTGCTGCCGGTGCTTGCGAAAGGCGAAGGCGAAGTTCAGGGCGGCGGCGAGGGCGAGGGTGCCGCCCAGCAAATTGATAAACGCGGCCAGGGAAGTGAAGCGGCCACCAACCAGCATGGCCGGCACACTTTTCGGGTATATAGCCGAGAGGAGGCCGATGACGGCGGCGGAGGCAACGACCGCTGCGGCGGTGACTGCGGCGGTGCGTTGGGTCACCGCCGTCGCCGGGTACCACACCAAAACGAAGAAGAAGCCGCCGCCCAGTACGGCAAGACTGTGAAGCCAGACAAAGGCGTCGCCTGCCGGTACCCCGCTGTGAAAAAGATCGAATACTGCCATGGTCAGCAGAGCGCAGGCAATCCACATGGTCCGGGAAGTTTTTTCCTTTTGTCGGGAAAAGAGGACGATCACCGCCAGCATCAGACCGAGCACAGCCCCCCCCGGTCTCCAGTGAAGAGTGAAAGGGTAAAGAAACCCAGCGCCGCTCGACCAAAGTCCGGGTGAGGAGATGTGCGCCCAGAAGGAAGAAGATGAAGGTGGCGGCTAGGGCCGGCAGGGTATAAGGCGAGGAAGTTTTTCCAAACAATGGTGCGGAGCCGTTCTTGATTGCCATTCTCTTTCTCCTGTGTGTCAGGATGTTGCTGATGGCGGTGGCGCGCTGGCATAGGTTACCGGCGAAGGGATTATTTGGAGGGGAGAAAGTGAATAGTTTTGGTTATGATATAAAAGTGGACACATGGGGTCAAATCTTTAATCTTGACAAAAGCACAACCTTTTTTCT
>JBFHWX010000220.1:0-5256 GCA_041599275.1 Desulfobulbales bacterium | reverse complement strand
ATCTTCTTCTCGTTGATCAGGATGCAGGCGTCCTCGATGTTGGCCTCCATCTTCTCGGCGTCGGTGACGAAGTACGGGGAGAGGTAACCGCGGTCGAACTGCATGCCCTCGACCACCTCGAGGGTGGTCTCCATGCTCTTCGCTTCCTCGACGGTGATCACGCCTTCCTTGCCCACCTTGTCCATGGCCTCGGCGATGATGTTGCCGATGGTGGCGTCGTTGTTGGCGGAGATGGTGCCGACCTGGGCGATTTCCTTCTGCTCCTTGGTGGGCTTGGCGATGTTCTTGAGCTCGGCCACGATTACCTCGACGGACTTGTCGATGCCGCGCTTGATGTCCATGGGGTTGGCGCCGGCGGCAACCAGCTTCGAGCCCTCGTTGTAGATGGCCTGGGCCAGGATGGTGGCGGTGGTGGTGCCGTCACCGGCCACGTCGCTGGTCTTGGAGGCGACTTCCTTCACCATCTGGGCGCCCATATTTTCGAACTTGTCCTTCAGCTCGATCTCTTTGGCCACCGACACGCCGTCCTTGGTGATGGTGGGGGAGCCGAAGGATTTCTCGAGCAGGACGTTGCGGCCCTTGGGGCCGAGGGTCACCTTCACGGCGTCGGCCAGGGTGTTGACGCCCTTGAGGATAGCTTCGCGCGCTTTCACGCCGTATTTGATATCTTTTCCAGCCATTGTTCTTTCTCCTGTGTCAAAACCTTTGATGGTCGTCGGTTACTGTTTCAAAAACACGATGGGTCGGGCTTATTCGACCACGGCAAGGATGTCGTCCTCGCGCATGATGAGGTAGTCCTGGCCGTCGATCTTGACGTCGGTGCCGCCGTATTTGCTGAACAGCACGCGGTCGCCGACCGTGAGCTCCATGGGGATGATCTCGCCCTTGTCGGTGCGCTTGCCTTTGCCGACGGCGACGATCTCGCCTTCGGCCGGCTTTTCTTTGGCGGAGTCGGGGATGATGATGCCGCCCTTGGTTTTCTCTTCCCCCTCCAGTCTCTTGACCAGGATGCGATCATTCAGCGGACGAATTTTCATGCTATGAGCCTCCAACAGTAATAATTAGGTTTGCGGAAAGGCGAGCACCGGTAAAGGCTCCCTGGGGGGAGCGCCGTTGCTCTTGTTGTATAACCGGGTAAAAGCCCTGCGCCGGTATGGAACAAGCGGAGCGCAGGATCAAGATGGGCGAAACTATAGACACGCGAAAAGGAAAATCAAGGGAGGGCGTTGAAAAAAATGCGATTTGCCGGCGCCGCCCGAAAACGGCGCCGCGTGTCACACTCTCACCACCCAGCCATAGGGATCTTCCTGGCGGCCGTACTGGATGGCCAGAATTTCGTCGAACAGCCGTTGAGCCAGCGGCCCGGTAGCGCCGTTGTTGATCCGGCAGTCTTGCCCTTTATAATGGAGTTCACCCACCGGCGAGATGACCGCGGCGGTGCCGGTGCCGAAGATCTCCTTGAGGCGGCCGTCGGCGTTGGCGGCAAAGACCTCGTCGATGGCGATTTTCCGTTCCGTCACCTTCAGTCCCCAGTCACGGGTGAGGCGGAGCACCGAGTCGCGGGTGATGCCCGGCAGGATGGAGCCGGTGAGCGGCGGCGTGATCAGCTCGTCGTCGATCAGGAAGAAGATGTTCATGGTGCCCACTTCTTCGATGTAGCGGCGTTCCACGGCGTCGAGCCACAGCACCTGGGTGAAGCCCTTGCTCTGGGCCTCCATGGCCGCCATGATGCTGGCCGCGTAGTTGCCGGCGGTCTTGGCGAAGCCGACGCCGCCGGGCACGGCCCGCACGTACTTGTCGGTGACGTAGATCCGCACCGGGTTGAAGCCTTCGGGGTAATAGGCGCCCACCGGAGAGTTGATGATGAAGAAGGTGTAGGCGTTGGAGGGCCGCACGCCCAGCGCCGCCTCGGTAGCCACCATGGTGGGCCGGATGTAGAGCGAGGCGCCCTGGGCCGCCGGCACCCAGTCGGCGTCGAGGCGGACCAGCTTTCGCATGGCCTCGAAGACCTCGTCCACCGGCATCTGGGGCATGCACATACGCTCGGCCGAGGCATTCATGCGCCGCAGGTTGTCCACGGGCCGGAACAGGTGGGTGGCGCCGTTTTTGCCGCGGTAGGCCTTGAGGCCCTCGAAGATGGCCTGGCCATAGTGCAGGACCATGGCCGCCGGGTCGATGGCAAAGGGGGCGTAGGGCGTGATGGCCGCGTCGTGCCAGCCCGTGCCGTTGCGGTACTGCATGACGAACATGTGGTCGGCGAAATATTTACCGAAGCCCAGGGAGGATGAATCGGGTTTAGTCCGCAACTGGCTGCCGGCTGCCTTTTCCAGCCTGATATCCATGAAAAAAATCTCCTGATCAACGCGCTTCTTTTGGCTTTTCGAAAAACGTAAGCTATACTTGATACCACGCGGCCCGGCCCCATGTCAAAGTAAGAGCGCCGGCAAAGGGCTTTTTCTTGGCACGGCAGGCCCCGCCTGGAGAGTTCCGGGCTGGCCGCGTCCCCGCCATTCACCTACCGGACGGTCATGACCAGCGAACAAACACCCGAGCAAACACCGGCGGCCTGTCACCAGGAGCCGGCCTGCGACTGCAGCGAGAAGCCGAGCCCCATGGTGCTCAAGTACTTTCTGCTGCTCTTCGGCATCTCCATCCTGCTTCTGGGCCGGGTGCTGTGGCCCTTTCTGTCGATTTTGGTGCTCTCTTTCCTGCTGGCCGGCATGTTCCAGCCGGTTTTTCATTTTTTCGTGCGCCGGCTGAGATTTTCCACCCAGTTCGCCTCGCTGCTCACCTGCGGGCTCATCGTGCTGCTCGTTTTCGTGCCGCTCATCTACTTCATCGGCGCTCTGTCCAAGGAGGCCCTGGGGCTCTATCAACTCGGCAAGAGCACCCTGATCGGCCTCAAGATGAAGGAGCTCATGCAGCAGAGCGCCCTGGTGGCGAGGCTCCAGGAGCTCTTGGCCGGCTTTGGTTTCGATGTGACCATCGAGCCCCAGAAAGCGAGCGACGCCCTGGCGGAGCTCGCCAAGCGGCTGGGGCTCCTGCTCTACAACCAGGCGAGCGCCTGGGCCGCCAACCTCATGGCCTTCGTCTTTCAGTTCTTCATGATGATCGTCGTCATCTTCTTCCTGCTCATCGACCACGACCGCTTCGTCGAGTTCGTGCTCCGCCTCTCGCCGCTACCCGACGACCAGGAACGGCAACTGATCGGCAAGTTCGAGCAGATCGCCGGCGCCATCCTGATCGGCAACGGCATCTGCGGCCTGGTGCAGGGGGTGCTCGGTGGCATCGTCTTTGCCGTGCTGGGCTTCAGCTCGCCCATCCTCTGGGGCTCGATCATGGCGGTGCTCGCCTTTCTGCCGATCTTCGGCATCGGTCTCGTGCTCATGCCCGCCGCCCTCTTTCTGCTCTTGAACGGCAAGATCGCCACCGGCATCTTCGTCTTCATCTTCTACGCCGTGGTGTCGTTCTCCATGGAGTATCTGGTCAAGCCGAAACTGGTGGGCGAGCAGATCAAGATGCACACCCTCCTCGTCTTTCTGGGCATCATGGGAGGGCTGGCGGTCTTCGGGGTGCTGGGCATTATCTACGGGCCGCTCATCGTCACCGGGTTTTTGACCCTGTCCGAGATTTACCTGCAGAATTACGACAGCTATGTGAAGAACTGCTCGTGGAAGTGAAGAGGCGAAGAGAAGGGCTGCGGCGGGTGGGCAGCCCGGATTGCGGCGGGGTGCGTTTTGGGTGAAAGCGGGCTGGTGTTGCTAATTGTTGCTAATGCGCCATCCAGCGATTTTTTCTAAGTTGTTGTTTTTTGGTCGGGGCGAGAGGATTCGAACCTCCGACCTCCTGCTCCCAAGGCAGGCGCGCTAACCAGACTGCGCTACGCCCCGACACCGTCCGAAGGGCTGTTTTTTACCATCTGCCGCGCCCCTGCGCAACCAGAAACCGAGGGGGGCGGCACGGACCTCGCGGCCAACGGTCCCGGTTTTCGGCCCAGCCCGGTGGCCGCGCCGTTTTCCGGGCCAGCCGGCCGCCAAAAAAATGAAACCGGGAGTCTTGACAAGAATCCGTGGCTAGTGTATAAATCCGAACTTTCTGCGGCGGGTCGTTAACTCAGTCGGTAGAGTATCTGCCTTTTAAGCAGAGAGTCGTTGGTTCGAGTCCAACACGACCCACCAACTGCAGAATGCACACAACACGTCCCCGTCGTCTAGCCAGGTCCAGGACACCGGCCTTTCACGCCGGCGACACGGGTTCAAATCCCGTCGGGGACGCCAGAGATAGAAAAAAGGGGGTTACGGTTCGGCCGTGACCCCCTTTTTTTGTGCCCTTGGGCTTCGGCACCGTCCACCAGTCTGGCGGTTTCTGCTGGAGATGGAGCCATGAGGTTAAATGAGTAGCTTGTCTTGTTTTCGGTTCATGCAGCTTTTTAAAATAACGCTCTCCATCGGTTTGATCTCGTAACCCATGACCCGGTAGCCGCGCTGGCGCTTGCCCCACATGCGGGCGAGTTGGGGTTGATCGGTCTCGGCATAGTCGTAGATCACATCTGGACAAACCCAGCGGTCGATGGTTGTCTTGTACGGTTCGAGCACATCCTCACCCAGGGCGAAGCGGGCATGGAAAAAAGCCTGATTGCTCTTGCTGGCGGCGTACAGGTCCTGAATCAGGCCCAGCAGCGCCGGACGGTCGAGGTCGGCAAGCTGACGCTTGAGATCGGTCCAGGTCGGTTTTTTCTTACTCGATTTTTTCATGGGACCCGCTAGTTGCTCTTGATGGCCCGAAAGGCGGAGTCGTCAGCCAAATGCAGATAGATTCGGCCGTTCAGCTCGCCATCTTCAATGACCGCCCAGCCCCGACCGCAGACAGGATCGTTTTCCTCCTGTCCGGACCAGGAGAAATCGAAACGTGGCGCATTGCCGCATTGTTCCACCCGGCCATCGATGTCCCCGGAGACCAGGCCGAACTGAAACTGTCCGGTGCCGTCCGAGCTGATGCGGATAAATCCCGGCACCTCCATGTCGACGTAATCCTGATCTCAGACCTCCATCTCGACGATGCGCCATTTTCCAGCAAACGGTTTCATCTGTTTCATAGGATCCCTTTCGATTGCCTCTCTCTGTCTCGCCAAGGTGTCACAACCCTTGTCATAGTTCTGTCACAGCTCGATGTCACAAGCCATGTCGCGAGTTTGTCGCAAGTAACCCTCTGTTACTCGCCGGCATGGTGTTGTAGCCAACGATGGCCTTTACCGGT
>JBFHWX010000219.1:0-5302 GCA_041599275.1 Desulfobulbales bacterium | reverse complement strand
GGTACCTATGGTCTCCATCTTCTGGGCGTGGCGAAGCTGCTGTTCGAGGCGGAGCCGTTCGAACACATTACGCACGATGGCCGTCCGATAACGCCGGCCCGCGGCCCCCCAGGACGATACGGTCATTTCAAGGGGGATGGACGAGCCGTCGCTGTGACGGCCCTCGACCTGGACAATCCCCCGCCTCGTCTCGCTGCCGGCGAGCATCTGGGCAAATTTTTCCAGGCCGGCAGCCGTCATCAGGTGAGCCGCCGGCCTGGCCTCCATCTCTCTGTCCCGCAAACCGAATATGTCCTCGGCAGCTGCGTTCCAATCGGTGATTTTCCCATCCTCGTCAATTATCAGAATACCGTCGGGGGAGGATTCAAACAGTGACCGGTAACGCTCGGCACTTTCCATGATCTGGCGTCGCAGCCGCTGTTTCTCGAGAGCACCGGACACGACGTGGAGCATCTCGTCGATGACGATAGGCTTGATGAAATACCCGCTCGCTCCTTCCTTGAGCGCCTCCACCGTGTTACTCACCGTGGCATGACCGGTGATGAGCACATAGACCGTTTCCGGCATCATTCCCCTGAGCCGCTTCATCAGCTCGAGACCGTCGATATCGGGAAGCCGGATGTCGAGTAGCGCCGCATCGTAACCGCCATTAAGGCGCGCCTTGGTCAAGGCCTCGCCGCCGGTGGCTGCGCTGTCGACCTGAAAATCCATGGTGGAAAAGATATCTCCCAGGGTCTCGCAGACCCCGGCATCGTCATCGACGATCAGAAGCCTTGTCAGTCCGTCATAACCACCCAGCATCGAAATCATAAAACCTCCTTCTCTCCCGCAGAAACGGGCAACTCGACGGTAAAAGTCGTCCCTGCCCCCACTTCGCTTGCCACCCGGATCGAACCGTGGTGCTTGTCAACGATTTCGCGAGCGATGGCCATCCCGAGCCCGGTACCCTTGGCAGCATCCTTGGTGGTGAAGAACGGCTGGAAGATACGCTCGATATTTTCCGGCGGGATGCCGCATCCGGTGTCGCTGATGGCGACAAAGACCCGGTCGTCGCCGGCCCAGGTGCGAATGGAAATCTGACCCTGCTTGTCGATGGCATGGGCGCCGTTCACCAACAGGTTCATGAAGACCTGGCTCAACTGCTGGGGATAACAGGTGACCGGGGGCAGCTCGGCGTATTCCTTGTTCACGGTGGCCTTGTACTTGATCTCGTTCCAGGCGATGTTCAGGGCTGCCTCGATGCAGGTGGTGATATCGACAACGGCGGTGTCGTTGCCGTCGGCCCGGGAGAAACTTTTCAGATCCTGTACGGTTTTTTTCATCCGCTCGGTACCGTCAAGGGATTCATCCACCAGGTCCAGGATGTCCTCGAAAAGAAAATCTATTTTCATCTTCTTTCGTTTCGCCCGCAGGGCGGTCAGTTCGGGGGTCTCTGGCAAGCGCTGGACCAGCGCCGCCTGATCACGATCGAACTCCAGTATTTTTTCCAGATACTTGCGGAGAGACCGCAGGTTGCTGCCGATGAACCCGATGGGATTGTTGATCTCGTGGGCGACACCGGCGGCGAGCTGGCCGATGGTGGCGAGTTTTTCCTGCTGGAGGATGGACTGCTGGATCTGTTCGAGCTGCCGCCGCAACTGCCGTTTCTCGAGCAACCCGGCAAGACGGCGCAGAATGGCGTCGATATCGAGCGGCTTGACAAAATATTCGCTGGCGCCGTGCTGCAGGGTTTCAACGGCATTGGCAATGCTGGCGTGGCCGGTGATGATGCAGGCCACGCTTTCGGGATGCTCCTGCCGGACCTGCCGCAGCACCTCGGTTCCCGAAATATCGGGCAGATTGATGTCGATAAGCACCGCGTCAAAGGCCTGGCGGGCCGCTTCCTCCAGACCGGCACGGCCGGAGCCCACGGCAGACACCTGGTAGCCCTTGGCCGCAAAGATATCCGAAAGAGTCTCGCAGGTTGCCGGATCGTCGTCGATGACGAGCAGGGAGTGTCGGCTCATGGTCCCTTGGTCTCCATCGTCGCAAACAGTTCCGTTATCGTTGCCAGCATGTTCTCGATGTCCAGGGGTTTGGGAAGCACGGCATGGGCACCGCAGGCCATGGCTTCACGGATCTTTTCCTTCTCGGCGTAGGCGGTCATCATGATGACCGGCAGGTCGGGCCGACACTCCTTTATTCTCTTCAGAGCGCAGATGCCATCCATATTGGGCATCCTGATGTCCATGATTACGCACCCCACATGGGTGGAGCAGGCCGCTTCCAGGGCTTGCCGGCCGTCGGTCGAGATCGTCAGGCCCAGGCCCTTGTATCGGAAAATATCGGCCAGGGTTTCCAGCATGCCGCTATCATCGTCCACCAGGAGCACATGATGGGGATTGCTGTTTGCCGGGCCGTGGCCGTCATGCGGTGTGAACAAGGGGCAGCCTGATTGTGAATGTTGCCCCGCTGCCAGGGATACTGGATACATCGATAGTACCTCCGTGGTTATCGACAAGTTTCCTGACTATGGCAAGACCGAGCCCGATGCCATAGGGTTTTGTGCTGAAGAGCGGTTCAAAGATTTTTTCCATGTTCCCGGCCGGGATGCCGTTTCCGGTGTCGGCCACCACCACTTCAACTGCTTCGGGAAGCAGCCGACTGGCCACGGAGATGACGCCGCCATCGGGCATGGCCTGCACGGCATTGTCGAGGATATTGCGAAAAACTCTCGCCATCTGGCCGCGGTCGAAGGAAAATTCCGGCAGCATGGGGTCGTAACGACGGTCGAGCACGATGTCGGCCGGCACGCTGAAGGCCAGGGAATCGAGAATTTCGTCGAGCAAAGAGCCCAGCCGCTGCCGCTCGGCGGAAGACGCCCGCACCGCCGAGAAATCGAGAAGCTCCTGAATGATCCTGGTCGATCGTTCGACCTCCCGTTTCATGATGGCCAGATGCTTCCGGACACTCTCCGCCTCCGACGGTAACACCAGATCGACGAAATAAAGAGAATTGCTGATGACGCCGAGGGGGTTGCGGAGGTCGTGGGCAACGCTGCCGGCCACCTGGCCGATGGCGGCCAGTCGCTCCTGGGCGAGAAGCTTGTCATGGGCTTCCAGCAACTCCCGGGTGCGGTGCTCCACGGTTTTTTCAAGGGTTTCGTTCATTGCCTTGAGTTCCGCCCTGGCCCGCTGGATTTCCACGATTCTCCAGAAGCTGGCCATGTAAAGGGAGAGCTGGTTGACGTCTTCGCCGTCGTAGGGTTCTTTTTTATTGCCAACCCCCACCACGACGACGATCTTGTCGCCGTCGAAAACCGGAACGCTCAGGAAGCGATGGACCGGGAAATGCCCCTCCGGGTAGCCCCTGCGCTCGGCAGCATTCTGGTAATCGTTGTAGACGACCGGCCGGCGCTGGCGCACGCAGTCGGCCCAGCAGCCGGCTTTTTCTAGTGGGTAGTGCAGGTCCTTGTTGATCGAACACTCCTTGTAGACGTTTTCCGACCAGAGAAAGAGCCTGAAGTGGGACTCGTCCTCGAGAAAGTGAAAGAAACCGACCTCGCTGCCGCTGAGCCGCACGACTTCCTCCATGGCGAACTCGCACAACTCGCGCATGTCAGGCCACTGCCGCTGGCTCAGCTCGAGAAGCGACACGGCGCGCTGCTCGCTCAACCTGCGGCGGGCCTCGTCCCGAAGCTGTTCGCTGACGTCGTGCAGGATGCAATGGGTCTGTAAAAAATCGCCGTTCGGATGCCGGCCGACCCGGCCGTGAAAAACGCAGGGCAGAAAAGTCCCGTCCCGGCGCCGCATATTGAAGAAAACCCCGTCGATCTCACCGCATTTTTTGAAACAGGGAAAGTTCCTCTCGAATTCCGGCACGGATTCGGGTGCGAGAAGGGAGCCGAACCATTTGCCGATAACCTCCTCCTGCCGGTAGCCCAGCACCTCGCTCCAGGCGCGGTTGACGATCAGGATACGGCCTTCCTCGTCGAGCGACTGGTACCCGAGGGGCGCCTGCTCGTAGAGCAGCCGGAAACGCTCTTCGCTCTCCCTCAGTTGCTTCTCCATCCGTACCCTGTCCGTGGTCTCGGCAAGGGTGAGAACCAGGCCTTCGAGACGGCCGGCGGCGCCTGTAACCGGTTGCAGGGACCAGTCCCAGTAGGAGGTGCCCCGCTGCGGCGCGTGGGCGTACTGAAACGGTTTGGCGCCCGTGGCGTAGGCCACGCCGGTGTCCCGCACCCGTTCGAAAATCCGCTTGTTCTCCTCATCGGGGTAGAGCGCGAAATGATTGCGGCCCGGAAAGAATTCCGGCTCCCGCCCATCGGCACTGGCATAGGCCCGGTTCACCCAGATGAAGTTGAACTCCGGGTCGAGGAAGGCGACAAGCATGTGGGTGGTGTCGAGCACCGTGGCCAGCAGACGGCTCGTTTTTTCCAGATCGAGGGCCGCCTGCCGCCGCTCCTCGCGAAGCCGCCGTTTTTCGAGAACGGCAAGGATGGTTATCGGCAACCGGCGAATATGGGCGGGGGTCTTGATCACGTAATCTTCGACCCCGAGCTTCATCGCTTCCACCGCGGTCTCCTCGGAGCCGGTGCCGGTGACGATGATCACCGGTACTTCCGGGTCCCGCTTGCGGACCCTGGCGAAAACCTCGAGACCATCGAGGCCGAGAATGTTGAAGTCGCTCAACACCACGTCGAAACAACCGGCGGCGAGGGCACTCTCCAACTCCTCGCGGTTGGACGCCTCGACCAGCTCGAAACCGCCTCGGGCGTGCTCGAGGGCCTCCCGGACCAGTTCCCGATCGAATGAACTGTCGTCTACGTGAAGAACCTGAACCTTGTCACTCATGATTGTCGCGCTGGAATTCCAGGACCACCGAAGAGTTTGACGGCGGAGACGGCGGCCCGAATGTTCCTCAAAGCAGAACCGGGGATGCGGCCGGCAACGCCCCGATACCTGTCATACCATGGAAGGAATAATATACAGGACAAAGATAATTTCGGCTCCCAGAAAAGAATCAGATTCATGCAGAAACACTACGGTGGGGTATTCAACAAACCGGCGAACCGTGCCGACTGGCCGATCGTTCATGGTCACCGGTTGTCGGGCGGCGGCTGGTTCACCAATGCCCAAAAAGTGCCGAGCCCCCGGACAGCCTCAACGAAATCATGAAAATTCACTGGCTTCACCACATAGGCATTGACCCCGTTCTGGTAGCTGCGGAGCAGATCCCTCTCCTCCTTGGAAGAGGTCAGGATCACGACGGGAATGGTCCGAAGGGATGAATCGGCCTTGATAGTTTCCAGCACCTCGTGCCC
>JBFHWX010000218.1:0-5314 GCA_041599275.1 Desulfobulbales bacterium | reverse complement strand
AGGAAGTGGTCTTCGGCCGCATGGACGAGCGGCTCGCCGACTACCTGCTGGAACGCTCGGAAAACGGCCGGCTGGCGGTCACCCATCAAACCATTGCCAACGACCTCGGCACCTCCCGGGAGGTGGTGTGCCGGCTCCTGAAGGACATGGAGCGGCGGGGCCGTGTGCGGCTCGGTCGCAACGAGGTGGTGCTCCTCGAGCTTGGTGCCGGGTGATGAACCCTGGTGACAAAGTCACCCGCTAAAAGTGACCCTGTCACGGCACGATTGGCTCCGATGTCTTAGAGTTTCTCCAGAACAAGGAAAGACGGCGGCTGGCTGGACCGGTCGCGTAAACAAATCCAAAAGGAGAACGTCATGAAGCAGAACATCGGCAGCATCGAAAGAATCGCCCGCATCATTGCCGGCGCCGGCATCCTCTCCCTGGCCTTTGTCGGCCCGATGACCCCTTGGGGCTACCTCGGCATCGTGCCGCTGCTCACCGGCCTCATTGGCTGGTGCCCGCCCTATGCGCTCCTGGGCATTTCCACCTGCGGCAAGACCGGGAGCTGTTCCTCCAGGGGATCGGCTTGCTGTGGCAGTTGAGGCGACGAGACCGGCGGCGGTGTCGGTAAAAAAAGCACCCGGCCCGGGGATCCTCCCCACCGGGTGTTTTTTTTTAACGGTTGTCGTTCACGCCGTGGGTGCCGCCCTGGCGGGAGGGAAAAAGCGCAGGCCAGTCGGCCAGCAACGACGAGTCCGCCGGCTGCGGAAGAAAGTATTTCTCGGTGGGGGTAGGCAGGGGTTGAGGGCGGGGTAGGTGTTTTTCTGAATTTTTCCAGCCGGGGGTGAATCGATTTACCCTCCGTTCGCATTGTGGTATTTTGAGAGCCAGAATTTTTTCTTTTTTTCGGGTCCGGCGGTCGGGTAACGGGTTCGACACCGACGGTCGAGCGCCGTTTCGGGAAATCTAGACCGAGTGACAGGTCCGGCGAGCAAGGCGTGGTCAGGGGGAAGAGTGCTTCTTCCGAAGTGGCAGAATGAGACAGGCGTCGCGCGGTGAATTCTCGCGTATTCGCCAAGGCAAAGGAGAAAATTATGGTTCCAGCCCCGTCCCATCCGAAGTGGAGCATGCTCGTTGCCGGGAAAATCCCTTACACCCCAAAGCTCCTGGGGTTGAAGATCCTGATGAATGTCGTTTCGATGAATTTGAAGAAAGATTCTTCCACGGCAGCACTGGAAAAAAACATCGGCGAAGTCAGGGCCTTTTTCGTGCAGTATGAAAGCCAATTGCAGGACGACATCAGCCAAATTTTCGGATAGGAGCATCTTGTCATGTCGAATCTCATGAGCGTCTCCGAAGTAACACGCCTCATCGCCGCGGGAAAAACTCTGGCTCTGGCCGGCGAGGAGGCCCTGCTCGACCAACTTCCCAAGGGGAATTGGGTGGGCGGCACGATTCCGTATTTCATCGCCGAGGACGGTGGGGTCAGTTGCAAGGACCTCATCTTCGTCACCGAATTGCCCGAGAAGTGGCATGCCGTTTCGATGAAAAGCTATCCCAAGGACAGGCTCGCCGAGATTGTCGGAGACGGTGAGGGCTGCGGGTTCTCGTTGATTATCGTACCGGCCGGCAGCGACGTGCATCAAACCTACGCCAAGGAGGCGCCGGGCTATCCCGGTCTTTTCCTGCGCCCGGTCATCGGCTGGGTCTCAGGCGTCGATTTGGCCGATTTGGGAAAGAAGACCCCGAAGGTCTACAACGGCAGCCTGGGAGAAAAAACGGATCGGGAAATTGTCGCCATGCACGTCAGCCTTCCCGAGAACCAGTTGCTGTCCATCGATATTATCAATCTGTTTTCGCCCGGGGATGGCGACAGCATTGTTTTCGAAGAGGACGGCTTTTCCGCCAGAACAGCCCTGGTCAACGGCGAGAAGGTCCCGTTTGCCAGCTATTTGCAAGACCGGCGGATCGATACCCATCTGCCCCTGGTTGCCGATTACAACGGAGCAATGATCAATGTCAGCTTTCAGGGAGTCGATGCCGGTTCCGGCGTGGTCGCCTTTTATGCACCGGTGTTCGCCGGCGTGGAATACAAAATAGCTGCTCCCGTTCAGGATTACGCCGGCGATTTCAGCAGGCTTATTCCCAAGGAGAAGATAAAAGTGATTTTCTCCTGCAACTGCATATTGAACTATCTGTACTCTTCCCTCGAGGGGAATAAGACCGGGCCTTTCACGGGGCCTGTTACCTTCGGCGAAATTGCTTACCAGTTGCTGAACCAGACCTTGACCTACCTTGCCGTCGATGAGAGATAGCCGCCGGCTTCGGTGATATGCTGACCGCCGCGCTGCAAGGAAGGCGGCCGCGGGCACCCCTCTGGCGGGCCTCCTGGTCGGTTGCCGCCGTGGGTGGCGCGGCTCAATGTCATTTCTTGAAGTTGAGCAATTCGCTGATCTGCTGCTGAAGCGCTTCGGCTTCGGCCGCCAGTTCCTTGGCGGCAAAATGCATCATTTCGGTGCCGCTGGTTGCATCACTCACCGCTTCCTGGGCACTTCGCACCGTGGCGCTGACCTCTTTGGCGCTGTGAACGGAGCTGCCTATGGTCTCTTCGACCATCCGCTCGAGTCCGGCGGACAATTCCCTGATCGTCCCTGAAACGACCTTGGCGCCATGCGCGGTTTCGGTCACCGTCCGGGCGATGGTGCCGGTTGCCTCTGCCTGCTGTTCAATGGTGGCGGCGATGGTGGCGGTTTCCATGGTGACGTTTTGGGTGGCGTCTTTAATCGCGCCGAGCGCCGAAACCACATGGGCCGTCTTCTCCTGAATTTTACCGATCTGGGTGGCGATCTTGTCGGTGGCGCCGGCGGTCTGCCTGGCCAGATCCTTGACCTCGCTGGCCACCACCGCGAAGCCACGCCCGGCCTCGCCGGCCCGGGCCGCCTCGATGGTGGCGTTCAGGGCAAGAAGTTTCACCTGGTCGGCGATTTCGGTGATCACCGAGATGATCTGGTTGATCGCCTCGGCCTCGTGGGTGAGCTCCGTCATAGTTGTATCGGAGGCCTCGCAGTTGTTGAGAGCGATGGTGGCCAGGGTCGACGCCTGGTTGCAGCTCTGGGCGACGTCGCCGATGGAGATGCTCAGTTCCTCGACCGAGGCGGCGACGGCGTTGACGTTGGAGGCCATTTCCTCGGCCGCCAGGCTGGCCGCGTTGGCGTTTTCGGTCATGTCCCCTGAGGTCGAAGCTGCCGAAGAAAGCCGGGCGGAGATCTGTTCGGTGGCGGTGACGGCGCTGGCCGTCTGTTCGTCGACTCTCCGGGTGGTTGTGGTGATGCCGTCGGAAATCGTCGAAAGTTGCTGGGCTGCATAGGCAAGTTGCTCGCTGTGGGTCGCCACCTTGGCCATGACGCTCTGGAATTTGTCGAGGAACAGGTTGACGTGGCCGGCCATGGCGCCGGCTTCGTCGCTGCTGGTGACGGTGAGCCGTTTCGAGAGGTCGACGCGGCCTTCGACCACGTCGCGGATCATGACGGAAATATCCAGGATGGGGCGGATGACGATGCTTGTCAGCAGGGCGATGCTGCCTGTCAGCAGCAGAAAGGCGATTGCGCTGAAAACAGTGATCCAGTTCCGGGTGTCGCGCACCGCCTGGTGGCCTTCCTGGCGGATGGCGGTGGTCTGGGCTTCCACCTCTTGCCGGGGGAGGGCGGTGCAGGCGGCCCCGAGGAGGGTGCCGTCGGGCGCCCGGAGCGCCGAGCAGGAGGCGAAATGGGGCGCACCGCCGATGGTCACCGTCGTGTTGAGCGGGGCGTTGGCCGCGGCGATGCCGGTCAGTGCTTCCTGCGACAGGGTCCGCTGCTGCTGATCATGGCCATTTGCCGCGCGCTCTTTGGTTTTTTGCCAGGCGACGAGGGTGGTGCCGCTGGAGAGCATGACGTCGGTGCCGAAGAAATGGGCCACCGGGGCGAGGAGAGCCGCATCATCGTTTAGAATGCGGCCGGCCAGAACGAAACCGGTGGGCTGGCCAAGTGTGTCGGCCAGCGGCGCCAGGAATGCCTGGGCCAGGAGGGCACCGTTGTCATGGGTTTCGGCGCCGCCCCCCAGTCCGGTGGGCAATGGCAGGATGGCGGCATGGCCCGCGGCGTTGTGCGGGGGGGCGCCGGCCGATGGCAGTCGGGCGAAGAGCTGATGCGCCGCCTCCGCTTGGGCATCGGCGGGGAAGGCGGCCTGCAGGCTCCCGTCCCGGGTGAAGACGAAAGCAAAGTCGATAACATGGGCTTGGCAGTCTTCCCGGAGGATTTTCTTGAGCAGCGGCAGGTCGCCGAACTCGAACGCGCGCCCAAGGGTTGGGTCGCTCCCCAGGCCGGCGGTGAATTTCTGCACTTCCGAGGCGTTGTCCGCGAGCCGGGAAAGGAGGAAAGCATGCCCGTTTTCGATGGATTGGAGGCTTTTCTGGGTGAAGTCCCGGACCAGGGCATCGGACTTTGCGGAAAGCAGAGTGGTGAGTTTCCAGGACACCATGCCGATGGTGACCAGAAACACAAGGGCGGCAAGTGGAAGGATGCCGAGCAGAATTTTGCTGCGGATGCTTTTCATCGTGCGTTCCTAGGTTTTGGATATACCCGCATCCTGTCCGTGGCATGTGGTGCGCCCAGGCGGGAGGAAAGGGAGGTGTGCGGATCGAGCCCCCCTCCGGAGGGGGGGCGGTAGTGCATTATAAACGATTGCCTGCGTCTTGCCAGCGTTCGGTTTGCATGGGGGGCGACTTCTCGGTGTTGTGCTTCCGCTCGTTTGCGCCTGAAGATGGATCAGGTCGAGCAGCCATTAGTATTTCCTGAATCCGTGATGCCGCTCAGGCCCTGGCCAATTCACGACGTCAAAAATGAAAAAATTCTGCCCCGCCAACGCGGCAGCCAAATTTAGCGGCATAGCCCCACTTCTTGATGAGGGTGGCAGTCGTTGTTCTTTGAAAATTTGCCGAAAAATCGCTGCGACAAGACGCACCTCTGCTGTCGGTCGCTTTCTCGGCCCCTGCTTGGTTTTTTACACTCGGTTCCTATGCCGGCGCCAGAGATAGCCTGGCATATGTTTTTGAAAATGCTGCAAATCCAGGGCAATACCGGCTGAACCGCAGTGTCAGCCGCCGGGCGCGGCTCACCAGGCGCGCAGCCAGGTAGACGAGTTCCTGGATCACCGTCTTCAGCCGTCGCCGCTTGGCCGGGTGGCGCACCGGAGAATACTCGCCCAACAGGCCAAGCTGGCCGATCAGGCGCAGGATATTGTAGGCAAAGGAGCCAAGGGCCATGACCAGGGCATTGGTGGCGAACTTCCCGCT
>JBFHWX010000217.1:0-5327 GCA_041599275.1 Desulfobulbales bacterium | reverse complement strand
TAGTGTGTTGAGGAGGAAGTTATGACGGAGAAACAGATTCAGGAGGACCTCGGCAAGGTCATCGCCGAACTGGAACAGAAGGTTGCGGAAAAGCCCAATTCGGTGATGCCGCACCACCATCTCGGTCTCGTCTACCATAAGGCGCGGCGCCTCGACGATGCCGCCCGGGAACTGGAGCGGGCGGTGGAGATCGATCCTCTCTGGAGCCCCAGTTGGGTGAACCTGAGCGCCGTCTACTTCGAGCAGGGTGAGATCGACAGAGCGGTCACCGCCAATGAAAAGGCCCTGGCAGCGGACCCCAAATGCGCTCAGGCCTTTACCAATCTTGGCCTCATCCACCAGCAGCGGGGCGAGGTCGAAAAGGCCATCGACGCCCACACCAAGGCGACCCAGAACGACCCGAAGCTGGTGTCCGCCTGGGTCAATCTGACCACCACCCTGATCATGGCCGGCCAGGACCAGCGGGCTCTGGAGGCGGCCCGGGAGAGCGTGGCCCTCGACCCCGACCTGCCGGTGGCCCAGAACAATCTGGCGGTTGCTCTGTACTATGTGGGCAATTTCGCCGAAGCCAAACGCCACGTGGACAAGGCCAAGAACCTCGGCTATCCGGTGGACGCCCGCTTCGAGGCCGCTTTGGCCAAAGAAGTAGCCTAGGGTCATGGGCAAATCCTCCGACCTCAAGATCCGGCCCTGGTGCCCGTTCTGCCGGCAGACCGTGGGTAAGCCGGTCTTTCCGAAGGAACGCTCCATGCAGGAGTTCGCCGCCGGTACCTGCGACTGCGGCGCTCATTACGTGAGCGACCCCACCGGCTGGAACCTGGGCGCCGCCATGATCGAGTGTTTGCTGAACGCCTGCGGCGGCAACTGGGAGCTGGCCTGGGATCTGCTCCCCGGCGAGGACTACCTCACCGACCAGATCGATGCTTACGACGAGGTGACCGACCGGGTGGTGGACACCCGCAACCTCGACGGGCGAAAGATCAAGGGAGTGCTCTTTTTCGTTCGCCTGCAGCGGGAACTCGCCGAACTGGTGGCAAAGCTTGGCGAGGCCGGTGGTTCGGAGGAGAAAGAGGCGGTCGGGCCGGTGCCCGTCGAGCCCGAGCGGGACCCCAAACGGGTGCGGCAAAAGGCCACCAAACCCCTGGTCCGCAAGCTGGTGGAGGCGCGGGACGTCGATGGCCTGGTGGATCTGGTCTTCGACGACACCAAAACCCTGCAGTTCATGGGACGGCTTCTTTACGACCCGCGGGAGGAGGTGCGCTACGCCACTGCCCACGTCATCGGATCCGTCTGCGCCCGTTTTGCCACCCGCCAGCCGGGGGCGGTGAGCAACCTGCTGCAGCGGCTCTTCGACTCGTGTTCCGACTCCGCCGCCGCCAATTGGGGTTCGGTGGAGACCATCGGTGAGATCATCGCCGCCCGGCCCGACATTTTCGGCTCTTTCACCCGTTTTCTTTTCAATTTCATCCAGGACGGTTCCATGGGGCCCCATGTCCTCTGGGCGCTGGGCACCATCGCCGGGGCGCGGCCGGAACTGGTCCGCCGCACCCCTTTCTACCATCTCTTCGTCCTGCTCGATGCCGAAAATCCCTTTCTGCGCGGCATGGCGGTGCGGGTTCTGGGCCGGATCGGCGCCACCGAGGTGGCCGGTCGCATCGAGAAACTGGTGACGGATGAGCAGGAGCTTACCTATTACGACAAAGGGCAGCCGGTCGCGACCACGGTGGGTCGTCTGGCCCGGGAGGCCCTCGATTTGATGCAGCAAAAAGGAGAACAAAAAGGTGACTGAACAGTTGCGAGTACCCATGGCCTCGGCTGCGCCGCCGGAAGAGCCGGCGGAGAAGAAGCCCGGCCAGGAAGATTACGAAAAGGGCAAGGAATTTTTCGGCCAGTGCGAGTACGGCCAGGCCGCCGCTTCTTTCCACAACGCCCTGGTGACCTTCGAACAGACCGGCGACGAGGCCGGCGTGGCCAACGCCTGCGACCGGCTGGGTGACGTCTGCGCCGCCGGCAAGGACCTGGAAGCCGCCTGCGGCCACTACCTGCGGGCTTACGAGATCTGCCGCAAGGCCAACGATTCCTTCTCCATGCTCTCCCTTGAGAAAAAGCTCGTCCGCCTCTACCGGGAGCGCGGTGAGCACGACAAGGCGCTCGAACTTTACTTCGTGATGCTCGACGTCTACCAGGCCAACAACAACCCCAAGGGAGCGGTGGAAGCCCTGGAGAGCATGGCCGAGGTCTATCAGGAAAAGGGCGAGAAAGACAAGGCGGTTGACGCCCTGCGCACGGTGGCCTCTATCCACGCCAACTTCCGGCACAGCCGGCTGGCCGAGCAGTTCGAAGCCAGGGCGGATGCCCTCGAGGCGGCCGGCTGATTTCCATGTTCACCGGAATCATCCAGGGCAAGGGCACCATCGTCGAGAAGCGGCCGGCGGGCGGCGGCATGGTCTTCGGTATCGAGGCCGACTTCGAGATCGAGAAGCCGGAGCTTGGCGAGTCCATCGCCACCAACGGCGTCTGCCTCACCGCCACTTCCTTTGCCGGTCGCCGTTTCACCGTCGATGTCTCCCCCGAAACCCTGGCCCGCACCAACCTTGGCCGCAAAAGCACCAACTCGGTGGTCAACCTCGAGCGGGCCCTGCGGCTCGCCGACCGCCTTGGCGGCCATCTGGTGAGCGGCCACGTCGATGCCACCGTCCGTTGTCTGGAGCGCCGGCCCGTGGGCGATTATGTGCGTTTCGCCTTCGAGGTGCCGGCCGGCCAGGGCAAGTACATCGTCGAGAAGGGGTCCATCGCCATCGACGGGGTGAGCCTGACGGTGAACCACTGCGACGAGCGCACCTTTTCGGTGGCCATCATTCCCCACACCCTGGAGGTGACCACCATCGGCGGTCTTCGGCAGGGGGGCACGGTGAATATCGAGGTGGACATTATCGGCAAGTACGTCGAAAAGCTGCTTCTCGCCAAGGGCGACGGGGCCGGCTCCGGCAACGGCGGAATCACAGCCGCCTTTCTGGCGGCCAACGATTTTTTAAAATAAAGGAAGTGAAGGATCATGGCGGTTAGTACGATTGAAGAGGTGATTGAGGACATCAAGGCCGGGAAGATCATCATCCTGGTGGACGACGAGGATCGGGAAAACGAGGGCGACCTGTGCATGGCCGCCGAAGCGGTGACCCCGGAGGCCATCAATTTCATGGCCAAGTACGGGCGCGGCCTGATCTGCCTCACCCTCGACCGGGAGCTCGTCAAAAAACTCGAGCTGCCGATGATGGTGCAGGACAACAAGTCGCCCTACGGCACCGGGTTCACGGTCTCCATCGAGGCGCGCACCGGGGTGTCCACCGGCATTTCCGCCGCCGACCGGGCCCGTACCATCCAGGCGGCCGTGGACCCCGACGCCCGACCCTACGACCTGGTCTCTCCCGGCCACATTTTTCCACTTCGGGCCCGGCGCGGCGGTGTGCTTGAGCGCACCGGACAGACCGAGGGCTCGGTGGATCTGGCCCGGCTGGCCGGCATGACGCCGGCTGGTGTCATCTGCGAGATCATGAACGACGACGGCACTATGAGCCGGATGCCGGACCTCGAGAAGTTCGCCGCCGAGCATGATCTGAAGATCGCCACCATTGCCGATCTGGTGGCCTATCGGTTGAAAAAGGACCTGCTCGTGCACCGGGCCGCCGAGGCCCGCCTGCCTTCCTGCTTTGGCGGCGAGTTCCGGGCCATCGTCTACAAGAACGACGTGGACAAGCACGAGCATCTGGCTCTGGTCATGGGGGAGATCGATCCCAACGAGGAGATCATGGTGCGGGTCCATTCCGAATGCCTCACCGGCGACGTGTTCGGCTCCCAGCGCTGCGATTGCGGCGCCCAGCTCCAGGAAGCCATGCGCATGGTGAGCGAGGCCGGCCGCGGCGTGGTGCTCTATATGCGCCAGGAGGGCCGTGGCATCGGGCTGATCAATAAGTTCAAGGCCTATTCCCTGCAGGACGAAAAGGGGCTCGACACCGTGGACGCCAATATCAAGCTCGGCTTCCAGCCCGATCTGCGGGACTACGGGATCGGCGCCCAGATCCTGCGGGATCTCGGGGTCCGCAAAATGTGCCTGCTCACCAACAACCCGAAGAAGATCGTCGGCCTCGAGGGCTACGACCTCGAGGTCACCAGCCGGCAGTCCATCGAGACCAAACCGCTGGCGGAGAACGCCGGTTACCTGCGTTGCAAGAAGGAGCGCATGGGCCACATGCTGGACATGGTGGGCGAAACCGACTGAGCAAATGGTTTGCGCCGCTTTTTGCGGGGGCGTCAATTTTACGATAAGCGAGGCAGCGTTGCAGCCCTCAGAAGCGGCAACGGTCCGTCATTTTTTTGCCAGAAAAGAAGGAGACCGAGATGGCCAGATTTTTTGAAGGAACCCTGCAGGCCGGGGGCAAGCGGGTGGGCATCGTTGTGGCCCGGTTCAATTCATTCATCACCGAACGGCTGCTGGAGGGTGCCATCGATGCCCTGACCCGTTCGGGCGCTGCCGCCGACGACATTGCCGTGGCCCGGGTGCCCGGTGCCTTCGAAATACCCTTTGTGGCCCGTCGGATGGCACTCTCCGGAAACTATGACGCGGTCATCTGCCTCGGCGCGGTGATCCGCGGCGCCACCTCCCATTACGATCTGGTGGTCAACGAATGCGCCAAGGGCGTCGGCATGGTCGGCCTCGAAAGCGGGCTACCGGTGCTCTTCGGGGTGCTCACCACCGACACCATCGAGCAGGCCATCGAGCGGGCCGGCACCAAGGCCGGCAACAAGGGCTCGGAAGTCGCCATGGCGGCGGTGGAAATGATGAACCTCATGGATGCCATGGGGCAGGGATAGGGCGCGCTTTGACCGGAACCCGCAGAAAGGCCCGGGAGATCGCTCTCCAGGTCCTCTATATGATGGATGTGGGCGACCGCTCCCGGCAGGAAGCCTATGAGCTTTACTGCCGACAGTTCGAGCCGCGCCGCAAGAGCCTGCCCTACGCGGTGGAGGTACTCGAAGGGGTGGAGGTGAACCGTGAGCGGATCGACGAAACCATTCGCGCCGCCGCCCAGAACTGGCGGCTCGAGCGGATGGCCGCCATCGACCGCAATATCCTGCGGATCGCCGTCTACGAACTGGTCTGCCGCGATGATGTGCCCGACCGGGTGGGGATCAACGAGGCCATCGAGATTGCCAAGCGTTTCGGCACCGGGGAGTCGGTGCCGTTCATCAATGGCATTCTCGATGCGGTCCAGAAAGGCGGGGTGGCCCGGTCGCCGGAGAGCCCGGACTGAAAACCTGCCGGCCGGCGG
>JBFHWX010000216.1:0-5353 GCA_041599275.1 Desulfobulbales bacterium | reverse complement strand
GCAAGCAGTTGGTGGAAACAACGCTTATCGGCGGTTGGCAGGCGGCGGGAAAACCTTGATTTTCGCAGTCGGCAGCTCGCAATTGCTTTTGCCGCCTACTGCCCACTGACCTCTGCCTACTCCACAGCCTTTGCTGCTGCCCACTGACCGCCACCAACTGACGACTTCTTCCGGTTTCGTCGTGATTGGCTTGCTTGTTTTCCTTGCCCCCTCTGGCAGGGAAAAAACGATCATACGCGCTTTTCCCATCATGCGCACGCAGTAAAAATACCAGGTTCAGCGCCGAAAACAACAGGAAAACACCAGGCTGATGCCGCGTTTTGGGTGAAACAGAAATGAGTTAGAAATACCAGGGGTGGCTTGGGGAAAAACGGCGTGGGGAGGGCGCAGGGACCGCGTGCCCAGGACCGAGCGCCAAGGACTGGGGGGATGGCCCGACAAACCACCCCACCCGAGTCATTGCCGGCAAAACACGAAATCAGCGCGGAATTCCGTGGCCGCAACGCAAAAAGACCGACAGTGCTCCTCTCTTTTTTTTCCTTGCGCGGACCGGGCGCCCGAACAGCGCGAACAACTCAAGCGCCAGGAAGACGATGGCGCCGGCGGTCCATGGCAAACAGACCAAGAAGCCCGCAGCCCAGGAGCAGGGCCGCTCCCGGAATGGGTACGGCCGGGACGCCGGGATCGGTGAGCGGCGAAATGCCGGCCGAGGCGACAAGCACCTGCATCCCGGTATCCATACTGGAGAGCAGCCAGGAACCGTTGTCGTTTGCCAGCAGATTATAGGAATAATAGGTCGCTGCGCCGTTGGTGAATGAAAAACCGAAAGAATTCGTGGCACCCATCGCCAGGCTGGAAGCGGTCAGGTAGGGCGGAGATGTCTTGCCGGTCAGGATATTGGTTGCATAACCCGTTCCGGCGATGGTCGGGTGCATGAGGAGCACCGCGCCGAGACCTCCAGCGGCGCCGCTGCCGAAGACCGTGGCGGCATTACCGGAGTCCCAGTCGTAGAAATTGAACGTCATTCCTGGCGCCAGGGAAGGGTTCTTGTCAACCGCAAAGGTCAGGGACCAGGGATTGCTTTCCCATTGCCATGTTCCGGTCCCGTAGTCCGTGGCCGCCGACACGGCGCCCACCGCACTCAGGACAACACCCCCCGCCAAGCCAAGACCGGCAACGACGCACTTCCAGCTTCCCATAACGCCCCCCTTTCTCCAATTGCCTCGCAGCTGCGACGAGACCAGGACAACAACACGATAACACCCTCAAACCAGACCGAAACGGCACGGACCCCGCTCGCCGGTCGATGCGCCACGCCGCCTTTCGGCGAGCAGGAAACCGCCCTGCCCGGGGAATGCGGAGAAAGCACCCAAGCACCTATCATAGAACCAGCAACAACGAGATTCAACAAAAAACACGGGGATCGTGGCCAGCCCTTGCCCTTGACGCAAACCCGTATCGCGACGCCGCCACTGCGGTCCTTCTGCTGCCTGGCGGCCCCACCCAGCCCAACTGTCTGTTTGGTTCAACCGAAGCCGACAGCAGTTGAACCGCTCACCTCAGACAAGAAAGAAAGCCGAGCCGGGGATGTTGGTGCCTGCAGATCATTACGAGGTGCACCTGTTCGACCTGCCGCTGCGCCTCTCATTTCGCATGAGCTCTTTTGTCATTTTTCCGGACCCTGGACCAAGGTACAACCTGTCATTCCTAACACACCGCAATGAAAAGATTTCCCCAAAAACAACCTGGTATTTTGCGGGGTTTATCGCCATGGAACCTCGTATTTTTTGTTATTGCACACCATTTTATTCTGATCTATGGTGGCTTTCACCGGGGCAAACTCAAGCAGACACACAATTCGCACAAACCATGCGGGGCGCCCGGCGTTCAGGCCTTGCCGGAGCCCAGACATGGTGGAGTTCCACGAGAAACTGGCTATTCGGGAAGCTGCCCGCTCCACCCAACAACTCCCGAACCAAGAGGATCGATCATCATGAAAACACCGTTCATCGCACAGTTGACCGGGGCATGCCTGGCCCTCTGCGCCTTTGTCTTAAGCAGCAGTCCGGCTCTCGCCACCACCATGACCGGAACCGCCAGCACGGTCTGGACCTCGACGCCGGGCTACGGCGACAAATCGTTCTTCCATGTCCAGTTCGAGAGCCTCAGCAACGGTACCCTCACCAAAGGGACCACGCCGACGGTTTACTTCGATCTCTACGATGCCGGCAACCCGTCCGGCGGTTATCTCGAGCTCTGGCCCGACGGGCGCACCAACGGCTTCACGGCCGACAACAAAGTGGAGTCCACCGTGAGCCTGACCAGCAACGGTGAGTCCTGGACGGCCACCTCCAGAGACAATGGCGGCTGGACCGGAGGTTCCCTGGCCCTGGGCGACAGCAACCAGTTTTCCTTTTCCTTCCGGACCCAAAACACTGACGGCAGCTTCACACGGTATTACACCTACGACTACTGGAAGGTGGAAGGCGCCAATTTCGCCACCGATACGGCGGATTACCATTATCTGCTGTCCAACGCCGACACCGGCCTCACCATGCGGGTGAAGTACTGGGCGGCCCCGGTCGCCGCCGAAATACCGCCCGCCGTGCCCCTGCCCGGCGCCGCCCTGCTCCTCGGCTCCGGCCTGCTGGGCCTGGCAGGCCTGCGCCGGAGCAGGAGATAATTTTACAACACACAGAGAGGGAGGGGGCAGCCAAAATGACCTCCTGCCGCAACCATACGGAAAATCCGCTGCTGGAGCGGATGAAGAGGATGCCAAACCTGTCGTGAGACAGGGACGGAAAGCCACGGGTCTCCATCTCCCGAGACAGCCGGGTTGCCAGGCCGGACGAGGTTGCCGGACCTGCACATTATTTTCAATGGGAGGTTTCTTATGGGGAGCAGAATAACAGGAGTATTGGCGGCCGTTCTGCTGGCAGTGCTGGCTTTCGCCGCCAGCGGCCAGGCAGCGCCGGTCGAGCAGAGTTACCAGTGGCAGGCGACTACCAGCGGGGCCACCGCCAGGACGGTCGACATCACGTGGGACCTCAACCAGACGAACGGCTATCAATTCGGCATCTATGACTGGGGCGGCAACATGGCCGCTGGCCAGATACTGCTCGGCAGCGGCGCTGGTTATGTTTCGAAATTGACCTTCTCCAACAGCGGAGTTGGCACTGACTGGATGGTCACTTTCACTAATACTTTCGATGGAGACTTCACTCCCATAACCCTTTCGCCTTTCAACCTTGGCAGCACATCCGACTTCGGGTTCTTCTTCAAAAAAGACAACGTCTATTACGACACTTATTTGATGAGCTCTAACGCGTCGCTTACGAGCCACAACCTGTCAAAGGGAGTCGACACCATTGACGTTGGCCTCACCCTGAACAACATTACGTTCTCCTCCCCCGCCCCCCCCGCCGTGCCCCTGCCGGGTTCCGCCCTGCTGCTGGGCTCCGGTCTGCTCGGCGTGTTCACCGTGGGCCGGCGGCGCAACAAGGCGTTGACCGTCTGATCGGGGACTTGCGGCAAACCGCCGCATCGGATACAACAAGAGGCACCGCTTGCCTGGAAAACCAGGCCGGTGCCTCTTTCTTTTTGTGTTGCCGAATCGACTCTTTTTTTTCACACACTGTTATGGCGCATCGAACCTTTCCCACCACCTTGCGACCAGGCAACGCCGCCCGGCAAACCCGATGAAGGGCATTGTGCTGGCCGGCGGTTCCGGCACCCGGCTCTACCCGCTCACCCGCTCGGTGAGCAAGCAGCTCATGCCGGTCTACGACAAGCCGATGATCTACTACCCACTGGCCGTGCTGCTGCTGGCCGGCATCCGGGAGATCTTGGTGATCACCACCCCGGAGGACCGGGAGCAGTTCCGGCGCTTGCTGGGCGACGGCTGCCAGTGGGGGGTGGCCATCGACTACGCGGTGCAGCCCCGGCCCGAGGGGTTGGCCCAGGCCTTTGTGATCGGCCAACGGTTCATCGGCCACGATCCGGTCTGCCTGGTGCTCGGTGACAACATCTTCTTCGGCCACGGCCTGCCCGAGCAATTGCAGCGCGCCGCGGCCAGGACCAGCGGCGCCACGGTCTTCGGCTACTTCGTGCGTGACCCCCAGCGCTACGGCGTGGTCTGCTTCGATGAAAGCAAAAACGTCGTCGATATCGAGGAAAAACCCGCCCGCTCCAAATCCAACTACGCGGTGACCGGCCTCTACTTCTACGACAACCACGTGGTGGAGATCGCCAAGAGCATAAAACCCTCGGCCCGGGGCGAGTTGGAGATCACCGACGTCAACCGCGCCTATCTGGCCCGTGGCGACCTGCGGGTGGAGCTCATCGGCCGCGGCGCCGCCTGGCTCGATACCGGCACCCACGCCTCGCTGCTCGACGCCGCCAATTTCATCCGCATCGTCGAAGAGCGCCAGGGCCTGAAGATCGCCTGCCTCGAGGAAATCGCCTACCGCCGGGGCTATATCGGGGTCGAGCAGGTGCGGGCGGTGGCCGAACCCCTGGCCAAGAACGGTTACGGCCAATACCTGCTGCAGCTCATCGACAGCGAGGGCTGGGGGCGGGAGTGAGACGTTAGACAGGAGACGGGAGACGGGAGGAGCAGGCAGGGGAGTTGGCAGCAAACACAATCTGACCGGCTGACCGGCTGCAAGCCCAAAAGTAGTAAAGCCGTTCGGGTTGTTGCTAAGTCCTCAGCACTCAGCACTCAGTCCTGACGCTTTTAGCTGGCAAGCCCCGGCAGATCCGCTACACCCAACGCAGTAAAAACATGAACTTCACACCGACAAAGATTCCCGACGTGATCCTGGTCGAGCCCGACGTGTTCGGCGACCAGCGCGGCTTTTTCATGGAGACCTGGCAGCGCCGCAAGTTCGCGGCCGGCGGCATCGACTGCGACTTCGTGCAGGACAACCACAGCCGTTCGGCCCGCGGCGTGCTGCGCGGCCTGCACTACCAGATCCGTGAGCCCCAGGGCAAGCTGGTACGGGTGCTCTCCGGCGCGGTGTTCGACGTGGCCGTCGATCTGCGCCGCAGTTCCCCCACCTTCGGGCAATGGGTGGGTGAGACCCTGACGGCGGAGGACAACAGGATGCTCTGGATTCCACCCGGTTTTGCCCACGGCTTCTACGTGCTCAGCGACTCGGCTGACTTCTTCTACAAATGCACTCAGTTCTACGCCCCGGAGCACGAGCGCACCCTGCGCTGGGACGACCCCCGGCTCGGCATCGCCTGGCCGCTGGGCAACAACGGGCCACCGCTGCTGGCGGCCAAGGATGCGGCCGGCGCCTCGTTCCAGGAGGCGGAATGTTTCGACTGAATCGAGCATGAAGGTTCTCGT
>JBFHWX010000215.1:0-5353 GCA_041599275.1 Desulfobulbales bacterium | reverse complement strand
TCCTGCCTGCATGGCCGATTTCACCGCCTTTTCAGGAGCGGCGGCGGCCTCGAGTCTTTCCTGGTCGGTGTGGCAGCCCACACAGCCCGACTCGGCCAAAGCCGGCCCGCTCCCCCACAGCAGAGACACGCCAATTGCCAGCGCCATTGGCCTTAGAACTCTTCCCAAACCTTCAACCATGGAGAACCTCCTTACGGTGATGGAAGTGATCGAGACGGCCGGCCTGTAAAAATGGGGCCGCCCCAGGGTGCAAAATCCCCTACATGAACCAGCCTCCGGCAAACGATGCCACCCGGCCAGGTTCTTTCGTGAGTTCGCGCCGCTCTTTATGTTTTCATACCACGCCACCCTCACAAACTCATGTGGCAATTTGTCGCAGCATCAAAAAAAGTTGTGACGATTCCGGACAGATAACCACATTGTAGGACAACCAACGCATCGCTCTTTTCAGACCAGGGGAAGCCACCACGAGATCATCGAGCCCACAAAATCAGCCTGACAAGAGCGCCACCTCATCCTCCCGGACCATTTTCATGAATGGTCCGGCCCCGTTACCGAACGATGAAACTTGCCAAAACCGTTGTTCCCCTGTAGTTTTCTTTCGGGAAACCACTTTGTAAAAAACGGCGGCAAGAGGGCTATGCAATGGGATCGCTTCGAGACTTCTACGGCGTACAACGCCGGCGGGAAAAAGACCCCCTGGTGGTGGCTCTGAACCTCACCGGCGCGGCGGGCTGGCTGGCACTGCTGGCCTCGGTGCTCTACATCGGCAAGGCAAAGCCCGAATTCGCCCGGGTGTTCGGTTTCAAGTTCGCCACCACGGTGCGGGTGAACTGGGACCAGGCCAGCATCGACAAGTCGTTTACCTGGCTGGTCGTCGCCCTGGTCCTCGGCCTCATCTCCCTGCTTCTCAATTCCGCGCGGTTACGGCGCAAGGACGACTTTTTCCGGGTTTCACCGATCCTGCTCACCGCAAGTTCCGTGGTGGGCCTCTTTCTGTGGTTCTATAATTTCGGCTGATCCACCCTTTCCCGGTACCGCCAGCCCGCCTTTTCCGCCGGGATTGCCCTCTTCGCTGCTTGTGTGCTATTCTGTCGGAGAAACGATCATCTGCCACCAAAGACCATGCACTCGAGAGAAATAAATCCCCCCGACGAAATTCTCCGCCGGCTTCTCTACATCGGCTACATAGCCGCATGGACCACCGCCGCCGTACTCCTGCTCCTTGGTCTGGTGCAGGGCAGGATGGCGTTTCTTGGCAGTGCCCTGCTGCTCGGGCTCTTCTGCCTGCTTTTGAAAAATTTCGGCGAACGGCGGTTGCAGTTCAAACGTCTTGCCAGGTCCTTTCCCTTTGGCGATCCTGCCGATGAGCTGCCTGAAGAAGTGCGGATCGAAGCGGAAGCCCTGTTCCAGATCCTGGCCCATGAAGGACTCGACTGGCAACAGCGCCACGATGTGCGGGGCAAGCTCACTCGCCTGGTGGAGGAATCACCCTGGCTGCTCGACCTCTACCGGGCGGAATTCGAGGCCTATGCCCCGACCCTGAGGGCAAGGGCCGTACCGCCTTCGTCGCCCCCCGCCTGAGGCCGCCTCTTTTTTTTCGTTCCGCTTGACCTGGGTCAAGGTTCCGGAGCGAGCCATGCTCTAGAGTCAGCCGTACCAGCAAGAAACACGACCCGGGCTCTCCTTCCCCTTATCCTCCCCTCTCTCCGCGCCCGGGCACGGTTCTTCTGCGGGCCGGCCGCCGCCGGGGAACTGGCGCTTCTCCGCTTCTCCCCCCTTCCCCTGCAGCGCCATTTTTTCCGGAACCGGCGGCCGGCCCATCTCCGCCCTTTCTCCCCAGCAACAATCACTGGTTTTTTTCCGGCAATCGTGGCATAGCTTTGGGCCATGGAACCGAAAAAGCCCTCCGCCATCAACATCATCTGGCTCGCCATGATCCTCCTGGCCGTGGTCACCGCGGCCTATACCGGAAAAATGGACGAGGTCACCAAGGCCTCCTTCGACTCGGCCAAGAGCGGCGTCACCCTGGCCATCGGCCTCATCGGCCCCATGGCCCTGTGGCTCGGCATCATGAAGGTGGCCGAGGCAGCCGGCCTGCTGGCCTCGCTGGGCCGGGGGCTACGGCCGGTGATGACCCGGCTCTTCCCCGATGTGCCCGCTGACCACCCGGCGATGAGCGCCATGATCATGAACATGGCGGCCAACATGCTGGGTCTCGGTAACGCCGCCACTCCCATGGGGATCAAGGCCATGCAGGAGCTCGACAGGCTTGCCGTGGAAAAGGGCACGGCAACCAATGCCATGTGCCTCTTTCTGGCCATCAACACCTCGTCGGTCACCCTTCTGCCCCTGGGCGTCATCACCGTGCGGGCGGCGGCCGGTGCCGTGGACCCGGCCGGCATCCTCATCCCGTCGCTGGTGGCCACCTGCGGCTCGACCTTCACCGCCATCGTCGCCGCCAAGCTCCTGGCCCGCCGGGAACCACCGGCAGCCGCTGCATCTGCGCCGCCAGAAAGTGAAAATCCCCTGCCCGAAGAACCGGCAGAGGCCGTGCCAGCCGGCAGGAAGCCCTCGGTTGCCGGCCGTTCCTTCGTCTTCCTGCTCATCGCTCTCTTTGCCGGCGGCGTCTTCTACCAAACGACCCAGACAGGGATCCCCTCTTCCCTTTCCACCGACCTCTTCGGCCGGCTCTCGGCCTGGCTCATCCCCATGCTCATCGCGGGGTTTCTGGTCCACGGCTACCTGCGCGGAGTGGCGGTCTACGAAACGGTCACCGAAGGAGCCAAGGAAGGTTTCACCACGGCGGTACGGATCATCCCCTTCCTGGTCGCCATCTTCGTGGCCATCGGCATGCTGCGGGCAAGCGGTGCCATGGAGATCATGACCCGGCTTCTCACCCCGCTCACCGCCAAGATCGGCATGCCCGCCGAGGCCCTGTCCATGGCGCTCATCCGGCCGCTCTCGGGTTCCGGCGCCTTCGGCATCATGAGCGAGATCGTGCAGCGCCAGCCCGACTCCTTTCTCTCCTTCCTGGTCTCCACCATGCAGGGCTCGACGGAAACCACCTTCTACGTACTGGCCGTCTACTTCGGCGCGGTGGGCGTCACCCGCAGCCGCCACGCCCTGCCCGCCGCCCTCTGCGCCGACGCGGCCGGCATCCTCCTCTCGGTGCTGGTCTGCAACCTCTGGTTCTCCTGATCGGTCCACTCGGCGGTTTTGCTTTTTCCTCTTATGCAGTATAGTTGGCCAGCCTTATAAAAATTTCTTTCAGGAGCACCGCAATGACCCTGCGTGAACAGATCCGGGCCGACCTCAAGAATTCCATGAAAGCCAAGGACGAGGCCAGGACCTCGGCCCTGCGCGTCATCCTGGGCGAATTCGCCCGCCAGCCCAACAAAGAGCTTTCGGACCTGGAGGTCCAGGCCATCGTCAAGAAACTGGTCAAATCCGAAGAGGAGATGATCGCCCAGAGCCATGGCGAGGAGACCGACTTTCTGCGTATTCTGCGAAACTACCTGCCCCAGCAGGTGGACGAGGCCGCCATCCGGTCGTGGATCGAGGCCAACATCGACTTTTCCCAGTTCAAGAACAAAATGCAGGCCATGAAGCCGATCATGACCCATTTCGGCGGCGCCGCCGACGGCAACCTGGTGAAGGACATCCTCAACTCGCTGTAGCCTCGCCCCACCACCACCGCATTCCGAACAAAGGACAGCCCCATGCCCACCTGCCCGTGCAGCCCCGACAAAGAATTCGACGCCTGCTGCGGTCCCTACCATGCCGGCCTCCGGGTCGCCGAAACCGCCGAGCTTCTGATGCGCAGCCGTTATTCGGCCTATGTGCTGGAAGACTGGGAGTATCTGCTCCGCACCTGGCACCCCGACAGCCGGCCGGCCCGCGAGGAACTGGCCAACGAGGTGGGCATCCGCTGGACCGGTCTCGAAATCCTGCGCACTGAAGCGGGCCAACCCGGCGACCGGGAAGGTGTGGTCGAGTTCGTGGCCCGCTACAAAACACCCCAGGGTGCAAGCTCGCTGCGGGAAGCGAGCAGCTTTCTGTTTGAAAAGGACGAGTGGTTCTACCTCGACGGCGAGATCCTGGCCTCGGACCCGGTACGGGTCGAGAAGATCGGCCGCAACGAGCCCTGCCCCTGCGGATCTGGGAAAAAACACAAAAAATGCTGTCTGGGCAAGGAGTGATTGCCGAGGACCCGGCCCGGCAGCAGGAGGGGATCGAGGATAATCCCAGGGGCTGGTATACCTACATGGTGCGCTGCGCCGACCATACCCTGTACACCGGCATCACCACCGACCCTGCCCGCAGGACCGCCGACCACAACCAGGGGCCGGCCGGCGCCCGCTACACCCGAAGCCGCCGGCCGGTGAAACTGGTCTGGGCCGAGGAGCAGCCGACCCGGGCGGCCGCCGCCCGCCGCGAGTACCAGGTGCGGCGGCTGCCGGTGGCTGCCAAAGAGGCCCTGATCGCGGGCGGCGGAATACCCCTTTAGCCCCACAACCGTCCCCGAGCCACGAGCACCATGCCCAGCCCCCTCGACAACCTCAAAAAATATTTCGGTTACTCTTCCTTCCGCCCCCTGCAGGAGGAAATAATCGAGGGCCTCATCGCTGGCCGCTCCTGCTTCGTGTTGATGCCCACCGGCGGCGGCAAGTCGCTCTGTTACCAGATCCCGGCCCTGCACCGCGAGGGGGTGGGCATCGTGGTGTCGCCGCTCATTTCCCTCATGAAGGACCAGGTGGACGGCCTGGTGGCCAACGGCATCCGGGCCGCCTTCTACAACTCGTCGCTCAAGAGCGCCGAGGCCCGCCAGGTGCTGGCCCAGCTCCACGGCGGCGAGCTCGATCTGCTCTACATCGCGCCGGAGCGCCTTCTCTCGGAAGGTTTCAGCGAACGGCTGAGAGAGATCCCCATCAGCCTCTTCGCCATCGACGAAGCCCACTGCATCTCCCAGTGGGGCCACGACTTCCGGCCCGAATACACAAAGCTTGGCATGCTGCGCCAGCTCTTCCCCCAGGTGCCGGTGATCGCGCTCACCGCCACCGCCGAGCCCCACACCCGGGCCGACATCCTCGACCGCCTTGGCCTTGGCCGGGAAAAAACCTTCGTGGCCGGCTTCGACCGGCCGAACATCCGCTACACGGTGCTCGAGAAGCAAAAACCCTTTGAGCAGCTTCGCTCCTTCCTGGCCGGCCGGCCCGGCGAAGCGGGCATCATCTATTGTCTGAGCCGCAAGCGGGTCGAAAAGCTCACCGCCCAACTGGTCGGCATCGGGGTACGGGCGGCGGCCTACCACGCAGGCCTCTCCGCCGAGGAACGGCAGCGGGTGCAGGAT
>JBFHWX010000214.1:0-5367 GCA_041599275.1 Desulfobulbales bacterium | reverse complement strand
GAAGCGGCCACCGGCTTGCCGTCCTCGTGGAGCAGGCGGCCGGCCAGGATGCCAGCGTTCGACTTTGCGGCGCCCGGCTGTGCCGTTGCCGGCAGCGGCGCGGCAATCACCAGGGCAAGAAAAGCTCCTGTCAGAAAGACCAGCCGGCGGACGAAACACTTTTCGGCAGAAATTCCCATTTTCATGGTGAACGCTCCCAAGAGAGAAAAAGAGATCGGAGATACACTGACGGCTCGCATAGCATTGATTTAGCGAACCGCTCCGTACCCTAGCTCATTTTCTCCCCCCTCCGCAAGCAGAGAAGCAGAGTTCCCGCGGAGTGTTTCCGAGAGGCACACTTTCTTCGGAGTCCCTTTGTTCTTCACCCTGTCAGTTGATGTCGCGCACCGCCTGGGCCCGCACCTTGTTCTGGTTGGCCGCTGTATCGATGGAGATGACGAACACCCGCCCAAAGTAGCCGTCGCTCGAGAAATTCCGGACATTGGGGATGGTCACCGACCAGTTGGCCGCGCCGCTCTTGGTCATCGGGTAGCCGCGGCCGGAGTAGACGGCATGCAGGGTGTAGCCCGAAGTGGTGTTGGTGTTGGTGGCCGCCACCGACACGTTGCCGCCGGAGTAGGAAGCGCTGCTGATGTTGATGGTATCGCCGCCGGCCAGGGTGTCGAAGGTCGGGATGTAGAAGGTCGCAGGCGTACCCATCACATGGCCCGGCCGCCACCAGTGACCGTTGGATTCGCAGGTGGCCTGGGTGGAGTAGCTCGGGTTGGTGCAGAAGGAGACCGTGGGCACCATGCCGGTGGGGTCGGTGGCCGGGTCGTACACCACCCGGGCGTAGGTGACGCCCGCTTTCTGCTTGAAGTCGTTCTGGGCGGCGATTTTGTAATCGTTCTTGTATGACTGCTGGGTGCCTGGATTGACGTCCTTATAGTACTTCCACACCAGCCGGTGGTCGGCGTATTTTACGGCGAGAGTGGAGCGGCCGGGGCCGGCAAAGTACGGCGGATCGGTGGTGAAATTCCGGGAGTTAGGGTTGGAGTCACTCGGCTTGCCCGGATAGGCATGATACGGCCGCATTTTGTGGCAGAAGAGGCAAGCGCCGAAGCTCTGGATCATGCCGCCGTCCACGTTCCACTGGTGTGCGACACCGGTGGCCGGCGCCGCCGGATGGGTGTTGGCGATGGGCCCGGAGAAGTTCCAACTCCACACCATGGAGGCGTTCTGGGTGCCGGTGCGGGTCTTGTAGATGGTAAACTGGCCGGTGCCGAAAGAGCCGCCGCTGGGATTGGCCTGGGCGTGACATTCCTTGCAGGGCAGCATCTTGGGAGCGGGCAGCGAGTTGCCCGGGCCGTAGCGGTCGATGCGCGGGTCGATGTGGCAGGCGGTGCAGTTGCCGGCCCTGGTGTGGGAGGTGGCGTGGTGCTTGCTCGACACCCGGTAGCTCGTGTTGCTGTACTTGGCGGCCACCGAGTAAGGCAGGCCGGCGATGTCGAGGCGCACGGCGCTGTAATCATGGCAGTCGTTGCAGTAGGCCGAGAGGTTGTCGGTGGTGCCGGTCTTGATGGCGTTGTGGATCACCGGGTCGGCGTTGAAGGTCTGGCCGGGCCGGTTCTTACCGTTCTGGTGGCAAAGCGCGCAGTCGAAGGAGACGCCGTAGCCCTGGAACTTCTGGTAGGCGATGCCGCCCGGCTGCAGGTGCTCGGCAAAAGTGTCGCGGTTGTGGCAGCCGGACTTGAAGCAGGTGAGCGTGCCAAGGTACGGGCTGTTCCGGAGGCCCGGCACGAAGCGGGTGTGCTCATGGGCCGGAGTTTCCACGATATTGTCATGGCACGAGGCACAGGTGTTGACCGCACCGTCCGCGGGCACCCGGTGGTTGGCCGCCGAACCCTTCAGGGTGACGGGCGAAACCGATTCGTCATGGCAGGTGAAGCAGCCTTGGCCGGCATGCACGCCGGTCACCGGGTCGGCCTGGTTGTGGCAGACCACGCAGCTCGCCGTGCTGGTGACGAATTTTTCCGCCACATGGTCGGGGCCGTGGCCCACGGTGCGGTCGCCGTGGCAGGCGAGACAACTCGTGGGATCGGCGCCGGCGGCGATCACCATGGCCACCGTGGTGCCGGTGGGGGCCACCGGGTTCACGTCGCGGCTGGCGTTATGGCAGGTGGCGCAGGCTCCGGCGCCATTGGTGGCGACGTTGTGGAGAGTCTGGATTTCGTCCCAGCTGTCGAGCTTCGTGGTGCCGGCGTCGGCGCCGTCGGAGCCGTGGCAGGTGTTGCAGGCAGCGCCGGCGGAGAGATCGCTTCCCTGGAGAGCAACGGTGTGACCCGTATCATGGCTGTGGCCGTCGAATTGGCTGGTGTGACAGGTGGCGCATTCGGCACCGCCGCCGGCGCCGAGCCGGGCGTCGCCGTAACCGTCGTTGCCGTTGACCAGGACTCCGGCACTGTTGTGGCACTGCTGGCAGCTGTAGGTACTGCCCGCGGCAGCCCGGTCGTGGGTACCGGTGATCAGATTCGCCTCACTGTGGCAACCGGTGCAGTTCACCGTGGCCGGGCTGTTCGCCGAGTTCGGCAGCACGCCGTTCAGGCCCGAGGCCGAGTGATCCGGGGTGCGGCCGACGCCGTGGTAGTACCAGGAGGAGGCGTGGTCGCCATGGCAGTCGGCGCAGAGGCTGGGGGTGCCGTTCTGGTGACCGGAGGCGTCACCCCGGGGTGCGGCCTTGAGGATGCCGCTCGTCGTGGTGTTGGTGTGGCAGTTGGTGCAGGAATCCCCATGCTCGTCGGCGGTGGCATCGAGGTTGACGATCGCTTCGCTGTGGCAGACGGCGCAGGAAGCGGTGGCGCCAACGCCGCTGTGGTCCTGGACCTTGTGGCCCTTGGCGAGGCTCGCGAAGTTGGTGGAATAAGTGTAGTTGGTGCCATCCTCGTGGCAGCTCGCGCAGGTGGAGGTGGCGCCGATCGCGTGGTTGTTGCCGGCACCGTTAGTGCCGACCCGCAAAGCGCCGTTGGTATTGATGTCGATATGGCAGAGAGCGCAGGTGCCATTGTGGGTGGTGGCGACGATGGCGCTGCCGATGGTCTGCACGTGGCAGGTGGTGGTGCAGTTGGCAGCCGAGCCGATGCCGGTGTGGTCGTTGGGCAGCTTGTGGCCGGTGGAGGTGTTGGCGAACTTGCTGGAGTAGGTGAAGTTTACCCCGTCCTCATGGCAGGATTCGCAGGAGCTCGAGCCGCCCACCGTGTGGCCGGCGGCGCTGCCGTTGGCGCCCGCCCGCAGGCGGCCGTCGAGATTGATGTCGGTGTGGCAGTTGGTGCAGGTGTCGCCATGCACGTCGCTCGAGCCCAGGGCGGTGACGATGCTCTCGGCGTGGCAACCGGTGCACTCGGCGGTGCCGGTGAGCTCCACATGGCTCTCGTTCTGGTGGGCGCCGTCGAAGTCGGCGTCGTAGGCGGAGTGGCAGGTGACGCAGGTGTTGACCAGCGCCTTCGGGTAGGAGCCGCCGGCGCCATGGCCCTCGGCGCTGCTGCCCGCCTTGAGCGAATAATCGCCGCCGCCGGGATCGGTGTGGCAGAGCCCACAATTATTATTGTGAACCGTGCCGATGAAATGGGCCGACGTGCCGCTGCCGCTCTGGTCGTGGCAGCCGGTGCACTTGGCGATGCCGGTGACCACTCCCATGGCCACGTGGTCGCCGTGGCCGCTGGAACGGTCGGGGTGGCAGGCAAGGCAGCCGGTGGGGTCGGCACCGGCCCCGATCACGTCCTGGACGGTGGTACCGGTGGGGGCGGCGACGTTGATGTCGCGCAGGCTATTATGGCAGGTGGCGCAGGGGCCTGCCCCATTGGTGGCGACGTTGTGCAGGGCCCGGATCTCGCTCCAGTCGTCGAGCGCTGCGGTGCCGGCGTCTCCACCGTCGACGCCGTGGCAGGAGCCGCAGAGGGTGCCGGCGGAGAGATCGACCCCGGGCCGCTGAGCCACCGTGTGGTTGTCGGCGTGGGTGTGGTTGTCGAAGTAGATGGAGTGGCAGAAGGAGCACTCGCCTCCGCCGCCCGAAGCGTCGCCGTAGCCGTCGAAGCCGGGGATGGTGGCACCGGTGGCGATGTCGTGGCACTGCTGGCAGGGATAGGGCCTGCCCGCCGCGCCCCGGTCGTGCACCGCCATGATGATGTCGCCCGAGTGGCAGTTCACGCAGTTGGAAGTAGGCGGCGTGGTGGCGGAATTGGGCAGCACGACGCCAAGGCCGGTTGCCGTGTGGTCCACCGAGTGGTTGGCCCAGCTCGCGTTGATCTGGACATGGCAGCCGCCGCAGTCCATGTTGGCCGCCACCGTGCCGCCGGCGTAGTCGGTGCGCAGGGCCGGCACCGAGGAATGGCAGTTGGCGCAGTCGGCCTTGTGGATGTCTTTTACAATGTCGAGATTGGCAGCCGGATCGTGGCAGCCGGCGCAGAAGGCGAGGGAAGAGAGGTTCACCGGCGGCCCGGCATGGTCGGCGAAGCTCGCCTTGAAGCCGTTGGCGTGCGGGTGGCAGCCCATGCAACCCGTGCCGTTGTATGTCTCGTGGATCGAGCCGGCGAGCGCTCCACGGGTGCCGTCGGTGCGCCAGTGGCCGGTCTGGGTGTGGCAGACCTGGCAGATGCCATCCGGGGTCTTGTCGTCGAGCTGGCCGTCGCCGTTCTTGTCGCCGCCCAGCTTGTCGTTGTGGGCGTGGGAGCGGGGGCCGTCCTGGTCGAAGAACTTCACCGGTTTGGCAATCCCGGTGTAGTCGACGGTGAACTCGAGGAGCTGACCGTAGATGATGCCGAAGGCCGAAGGCGGTCAAATCCCTGGGTACCTGCAGAAACCCTTCCAGACTTCCGAGCTCATTCAGAAGATCCGTACCGTTCTCGAAGCCTGACTTGGGCAACCGCCCCCATCGGTCCTGGCTGCCGCCCAACAGAGCCATTGGGCCCGTGCCATCGCGATCAGCGAAAACGTCTAACTTGTTGGGATCAGAGGAATCGGTCTTAAAGGCGGCCGACCGGACGTGTAATAGATAGGCAGATCGCGATGCACGCCTGATCGATGTGGCCGGAACAGGCTGATGAGGGGGGTAGGTATGAACAAACCGCTACTTGGACTGCTTCTGGGAGGAATCCTGGGGGTTGTGGATGGATTTTCGTCCTTGATTTCCCGCTCCCGAGGTGGCCCCGATGCTCGTCGAGATCGTCATCGGCTCGACGGTTAAGGGATTGATAGCTGGAGTACTAATCGGTTACTTTGCCAAGAAAGTAGACTCTCTTCCCTGGGGGATCTTCTTTGGGGGCTCGATCGGGCTGCTGCTGGCTTTCATCATTGCCAGCATGCCTGACCCGAGCGGTCAGCACTACTATTGGG
>JBFHWX010000213.1:0-5383 GCA_041599275.1 Desulfobulbales bacterium | reverse complement strand
GCGAGCTCGCCGGCGGTGTTGAACCCGGAGGTGGGCAGAGTGGAAAGACCGGTGACGCAGACCGCGGAAGTGGCGAGAAAGAGGGCGTCGAGCCAGCCGAGACCGGCGTTGTGCTGAACGAAACCGGTTTTCAGGAGCATGGTCCCGAACAGGATGAGGCCAAGGAAAGTAAGGAGAAAGGCAAGTTCCGGGCTGGAACCCGATTGTCTCTGGAACATGGCGGAAGTGGAAGCCGATCGGCTTCAGGCCTGGCGGGAAGAACCGGAGGTGAGGCCAGGAGGGATGGTGGTTTCCTGGCTGTAATTTACTAACGGGCCGCAGCCTTCATGGCGCGTGACTATAGCGCGCTTGCTGGAAAAGAAAATGTTTTTTTGGTGCGCCGCCGGTTGCTGCGGTCAGTGCACCGAGCAGGAGATGCAGGGATCATAGGAGCGGACCAGCATTTCGGCCATCAGGGTGATCTCGGCGTCGGTCTTGCCGGAAGAGGCGAGCCCGGAGGCCAGCTCCTCCAGGTCGTGCTGGATGTTGGCGTGGTTCTGGCTGGTGGGGATGACGCAGTCTGCCATCTCGATACGGCCGTCACCGTCGAACCGGTAGTAATGGTAGAGGATGCCGCGGGGCACCTCGACGGCGCCGACTCCGCTGCCGGCCCGTGGGCTGACAGGCTGGCGGGGCTCACTGAAATGGCAATCCAGCAGCTCGTCGATGAGCGCGATGGAGTCGTGCACCACATGGACGCACTCGACCAGTTGGGCCACGTTGTTGAGGTACGGGTTGTGGCAGACCGCCTGCAGGCCGAGCCTGTGCGCGGTCTGTCGGGCAGGGGCCTGGAGAAGGGGAAAATTGTTGTTTATCCGGGCGAGCGCTCCCACGGCGAAGGATTTCCGGGAGAGTTTGCTCCACTTGGAGGTGGACTGCGCCACCGTATATTCGTTGGTCATGGAGAGGTAGTCGTCTTCGGGCCGGCGCACCCCGTCGGTGGAAACGAGCTCGCCGCCGATGAACGGGTAGCGGGAGCCGCCGCCCAGGGAGACGAATTCGGTTTCCCTGGTAAAATCCGGAATCCGGAAGGAGGCGAAGAGTGTTGCGGTTTCCTCGAGATCGGGGCCGGCGGCAACGAGCCGTTTGCGCAGTTGGGCAAGCTCCTCCTTGGCCGGCAGCATGGTGAAGCCGCCCACCACGGTGCGGGTGGGGTGCATCCGGCGGCCGCCGATCACATCGCAGGCGTCGTTGGCGAGTTTTTTGAGACGCAGGGCGCGCTCCACCACCGGCCGGTGGCTCTCGACCAGGGGCAGTACGCTGGCGGTGCCGAGAAAGTCCGGGGCGGCCAGGAAGTAGAGGTGCAGAACGTGGCTCTGCAAAGTTTCCATGTGCTTGAGAAGCAGCCGCAACCGATCGGTCTGCTGCGAGGGCACCATGCCGAAAGCATTCTCCACCGCCCGGATGGCGGCCAGGGTGTGGCCGATGGAGCAGATGCCGCAAATCCGGCCGCAGATCCAGGGGGCGTTGTCCCAGCGTTTTCCCACCAGCAGGGCCTCGAAGAAACGCGGCGTTTCAACGACTTCCCAAAAGGCCTCGCGCAGGGTGCCGTTCTCGATGCGGATGCGGATATTGCCGTGGCCCTCGACCCGGGTCAGGTGGTGGACATCGACGTTGCAGGTCACTTTCATAACGGTTTTTCCTTGATGGCGTCGCGAAAAGAATTATCTCCAGGGTCGAGGCGGGATCTGGGGCGCTCGGCACCACCATTCCTTGTGTCTCAGCCTTTTCGCTTCGCCAGTATCAGCAATACGATGGCCTTCTGCGAGTCCATCTTTTTTGGAATATTTCAGCCCTGGCGGTCAAGATCTTTGCGCAGCCGGGCGGCCTGTTCGGCAAAGCCGCCAAAGCATTCCAACCGGTCGAGGATGGTCTCCGGGCCGAAACCGTGTTTTTCCAGAATCCGCAGCATCTCTTCGAGGTTGGCCTCCTCGGCGGGGCCCCGGCAGCCCCAGCAGCCCATCCGGCTCGCCGGGCACCAGGCATCGCAACCTGCCCTGGTCACCGGTCCCAGGCAGGGCTCGCCCAGGTCGAAGAGACAGATATGCTCGGCGGCCTTGCATTCCATGCAGACCCGCGACTTCGATTGCCGCACCGGCTTGCCCAGCACCAGGTCGAGCACGATCCGTTCGATTTCCTCCTTCTTCACCGGGCAGCCGTAGATCTCGAGGTCCACCGCCACCACCGCCGACAGCGGCTTGGCCTCCTGGGTGACCACCGGGAACGAACCATAGACCTGGCGCCGCACCCAGTCCTGGTCGAGAAAACGGTTCTTGAGCTGGTTGACCCCGCCAAAACAGGCGCAGGAGCCAAAGGCCACCAGGGTGGCGGCCCGCTCGCGGATGGCCCGCAACCGCTCCTCCTCGTCGGGACGGGTGACCGAGCCTTCGACAAAGGCGATGTCGTAGTCGTCGGTGCCGCCGGTCACCCCCTCCCGGAAGCGGCAGATGGAAACCAGGGAGAGAAAGTCGAGCAGTGTCTCCTCGTTGTTAAGGAGTTGGAGCTGGCAGCCCTCGCAGGAGGAGAGCTCGAAGAAGGCAACCTTGGGCCTGGCCAGGGGCACTCCCAGATAGCTCAGTTGGTCGCTCATGCTCAGATGGCCTCCTTGAGGTTCATCACCGACCAGTAGTCGAAGACCGGGCCCTTCAGGCAGGTGTAGGTGGAGCCGATGTTGCACCGGCAGCACTTGCCGCGGCCGCAGTGCATGCGGCGCTCGAGGGAGACGAAGATCCGCTGCATGGGAAGCCCCGCATCTACCAGCATCCGGCAGACGAACTTGAACATCACCGGCGGCCCGCAGACGATGGCGTAGGTGTCGGTGGCCAGTGCCGAGCCGTGGGCCAGGATACGTTTTTCGAGCACACCGGTGATCAGACCGGTGGGGCCGTCCCAGAGGTCGTCGGGATTTTCCACCACGATGTTGAGATCGATGTCGAACTTCTTCCACATGTCGTAGAGATAGGTGAAGAGCAGCTCCGAGGGCCGCTTGGCGCCGTAGATGATGTCGACATGCCCGTAGCGGGAGCGGTTCTCGAGCACCGCCAGGGTCGGCGACCGCAGCGGCGCGATGCCCAGGCCGCCGGCGATCAGCATGATGTTGCTGCCCTGCATCTTTTCCACCGGGAAGCTGGTGCCGAAGGGGCCGCTCACCCCGACCCGGGTGCCGCGCTTGACCCGGGAGAGGAAGCCGGTGAGTCCGCCCACCCGCCGGATGACGAGCTCGATGTCGCCCCGCCGGGTGGGGGACGAGGTGATGGAGAAGGGCGCTTCGCCGATGCCGGGCAGCTCCAGCATGACGAACTGGCCGGGGCGGAAGGAAAAGGACTGGCGCTCGGTTGGGTCGATGAGCTGGATCTGGTAGAGTTTTTCCGTCTCGGTGAGGGGGTAGACGTTGGTGATTTCAGCTTCGTGACTGTATTCGAAGCGTTCGAGATCGTGCCGGCGCCGCAGGTCGGAGGTGCTCCCGGTTATCTCGACGAAATCGAGTTCGTTCATGGTGTTACCTCCCCGTGGCGGACGGACTGGATCACTTCCGGAACGGTGATGTCGGCAAGGCAGGCCTCGCCGCAGCGGCCGCAACCGACGCAGAGCGATTCCTCGAAGGCCTCCACGAAGCCGCGGTGCTTGTGGTAGTAACGGTACTTGAGGCGGGTGGCGCTGGCTGGCCGGAAATTGTGGCCGCCGGCCACTTCGGCGAAATCGAGCAGGTTGCAGCTGTAGAGCTGCCGCTCCTTGACCGCTTTCCGCAGAGCCAGATCGACCCGCTCCTCCACGCCGTAACAGTAGCAGGTGGGGCAGACGTTGGCGCAGGTGCCGCAGGAAAGGCAGCGGTCTCCCCAGTTCTGCCAGACCCCGGACTGGAATTCCATGTCGAGGATCTTGGTGAGGTCGGTGGTGTCGACCGAGGCGGTGAATTTTTTGTTCCGTTCGGCAACCACCTGCATGTAGGCCAGGTGGTCGGCCTCGTCGGGCTCGCGGTTTTCGAGCTGCTGGATGAAATTGTAGGCGGTGGCCGAGTGGATCTCCACGAAATAGCGGTCCCCGAGGCTGGTGAGGAACATGTCGAAACCGTGCAGCACGGTGTCGGTGCCCATGGAACGGCAGAAACAGAAGGGCAGAGGCGTGCAGCCGATGCCGATGATGAAGGTGTTGCGGCGCTTGCCGGCGTAGTAGGGGGTCGGGTAGGGGCCTTCCAGAAGGACCTTGTCGAGCTTGTTGAGAGCGTTGATGTCGCAGGCGTGCAGCCCGAAGAACACCCGGGGCCGGTCGATGTTGTAGTCTACCTTCTTGCGCCAGCCGATGCCGTCGACCTCGAAGGTGGCCAGGGTTTCCCGGTGGGGAAGAAAAAAGCGCTTGGGTGAGAAATGGGTGGTGGTGTAATCGAGCCGCAGTTCGTCGAATCCGGTGACCAGATCGAAGCCGAACAGCTCCTGGCCATGACTGCCGGGGCCGCGGCCAACCGGTCCCAGCACCGGATTGACGGCGAGGATTTCATAAAGATTGCGCAGCTGGTCAGCGGCGATAATCCGAAAGAGCATGGGGAGCCTCGCTGGCGGAAAAGGAGCAAGGAACTGCCGGGACGCTTCTTCCGAATATAGAGTGGAGGGGCTGCTACTGTAAAGAAATTTCGGGAAAACCAGGCGGAGCCTCCCCCCTCGCCACCGTGTTTGTTGCGCTGCGGGAGGGTGAAGGGGAAAAGGGAAAGAGGGCGGGGCGGCCGGTTGAGCCGCCCCGCCCTGATCGGTCCGACGGGTGAAGGATAAGCGAGCGTTGGCGTGCGGGTAGGAGGATCAGCTTGAGAGGTGATCGAGGACCGGCAGTTCATGGGATGCCGCCGGCTGTTCCGCCTGGCGGCCTGCAGTGCGGGAATTGGTGAGGGGGGAATCGGTGTCGCTCCCGGGGGCTGCGTTTCTGCCGGAGGTGAAGGTGAAGAAATAGACGATGTCGGACGGATCAACCTGGAAACGTTTCATCTGGGGCTCCTTTCTCGTATGGGCTCTGCCGGAAACTCCCCTGAAAGGAGAGCGGCGTGGCAAGTATGTTGGGAGCAGAAGCATTTTATGTGCCAGAGGACCGTGATCGGTTTGTGCCCTTTGATTTCTTTGATGATTTTCCGAGCAACGGACGAAAGCCACAGGGAACAGTGGTTTTCTGTAAAAAGACAATTGTAAACGTCGTTTGCATAGTCGTCGGGATGCAAGCGTGATAATCTTTGCAATGGCCATAAATACAAATATTTGCGCAGTTGGTTACGGATTTTCTCGGTGTGTAAACGAAAGTTTCATCTTTTTGCCTGGAATTTCGAAAAGAGAATCGCGCTCCGTGCGGTCTCTTTTTTTATGGC
>JBFHWX010000212.1:0-5443 GCA_041599275.1 Desulfobulbales bacterium | reverse complement strand
GTTGCCCCGGGAGCCCACCCGCCAGAACCCCGAGCTGTTCACCGTCGAGGGCGATATCTTTCAGCCCCACATGATGCTTGCCCTGCCGATCAGCTCTTTTGACAACCCCGACGCGCCGGTGCTCGACATCATCGCCCATATTCTCGGCCAGGGGGAGAGCTCGCGGCTCTACCGCTCCCTGCGCGACCGGCGGGGGCTGGTGTTCAATGTGCACGCCTCGGCCTTCACGCCCCAGGACCCCGGCCTCTTCGAGATCTCCGCCGTGCTCGATGCCGCCAACATGGTTCCTGCCCTGGAGGCGGCCCTCGAGGAAATTTTTGCTCTCAAGTACCATCCGGTAGACGAGCAGGAACTGGTGCGGGCCAAGCGCAACCTGGAGAGCGATTTTGTCTTCTCCCTGGAGCAGGTGGAAGGCATGGCCCGGGTGCTGGGCTCCTTCGAGTTCATGACCGGCGATCCGCGGGAGGATGACTATCTCCAGAAGGTGCAAGCGGTGACCATGGATGACGTGATGCAGGTGGCGCGCCGGTATTTCATCGGCGAGCGGCTCACCGCCGGCTTCCTGCTGCCCCGCGGGGTGGATGGTGCCCCGGCCGCCGGCGACCTGGCCGGGATCCTGGAGCGCGCCGAACAGGCGGCCAAGGAGAGCACCCCTGCTTCCCTGGTGGCAGACAGTTATCTGAGCAATCTGCACCGTTTCGTGTTACCCAACGGCCTCGTTCTGCTGGTCCGCGAGGAGCCGTCGGTGCCCACCGTCGGCATCCGCGCCGTCTTCCCCGGTGGCCTGCGGGCGGAGAGCCTGGAAACCAACGGCGCCTTTTCGTTCATCGCCGAGATGCTCGGCAAGGGCACCGAGAAGCTCTCGGCCCGCCGGTTTGCCGACCGGGTAGCGGACATGGCGGGCACGGTGGCTGGATTTTCCGGCAAGAACACCTTCGGGGTGAAGGCCGATTTCCTGTCGCGCTTCACCGAGGAGGCCCTGGAGCTGGTGGCGCAGACCGTGATCAGCCCCGCTTTTCTTGCCGAAGAAGTGGAAAAGGTGCGGCCGGAGCTTTTGGCCCAGCTCAAGCAGCAGGAGGATTCTCTGACCTCTCTGGGCTTCCGGGAGTTCAACCGGCTGCTCTTCGACGGCCACCCTTATGGGCTCAACACCCCGGGCAGCGTCGAGGCCATCGGTTCCCTGTCCGCCGAAGACCTGAAGCGGATCTATCATGCGCAGGGCCGGCCCGACCGCATGGTGCTGGCGGTTTCCGGCGCCGTGCAGGCCGAGGAGGTGCAGCGCTGGGTGGAAAAATACTTTGGCGACTGGAAGGCGGTGGCCGGTAAAAAGGCGGAAACCCAAGAGGAGATCCTGGCGCCGGAGCCGCCGGCGGCGGCCAGGCAGTTCTCGATCAGCCGCGAAAAGGAGCAGGTCCACATTATCATCGGCTTTCTGAGCAGCACCCTGCGGGACCCTGACCGCTATCCCCTGGAGGTGCTCGATACCGTGCTTTCCGGCCAGAGCGGCCGGCTGTTCGCTGACCTGCGGGACCGCCAGAGCCTGGCCTACAGCCTCTCCTCCTTTTCCTTCTTCGGCCTCGATACCGGCTCCTTTGGCATCTACATCGGCACCAGCCCGGACAAGCAGGAGCAGGCCAGGGCCGAGTTGTGGAAGCAGCTGCACCTGGTGCGCAACGAGCCGATTTCCGCCGAGGAACTGCAGCGGGCCCAGAACATCCTGGTCGGCCACTACGAGCTTGGCCTGCAGACCCGGGGCAACCAGGCCCTTGATCTGGCGCTTAACGAAACGTATGGATTGGGCCACGACTTCGGCAACCGGTACATCGAAAGGATCAGGGCAGTGACCGTGGAAGAGGTGCAGGCGGTGGCCCAGCGTTATATCCTGCCCGAGCGGTATGTGCTGGTCACGGTGGGCGCCACCGGCGCCGGTGCTCCGGGCCGGCAAGAACAGAAGACACCCTGAAAAGCAGGGTTCGAGGAAGACGCAGATGAGTGACATGCAGCGGTTGATGATTGCCCCCTCCATCCTGTCGGCGGATTTTTCCCGGTTGGGCGACGAGGTCCGGCAGGTGGTGGCGGCGGGTGCCGACGTGGTACACGTCGATGTGATGGACGGCCGCTTCGTGCCCAATATAACGATAGGCCCCCTGGTGGTGCGGGCGGTGCGCCAGGTGACCGACAAGCCCCTCGACGTGCATTTGATGATCGAGAATGCCGACCGTTATCTCGAGGACTTCGCCGCCGCCGGCGCTGACTGGATCACTGTCCACGTCGAGGCCTGCCCCCATCTGCACCGTACCATCCACAAGATCAAGGAACTCGGCAAGAAGGCGGGCGCCGTGCTCAATCCCGCCACCCCGCTCGCCACCCTCGACGAGATCCTGCCGGACCTCGATCTGGTTATGCTGATGAGTGTCAACCCAGGTTTCGGGGGCCAGTCCTTTATCCGCGCTGCCATCGACAAGGTGCGTCGCCTGAAGCGGATGCTCGACGAGCAGGGGCTCGCCGCCGGCATCGAGGTGGACGGCGGCATCAGCCCGGCTACCATCGGCGAGGTGGCGGCGGCCGGCGCCAATATCTTCGTGGCCGGCTCCGCCGTTTTCGGCAAGCCGGACTACGCCGCCGAGATCGCCGCCATGAAGGCGTCCTGCCGCTGAGCGGTTGCGGGGGGGGGCGACAGGGAGCAGCCGGCAGCCGCCGTTGCTCCTCCAGACCAGGCAGTGCCAAGGAGGATGGCGTCGCGAAAATTCCGATCTCCTGCGTCGTAGCGGGATCTCGGGTGCTCGACATACCGTAGTATGCCTCCGCGCCCTCGACACCACTACTCCTTGTGTATCGGACTTTTCGCTTAACCATCTAAAGCGGTACGATGGACTTTTTGCGGGTCCATCTAAGGAGAAGATCATGCAGAACCCGGGTTTTGTGTTTTCTGAACTGCCGTCCGTTCGCCTCCTGGGCGAGCTTGCCGAGAAGCCTTTCGACCTCGCCGCTCCCGGCGCCTTGTCCGCTCCCCGTATCGAGGGCTATTCCTGTGGAGCCGCCGGTTTCACCCTGCTCTACTCCACCCAGCGGGTGGACGACCGGGTGCTTGCCGCCCTCCAGCAATTGGCCGACCAAGCAGGGCTGGTCGACCAGTTCCTGGCCATGCAAAGGGGGGCGGTGATCAACCGCATCGAAGGCTTTGCCAGCGAAAACCGCCCGGTGCTGCACACATCCTGCCGCGACCTCTTCCGTGACGATCCGGCCTGCCCTGAATCGGTTCAACTGGCCCGGCAGGAACTGGCCAAGCTCGACGCCTTTCTCGACGATCTCGATTCAGGCCGTCTGGTAAACGGCAAGGGCGAGCCGTTCACCGATCTCGTTCATGTCGGCATCGGCGGCTCCGATCTCGGCCCCCGGGCGGTTTATCTGGCCCTGGCCGCCTTCCGCCGTCCCGACCGGCGGGTGCATTTCCTCTCCAACGTCGATCCCGACGACGGGGCCGCCGTGCTGCGCGGCCTCGATCTCTCCCGCACCCTGGTCAACGTCGTGTCGAAGAGCGGCTCCACCCTCGAGACCCTCACCAACGAGGAGTTCGTGCGGAAAGCCTTCCAGCGCTTGGGACTGGCCCCGGAACGCCATTTTCTGGCGGTCACCGGCAAGGGCAGTCCCATGGACAATCCGGCCCGCTATCTCCGTTCCTTCTTCATGTACGATGCGATCGGCGGCCGTTATTCGGTGAGCTCCATGGTGGGCGCGGTGGTGCTCGGCTTCGGCCTCGGCCGCGACGTCATACTGGATTTCCTTCAGGGCGCCGCCGCCATGGACCGGGCCGCCGAGGAGCGGGACATTTTGCAGAATCCCGCCCTGCTCCTGGCCCTGCTCGGCATCTGGAACCGTAATTTCCTCGGCCACCACAGCCTTGCGGTGCTGCCCTACAGCCAGGCACTGCTGCGTTTCCCCGCCCATCTCCAGCAGTGCGACATGGAAAGCAACGGCAAGTCGGTGAGCCGCCGGGGGCGATTGGTGAGCCACCACACCGGTCCCATCGTCTGGGGCGAGCCGGGCACCAACGGCCAGCATGCCTTCTACCAGTTGCTGCACCAGGGTACCACCGTGGTGCCCGTCGAGTTCATCGGTTTCCGGCAGAGCCAGTACGGCGAGGACATCATGGTGCAGGCCACCACCAGCCAGCAGAAACTGGTGGCCAACCTCCTGGCCCAGGCCCAGGCCCTGGCGGCGGGCCAGGAAAACGACAACCCGAACCGGCGTTTTCCGGGTAACCGGCCAAGTTCCATCCTGCTGGCCGACCGCCTCACCCCCCATGCCATGGGAGCGCTGCTCGCCCTCTATGAGGCGAAGATCGTCTTCCAGGGCTTTGCCTGGGGGATCAATTCCTTCGACCAGGAAGGCGTGCAACTCGGCAAGGTCCTGGCCAACCGCTTGCTTGAATCCATGGCTCTCGGCGAGGGGGCGAGAGCCGGCCAAACCGATGGTGTCGACCTGGCCCTGCTGCGGGCCGCCGGCTGTCTTTTGCCTGACCAATAGGACCGTTTTTGTCTTTCCCTTCCAGGACCGCCCACCGCCGGCAGGTTGGCCGTGGGCGGCGGGGAACGCCGAAAGAGTGTCGTTTTATTTTTTGTTGACAAAGCCTGGGCCGGGCGATATGTTCCCGAGGATACTGAATGAGTATTCAATTATTCTGCCCGGTAACAGGGTGTTTTTTGTAGAAATTACAGCCTGTAACGGGCTGCTTTGATTTGTTGTTGGAAGGTTAACCTGTTTGAGGGTTAAGAAAAAATCGACTAAGGAGGAACAAGATGCCAAAGCATGACACGCCCATGTTGGACGAACTGGAAAAAGGACCGTGGCCGAGCTTCGTGACGGACATGAAGCGCATGGCCAAGAAGAAGGAGCAGTGCTACGACATCCTCGGCCAGCTCGAACTTTCTTTCAAAGACAAGATCACCCACTGGAAGCACGGCGGCATCGTCGGTGTTTTCGGTTACGGCGGCGGCGTTATCGGTCGCTACTCTGACGTGCCCGATCGTTTCCCGGGCGTGGCCCACTTCCACACCGTGCGCCTCAACCAGCCCTCCGGCTACTGGTACACCACCGAGAAGCTCCGCAAGATCTGTGACATGTGGGAGCGCCGCGGTTCCGGTATGACCAACTTCCACGGTTCCACCGGCGACCTGGTCCTCCTCGGCACCACCACCGACCAGCTCGAAGAGATCTTCTACGAGTCCACCCATGAGCTGGGCATGGACCTCGGCGGTTCCGGCGGCAACATGCGGACCCCTTCCTGCTGCATGGGCATGTCCCGCTGCGAATGGGCCTGCTACGACACCATGGCCGCCTGCTATGACATCACCATGACCTACCAGGACGAGCTCCATCGTCCGGCCTTCCCCTACAAGTTCAAGTGCAAGTTCTCCGGCTGCCCCAACGACTGCGTGGCCGC
>JBFHWX010000211.1:0-5461 GCA_041599275.1 Desulfobulbales bacterium | reverse complement strand
GACTCCTGACTCCTGACTCCTGACTCCTGACTCCTGACTCCTGACTCCTGACTCCTGACTCCTGACTCCTGACTCCTGACTCCTGACTCCTGACTCCTGACTCCTGAAGACTATGCCCCGCCGGCCCGCCTGTCAACCATGGAGTCCCCTTCCCACTTCAGCAGGCCACCGTTCTGCAGGCTCTGGAAATGGGCATAGAGCCCGGCCCGGGCCATGAGCTCGGCATGGCTCCCCTCCTCCACGATCCGGCCCTCGGCCATCACCACGATGCGGTGGGCCCGGCGGATGGTGGAGAGCCGGTGGGCGATGACGATGCTGGTACGGCCGGCAAGGGTTGCCTCGATGGCCTTTTCGATGGCCGCTTCGGTTTCCGAGTCCACCGAACTGGTAGCCTCGTCGAGCACCAGGATGCGTGGATCACGGGCCAGCACCCGGGCCAGGGCCAGGAGCTGGCGCTCCCCGGCGGAGAGCTCCATGCCGCCTTCGCCGATTCGGGTATCGAGCCCCTCGGGCAAGCGGGCCACCACCCGGTCGAGGCAGGCGGCCAGAAGGATGGTGTCGATCTCCTGGTCGCTCAGCTCGCGGTCGAGGAGGATATTCTCCCGCACCGAACCGGGCACGATGAAGACGTCCTGCATGACCAGCCCGATCCGGCGGCGCAGCCAGACCGGCTCCAGGTCCCGGAGATCGCGGCCATCCAGGGTCACCCGCCCTGCCTGCGGGTCGTGGAACCGTTCGAGCAGGCTGATCACCGTGGTTTTGCCGCTGCCGGTGGCGCCCACCACTGCCACGGTCTCACCAGGTGCGATGCCGAGCGAGAAATCCCGAAGCACCGGTTGTGCCGGGTCGTAACCGAAGGTGACGGACTCGAAAGCGATTTTGCCGTCCACCGCCGGCGGCTGGGCCGGCCGGGCGACCAGGGGAAGGCCGCTCTTGGTGTCGAGCAGCTCGAAGATGCGTTCCGCCGAGGCCATGGCCGACTGGACGATGGAATATTTCTGGGAAATTTCCCTGAGCGGCTGGAAGAAGAGGCGCATGTAATACAGAAAGGAAACCAGTACGCCGATGGACATGCGGCCGGCCAGGATCTCGCCGCCGCCATACCAGACGATGAGCCCCACCGCCGTCGAACCGAGCACATCCACCACCGGCATGAAAAGGCCGAACACTTTGATCTGGTACACGTTTTTTTCAAGGTAAGCGGCCGAGAGCTGTTCAAAGCGTTCTTTCACCTGGCGCTGCTGGCCGAAGAGCTGAACCACCGCCATACCCGAGAGGGTTTCCTGAAGAAAAGAATTGATGCCGGAGAGCCGGCTGCGGATGGCCCGGAAGGCATCCCGGGCAAGGCGCGAGAACCAGACGGTGTTCCAGACCAGCAGGGGCAGGAGCAGGCACATCACCAGCGCCAGCCGCCAGTTGAGCCAGAAGAGCACACCGAGGATGGCCGCCAGCTTCAAGGCATCGTTGAACAGAGTGACGACCACCGAGGTGAACATTTCGTGCATGTTCTGGATGTCGTTGGTGAGCCGGGTGACGAGGCGCCCCACCGGGTGGCGCGAGAAAAAGCCGAGATCGAGGCCCAGCAGGTGACCGAAGAGGTTCTGGCGCATGCGGTGCATGACCCGCTGGCCGGTCCATTCGAGGAGCAGCACCTGCAGGAGGTTGGCGCCGAAATTGACCGCCACCAGCAGCCCGAAGGGCAGAGCCAGAGAGAGAAGGCCGGCGAAACGGCCGGCTTCCCCAAGCTCTGCGCCGCCGGTGATGAAGCGGTCCACCCCCAGGCCCACGAGATAGGGCAGAGCAAGACCGGCGCCGGTCACCACCAGGGCGAGCAGCACGGCAACAAACGCGCCAGGCCACTGGGGGCCGACAAAACCGAGGATGCGGCGCCAGAGCCGGTAATCGCCGAAACCGCTGATCTTTCCTTCCTCGAAATAGCCGTAATCGTGCTGCATAATCGCCCCTCACCCTTCCCGCAACCCGGCGGGCCCGCTCTGCTGGCGGTACATGGCCCGGTAGGAGGCATTGCGCTCGAGAAGATCGGCATGGCCGCCGCGGTCGGCGATTCGCCCCTCGGCCAGAACCACGATTTCGTCGGCTTCCGCCAGCGGCGCCAGGCGGTGGGAAACCACGATGCAGGTGCGGCCCCGCTGGAAGGTGGCCAGGGCACGGATGATCTCCTGTTCGGTCTGCATGTCCACCGCCGAAAGGCCGTCGTCCATTACCAGCACCGGCCGGTCGAGAAGCAGGGCGCGGGCCAGGGCCAGGCGCTGGCGCTGGCCACCGGAGAGCCGCACGCCGCGCTCGCCCACCACGGTTTCGTAGCCCTTGGCCATGCCCACAATTTCCCCGTGGATGGCGGCGGCCCGCGCCGCCGCCTCGATCTCCTGCTGGCCTGCTTGCGGCCGGCCGAGGGCGATGTTGGCGCCGATGGTGTCGGAGAAGAGAAGTGTTTCCTGGGGCACATAGGCGATCAGGCTGCGCACCAGGTCGAGGTCGAGGGAGTTGACGTCGGTATCGTTGAGAAAAAATGTACGGTCCGGCACCGGATAGAGCCTGGTGAGGAGATGACAGAGAGCCGACTTGCCCGCCCCGGTGCGGCCCACGATGCCGGTCACGCCGGGCGGGAAGCACACGGAAATGCCCTCCAGAGCGGGGCTGGTCTGGCCCGGATAGGCGAAACGGGCGGCCCGCAGCTCCAGGCTGTAGGGCGGGGTTGGCAGAACGCAGGACCCAACGGGGGCCCGGAAGGAAGGCCTTTCCTCGAGCACCGCATCGATCCGGCCCAGGGAGGTGACGCCACGCTGGAAGAGATTGGCCACCCAGCCGATGGCCATCATCGGCCAGGTCATCATGAAGAGATAGGAGATGAAGGCCACGAAATCGCCCGCCGTGATCTCGCCGCCGATCACCAGCCGGCCGCCGAAGAGCAAGACGAGCAGCAGCGAGATGTTGGCCACCAGTCCCGAGCTCGGGAAAAGGGTACCCTGGACCAGGGCGAGCCGCAGGTTGTCGCGCACGTACTCCTCGCCCAGCCTGCCGAAACGGACGGTCTGCGCTTCCTCCTGGGTGTAGGCCTTGACCAGACGGATGGCGCCCAGGGTGGCGCGGACGAATTCGGTGAGCTGCGAGAACTGTTCCTGCACCTTGCGGAAACGCCGGTGCAGCCGGGCCGAAAGCAACCGGGCGACCAGGGCCAGGACCGGCATCGGCAGCACCGCGACAAGGGTCAGCCGCAGATCGATATAGGCCATGAAGCCCAGCGCCGCAACCCCCATCACCAGGGCGTCGACGGCTGCCACCAGGCCCATGCCGCAGGCGAGCTGCACGGCGGCCAGATCGTTGGAAACCAGGGCCATGAGCTCGCCGGTGGTGCGGCGCTGGAAAAAGGGGCGGTCCAGGGTGAGCAGGTGGGCGAACAGCCGGTCCCGCAGGTCACGTTCAAGAAAACGGGAAAAGCCGAGCAGAAAGTAGCGCCAGCCAAAACGCCAGAACCCGATGGCCACGGCGAGAGCGGTAATCCACCCAAAGAGCCGGAAGAGCTCGGGCTGGCTCACAGAACCCGCCTGCAGGCCGTCGACCCCGGTCTTCACCAGGCGGGGGATGAAAAGCTGCATGGCGTCCACCCCCAGAAGGGCGACAAAGCCCGCCAGAAGATGGATTTTGTACTGTCCCAGGAGGGGGAAGAGAATCCGCACCGCTCTCCAGGAAGAGTGCCGACCCGGCGCTAACAGGGCCATCGCTCTACCATGCCTCCTTTTCCATCGAAACGGCAGGCCAGCATGAAGGGGTCGTGGTAGAAAAGGCACCAGGCGTTTTCCGCCAGCAGCCGCTTTTCGTACTCCTCCTTGCGGGCCACCACGTCCAGGGGAAAATTGTCGTAGGCGGTGAGCCACAGGGGATTGAAGTGGACATGGGTGGGCAGCACGTCGCCCAGGTGGTAGGCAATCTCGCCCCGGGAGGCAAGACGCACGACCTGGTGGCCACGGGTGTGGCCGCCGGAGAGCTCCAGGCGGACGCCGGGGGCGATGTCCACCGTGCCGTCCACCAGTTCCAAGAGGCCGCTTGCTTCCAGGCCGGCAAAATTCTCGGGCCAGTAGGAGTGCGCCGCCCGCCGGTTGGGGGCGAGCACGTCCTGCCACTCGGTGCGCTGCACGTAGTGGCGGGCCCGGGGAAAAGTAAGACGCGGCCCGCGGCCCGCCGCCGAGGTGACGCCGCCGGCGTGGTCGAAATCGCAGTGGGTGAGGATGACGCCGGTGATGTCGTGCACCGACAGGCCGAGTCTTTCGAGGTCCGCGGGCAGGGCCCAGTCATGGGTGACCCGAAAGATCGCCTTCTGCTTGGCACTCAGTTTGTCGCCGAGGCCGGTATCGACCAGCAGCAGCTCCCGGCCGCTTTTCACCAGAAGCGCCGCGTTGCGCATGGCAAGATAGTTCTCGGCATCGGCCGGGAAACGTTTTTGCCACAGAACTTTCGGCACGGCGCCGAACATGGTGCCGCCGTCGAGCTCGAACTCGCCGCCGTTCAGCCAATGCACTTCGATGTCGCCGACCACCAGGGGACGTTGCATAAGACCTGCCTCCTGCCAAGGAAAAATCGCTTTCGCGTTGCCAAAAAAACGATTCTACCCGAGCAGCCGGACCCTCACAACGTTTCCCGTCAGGGCCCGTTTCTCTCCGGCTGATTTCCCGCCAGGGCCTCCCCCATAATGCGAGCCAGTTCCACCCGGCCGAACGGTTTGAGAAGCACTCCCCGCACCCCGAAAGTTTCGCAATCCTCGGGCAGCAGGGCGGAACCGTAGCCGGTGCAGAGCACCACCGGCAGGCCGGGCCGGATCTTCCCGGCCTGGGCCGCTACCTCGAGGCCGGTGAGACCGGGCATCATCTGGTCGGTGACCAGGATGTCGATCTCCGTTGCCGCTTTTTCGAGCAACTGCAGGGCCTCGGTCCCGTCGGTGGCCGCCAGCACGACATAGCCCAAGCTCTCGAGCAACTCCTTTTCGATCCGCAGAGTGGCGGCATCGTCGTCCACCAGCAGCACCCTGCCGCCGCGCCCGGTGGCAGGCGGATCTTCGGCCCCTCCCCCGTCATCACCCTCGGCCGACACGGCCGGAAAAACCACCACGAATTCCGTGCCCCGGTCGGCCTCGCTGCGCACGGAGACCGCGCCGCCATGGTTGAGCACGATGCCGTGCACCACCGCCAGTCCGAGGCCGGTACCCTCCCCGAGTGGCTTGGTGGTAAAGAACGGCTCGAAGATCCGCTGGACGGTGGCCTCGTCCATGCCGCAGCCGGTGTCGCTCACCACCAGACGGAGAAAGCCGTGGCCCCCATCCTCCACCCCCTGCCGCTCAGCGGCCGGCACCTGGCGCTCTTCGGTGAAGCTGATGGTGAGCCGGCCGCGACCGGCCATGGCCTGCACCGCATTGGTGCAGAGGTTCATGAGCAGTTGATGGAACTGG
>JBFHWX010000210.1:0-5461 GCA_041599275.1 Desulfobulbales bacterium | reverse complement strand
GCCCGGCCCCTTCACCAACACAACGCAGCAAGACAAGTACAAAATATCGGGGCCGGCTCTCCACGGACAAGCTCTGAGACGCCCGGCCCCTTCACCAACACAACGCAGCAAGACAAGTACAAAATATCGGGGCCGGCTCTCCACGGACAAGCTCTGAGACGCCCGGCCCCTTCACCAACACAACGCAGCAAGACAAGTACAAAAAATGCCGATCTATGAATTTTATTGCGAGGAGTGCCACGCGGTCTTCAATTTCTTCTCCTCGCGGATAAACACCGACAAGCGCCCCGCCTGCCCCGAATGCGGGCGGCCGGAGCTGCAGAAGCACCTCTCTTCCTTTGCCGTGGTAGGCCGCGCCCGGGAAGACTCCGATGCCAACCTGCCGGACATCGACGAGGAGAAACTCGAGCGCCTCATGGGGGAACTGGCCCGGGAGTCGGAATCCATTTCAGAAGACGACCCGCGCCGGGCCGCGGACCTCATGCGGCGGGCAGCGGAAAAAAGCGGCCTGCCCCTGAACGAGGCAATGCGGGAGGCCCTGGCCCGCATGGAGGCCGGCGAGGACCCGGACAAGGTGGAAGCTGAAATGGGCGACCTGTTGGACAACGGCGATCCCTTCGGTTTCGAAAAAAACCCGGCGAAGGGCAAGCGGGCCAGAGCGCCCCGCCAGGTGGGAAAGCTGTACGAACTGTAAGAAAGAAACGGTTTGAACGGTTACAACGGCTCAAACAGTCTTAACGTTTCAAACCTTTCAGTCTCCCAGCCGGGCCCCAAGCTCCTGCAGCCGCTCGAAGTAGCGGCCCACATCGCCGGGCCGGTGGGCATCGGAGCCGGCCCACAGAGGAATGCCGCGGGCCACGGCGCGCCGGAGGAGATCGAGGGCGGGAAACTGCTCGTTCCGCAGGGCAAATCCCGAGGTGTTGACTTCGAGCGCCATGCCCCGGGCCGCCACCGCATCGAGCAATTCCTCGAAGAGTTCGGTAGCCTCGGCGGGAAAACGAAGGCCCGGCAGGTGGCGGAGTACCGCGTCGCAGTGGCAGACCACGTCGCCGGGCAGAGCGAGCACCGCTTGCCGCAGGTCGCGGAGATAGCGGCGGATCACGGTATCGACGCCGGCGGCGGCCAGCTCCTCCATGTTCACCTGTTTGCGGCTCACCATATTGGCGTGCCGCCCCCCCAGGTCGAGGAAATGGTAGGAAACGCCGACCCGGTCGAAGGAGTGTCTGGCGAGAAAGGCAAGAATCTCTTTCTCCCGGTCCGGGTTGTACCCCACCTCGACGCCGAGACCGATCTCCAGGCGCCCCTGGTATTTTTCGCGCAGGCGGGCGCCTTCCTCGAAATAGAAGGAAAAATCCGCTTCACTGAGCCAGGTGGTCTCGAAATAGCGGATCCCCACCTCCAGGTGCTCGAGGAAGAAGATGCGGCGAAGCCCCCTGGCCAAGGCCGCCTCGGCATACTCCTCCATGCTGCCCTGGGCATGGTTGCAGAGGCTGGTGTGCATATGGCCGTCGGTGCCGGAATCGATGAGCATGGGGCGTCTTTGCTGCCGGGAAAAGGAGGGAGATCAGCGCAGGGAAGCGTAAACGACGCCCCACTGTAGGGAAAAAGAGCGGAAAATGCAAGAGATCAGGCGGGCCTGCGGCGGTGATGCCCTTGCCCGCCCCACCGCCGCCGCTCGCTTATGGGACACTTTTCAACAGAAGCCGTAGGGGAAGACGTGGAGGACGCCGTCCACCTCCGAGGTGTCGCAGATCCGTGCGACCTCGAGGCCCAGGTCATAGAACTGCTCGGGGCTCTCGACGTTGATGGTGACCTTCTCGTCACCGGGGAGATGATAGACCAGGGTGTGGACGCGACTGATGTTGATGGGGTGGCAGCTCAGTTTCATGGAAACACCTCCTTGTGTTCTTACCTCACTTATCGGCTTTTCCGCAGCTCCCCTTTAGGGAACTTATCAGGACAGCTTCCCATAAGGTAATTACTCACAGCCCCTTGGCAAGCCGCCACCCGTTTTCATTCCGGAAGCTGCCGAAGCTGCGACATATTCCATTTGACAAGGTCCGGCATCGTGTTTATCGTGCGGGGGCTGCATTCCATACACCATGTTTTCGCAAACCAGCGTCTTGATCCCGGGCTTTCAGGCAGTCCTCTTTTGGCCGCCCAAGCCCTGTTAACCGCATTTTGAAGGACTTCCGTAATGAGTGATTCACCGAACAGCACCAGCAAGCATCTCTTCACCGGCCACACCGATAAAAACCCGAGCCACATCCAGCCAAAAAAATACACGGCGGACTCCACATTCCAGTTCCGCTGCCACCCGGGCGTTCCCTGTTTCACCGCCTGTTGCGGCCCGGTGAAGATCATTCTCACCCCCTACGACATCCTCACCCTGCGCCAGAACCTCGGCCTCGAGGCCGGCGAGTTTTTGCACGTTTATACCGAGCCCACCTATCTCGAGAAGACCGACCTGCCCGGGGTCGTGATCAAGATGAACGAAAATGGCCGCTGCCCGTTCCTGATCTCCGACAAGGAAGGCTGCAGGGTCTACAAGGACCGTCCCACCGCCTGCCGCTACTACCCGGTGGGCATGGCCAACTTCCACGAGGGCGCCCAGGAGAACCAGAGCGCCGAGGAATTCTACTTCATTCTCAAGGAACCGCACTGCAAGGGTTTCGAGGAAGACACCACCTGGACCATCCGCGACTGGCGGGCCGACCAGGGCGTCGACCTGCGCGACCGGATGAACAAGGGCTGGATGGAGATTGTCATGCGCCGCAAGTCCTTCGGCATCCAGGCCACCCTTTCGGAGCCGGCCAAGCGCATGTTCTTCATGGCCTCCACCGATCTCGACACCTTCCGCAAATTCGTGTTCGAAAGCTCCTTTCTGCAGACCTACACGGTGGACGAAGCGACCCGAGAGAAGATCAAAAACGACGATGTCGAGCTCATGCTCTTCTCCTTCGAGTACCTGGCCTCCGCCATGTTCGGCACCAACTACGTGAAGATCAAGGAAGAGAAGCTCAAAGCCAAGGTCGAGGAAGTCCGCAAGGAACAGGGCAAGGTCGAGGAGGTCGAGGCCCGGGCCGAGCAGGAGCTCAAGGAGATCAAGGAAGAGATCGAAAAGCTCCACAAGTCCATCGGCCGCTAGTTTTTCTCCACCGCTACAACCGAAAAGGCGTCCCCGTTTGGGGACGCCTTTTTTTGTTGGAACAGCGGCTGGGTTTAGGGCACAAAAAAAGCCGGGTCGGCGGCACATGGCCACCGACCCGGCTTTGGCTTTCAGGAAGAACCTGAGGCCGGTCTTACTTCGATTCCGGCTCCAGGGACTTGGCCCGGTTGACCAGGAAGTTCCAGCTCTTGGTAACGTCCTTCTGGCTCTCGGCCATGAGCTGGTCGGCCATGCCCGGGTTCACAAGCTTCAGGGCACGGTAACGGTTCTCACCAAGGGCGTACTCGTCAAACTTGATGGAGGGTTCCTTGGAGTCGATGTGCAACGGGTTCTTGCCCTCGGCTTCGAGCTCGGGGTTGTAGCGGTAGAGCGGCCAGTGCCCGCAGTTCACCGCCTTCTTCTGCTGCTCAAGGCCCTTGGTCATGTCGATGCCGTGGTTGATGCAGTGGGCGTAGGCAATGATCAGGCTCGGGCCGTCGTAGGCCTCGGCTTCGGCGAAGGCACGCACGGCCTGGCCAGGGTTGGCGCCGATGGCCACCTTGGCGACATAGACGTTGCCGTAGGTGGAGAAGATCATGCCGATGTCCTTCTTCGGCATCTTCTTGCCGCCGGCGGCAAACTGGGCGGTGGCGGCACGCGGGGTGGACTTGGACATCTGGCCACCGGTGTTGGAGTAAACCTCGGTGTCCATGATCAGCACGTTGACGTTCTCGCCGGAAGCGAGCACGTGGTCGAGACCGCCGTAGCCGATGTCGTAGGCCCAGCCGTCGCCGCCGACGATCCACACCGACTTTTTGACCAGGTAATCGGCAACATCGATGAGGCGCTTGGACACGGAGTCCTTGTTCTTGGCAAGCGCCTTCTTGAGCTTCTCCACCCGGGCGCGCTGGGCTTCGATCTCGGTCTGGTCTTTCTGGGAGGCATTCAGCAGCTCGTCCATCTCGCTCTGCTTGATGGTCTTGGCTGCCACCGCCTCGGCCAGCAGCTCAGCGGCCATTGCTGCGAACTTGTTCGCCGTCTGCCGCATGCCGAGGCCGAATTCGGCGTTGTCCTCGAACAGCGAGTTGGCCCAGGTAGGACCGCGGCCGTCGGCCCGCTTGCTGTAGGGAGTGGTGGGCAGGTTGCCGCCGTAGATCGACGAACAGCCGGTGGCGTTGGCGATGAACATGCGGTCGCCGAAGAGCTGGGTGGCGAGCTTGATGTACGGGGTCTCGCCGCAGCCGGCGCAGGCGCCGGAGAACTCGAAGAGCGGCTGCAGAAGCTGGGAGCCCTTCACCGTCGAGGGGTTGACCTCGGCGGGATCGATCTCGGGAAGGGTCAGGAAGAACTTGACGTTGGCGGCCTCGGTGGCCCGCACCTCGTCGGAGTTGGGGATCATCTGCAGGGCCTTGGTCTTGGCCGGGCAGGTGTTGACGCACAGGGTGCAGCCGCAGCAATCCTCGGTGAAGACCTGGATGATGGCGTTGCGGTCGGCAAACTGCTTGCCGACGCCCTTGACGCTCTTGAAGGTCTTGGGCGCCTTCTTGAGGTCTTTGTCGGCTGCCATCTTGAAGCGGATGGCGGCATGCGGGCAGACCAGCGAGCACTGGCCGCACTGGATGCAGTTCTCGGGCAGCCACTGGGGCACGTTCACCGCGATATTGCGCTTCTCGTACTGGGTGGTGCCGGTGGGCCAGGTGCCGTCGGCGGGCATCTCGGAGACCTTCACCTGGGTGCCCTTGCCCTCGATCATCTTGGCGGTGACCTGCTTGACGAAATCCGGGGCCTCGGCGGGCACCACCGGCGGCATCTCGTGGCCGGTGATCTCCTTGGGCACGGAGACCTTCTTGATGTTCTTCACCGCGGTGTCGACGGCGGCGTAGTTCATGTTGACGACCTTCTCGCCCTTGTTGCCGTAGGTCTTCTTGATGGCGTCCTTGATCGACTTGATGGCCTCCTCCTTGGTGAGGATGCCGGAGATCAGGAAGAAGGCGGTCTGCATGATCATGTTGATGCGGGCGCCGAGGCCGATGGCCTGGGCCAGCGAAATGGCGTCGATCACGTAGAACTTGCAGCGCTTCTCGATGATCTGCTGCTGCACCTTCTTCGGCAGGTGGTTCCAGACCTCGTTCTTCTTGTAGGAGGTGGTCAAGAGGAAGGTGCCGCCCTTCTCCAGGTTCGACAGCATGTCGTACTTGTCGAGGAAGGTGAAGTTGTGGCAGGCGATGAAGTTCGCCTTGTTGATCAGGTACGGCGCCATGATCTTCGATTTGCCGAAACGCAGGTGGCTGGTGGTGATGGAGCCGGACTTCT
>JBFHWX010000209.1:0-5481 GCA_041599275.1 Desulfobulbales bacterium | reverse complement strand
GTGCAGCTTCTCCAGCAGGTGAACCTGGGCCCGCTGCTCTGCTGGATCGCCGCCTTCACCATCCTCACCGCCTCGCTCATCGCTCTTTCCCAGGACGGCCTGAAGCGCAGGCTGGCCTTCTCCACCGTGGGCCAGCTCTCCTACATCGTGCTCGGCGCGGCGCTGCTCTCCCCAAAGGGCATGACCGCCGGGTTGGTGCACATCGGCATGCACGCCTTCGGCAAGATCACCCTCTTTTTCTGCGCCGGCGCCATCTTCGTGGCCACCGGCAAGAAGTACATCTCCGAGATGGTGGGGCTCGGCCGCCGCATGCCGGTGACCATGGCCGCCTTCTTCATCGGCTCCCTGTCGGTCATCGGCCTGCCGCCCACCGGCGGCTTTTTCTCGAAATGGTACCTGCTGCAGGGCACCCTCGAGGCGGGCCAGACCGCCATGCTGGTGGTGCTGCTTTTGAGCTCGCTTTTGAACGCCGCCTATTTTCTGCCCATCGTCTACCGCGCCTTTTTCTGCACCGAGGAACAGAGTTTGTTTGCCGCCGGCGAGGTGGCCGAGGCGCCGCTCTGGTGCCTGGTGCCGCTGGTGGTCACCGCCGTGGGCTCGGTGGCCCTCTTCTTCTACCCCGACCTCTTCCGGCAACTGGCCGAGTTGGCCGTCGGCCTCTAGGGAGCGAACCGTGAATTCCAGTGAAAAACAGTCCTTTCTCGAACGGCCGGGCGCCATCCGCATTCTCTGGATTCTGCTCTGGGCGGTGTGCGGCCTGACCCTGGTGCCGGAACTCTTCATCGAGCGCCACCCCCATTTTTCCTTCGACGGCTTTTTCGGCTTTGCGGCGGTGCTGGGTTTCGTGGCCTGCGCCTTGCTTATCCTGATCGCCAAGGGCCTCGGCTTTTTCCTGAAACGGAAGGTGGACTACTATGATTGAGTTGCCGCCGCCGGCCTGGCTGCTCCTGGTGGGCGCGCTGCTGGTGCCCGTGCTGCCGGCCTCCCTGCGCCGCTGGTACGTGATCCTGCTGCCGGCCCTGGCCTTTTTCTACATCGCCCGGCTGCCCGAGGGGCTTTCCTGGCAGGTGCAGTTCTTCGGCCACGACCTCACCCTGCTGCGGGTCGATAAACTGAGCAGAATTTTCGGCTACATCTTTACCCTGAACGCCTTTGCCGCCATGGTCTACGCCTTCTACGTGAAGGAGAGCGGCCAGCACCTGGCGGCGCTCTTCTATATCGGCAGCGCACTCGGCGCGGTCTTTGCCGGCGATCTGGTGTCGTTCTACTTCTACTGGGAGGTGATGGCGGTGGCCTCCACCTTCCTGATCCTCGCCCGCCGCACCGAAAAAGCGCTCGCCTCCGGCATGCGTTACGTGCTCGTCCACCTGGCCGGCGGCCTCTGTCTGCTGGCCGGCATCGTTCTCCACATCCACACCACGGGCTCGGTGACCTTCGACCCGATGGTCGAGCGGACGCTGGCCGCCTGGCTGATGCTGGCCGGCGTCCTGGTGAACGCCGCGGCGCCGCCGTTTTCCGCCTGGCTCTCCGACGCCTACCCCGAAGCCACGGTGACCGGCGGCGTCATTCTCTCGGCCTACACCACCAAGACCGCGGTCTACACCCTGCTGCGCGGCTTCCCGGGCTGGGAGATCCTCATCGTCATCGGTTGCCTGATGACCCTCTACGGCATCATCTATGCGCTTCTCGAAAACGACATGCGGCGCATCCTGGCTTACTCGATCATCAACCAGGTAGGTTTCATGGTGACCGGCGCCGGCATCGGCACCGCCGTGGCCTTGAACGGCGCCGCGGCCCACGCCTTTGCCCACATCATCTACAAGGCCCTGCTCTGGATGTCGGCGGGCGCCGTGCTCTACCGCACCGGCAAGAGCAAGTGCACGGACTTGGGCGGCCTCTACAAGACCATGCCCTGGACCCTTCTTTTCGGCACCATTGGGGCGCTCGCCATCTCCTCGTTTCCGGGGACCAGCGGCTTCACCACCAAGACCCTGATCATCGAGGGAGCGGTGCACCAGCATCTGGTCTGGGCCTGGCTGGTGCTGGAGATCGCCTCGGCCGGCGTCTTCCTGCACGCCGGCATCAAGTTCCCCTACTTCGTGTTCTTTGCCAAGGACCAGGGTTTGCGGCCCGCCGAGGCGCCGCGCTCCATGCTGCTGGCCATGGGTTTCTTGGCCTTTATCTGCATTTTCCTGGGGGTCTACCCCCAGCCCCTGCACGCCATCCTGCCCTACCAAATGGAGCCGTACCAAGCCTATACCGTGGGCCATGTCACCACCCAACTCCAGCTCCTGATGTTTTCGGCCCTGGTTTTCTTTCTCTTTCTGCCGCTGCTTAAGCGCACCGACACCATCGCCCTCGACACCGACTGGTTCTACCGCCGGGGCGGCAGTTTGTTCTACCGGGGAGCGGACCGGTTATTGAACGGCCTGAACGCGGCGGTGGACCGGCTGGTGGTGCAGGGGCTGGCCCGGGGACTGGCCCGCTTTGCCGAAAACGGCCCGGCCCATCTGCTCTGGCTTGCGGCCGGGCCCTTCTGGCCCACTGGCGGCGAGGCGGAAACCGCCCTCGTTCGCCAGAAATTTTACCGGCGCATGGCGGTGGGGGCGCTCTCCGTCGGTTCGATGGCGGCGCTGGCCACTCTGTTTGTGGCATTCTTTTATCTCTATTGAGCTTCTTACGGAATGAACGTCGTGGCGAGCCCGAGGAAAAAATCTCCTGAGCAGGGAAGACGCCGCACGGGGAATTGTAACCGGTCGGAGGAGATGTTTTCTTTGCAAGAGGCTCTATTGGGAAACAACACCGGCGAAAGCCGGCAAAGGAAGGCGCGTTGTGGCTGATTACGAAATATTTCAGGAAATTCCCAACTTCTACCGGATCATCCCCCTCACTCCCTTCCGGCGCACCGAGGGGGTGAGCTTCGACTTCGTGCCGCGGGCCGCCATGGGGGAGATCGCCGCCATCGACCGGGTGATCCACCGGGGCGGCGCCGTGTCGCCGGGGCCGGTGGCCGGGGTCGAGCGGCCCTGGTACATGCATCCGGCCCAGGACGACAACCTCATCGTTCTGGCCGGCACCCGGGTGGTGGATATTTTCGAGAAAAACCACGGCCGGGTGGAAACCTTCGAGGTCACTCCGGAGCAGATCCGGCGGCACGGCCAGGTGCTCTACGACGGCTCGGCCATGCTGGTCTGGCCCCGCCGGGTCTTTCACCGCATCCGGTCGCTGGAGGGTGGTTCCGCCTCGCTCAACTTCGCGGTGCACTACGAGGGCTTCGACATCCGCTACAACTTCAACATCTACGACCTCGATCCCACCACCGGCGATTTCCGGCTGCTGCGGGAGGGCCACCTGGACCAGCGCTGAGCAGGCAGGGCCGCGGCAACAAAAAAACGGCACCGGCCCGGTGCCGTTTTTTTTCGGTCACAGGCCTGGTCAGCCGAGTTTTTTGAAATAATGGGCGAGGTTCGCCTGCTTGCTGGTCTTTGGCACGATCAGCCCGTCCCGGGAGGACATCACCACCATCACCCCGGGGCCGTGGCCGGCCAGCACGCAGTCGGAATGGACCACGATGCCGATCACCATGCTTCCGGTACGGTAGATCCTGCCATAGGTGGCGTCGGCGTCGGTGATCGCCACGAAGTCACCGAGGCGCAGGCCGGCAAGGCCGTACTCCTCTACGGTGGGCTGGTCGAAGAGCTGGATGTCGTAGTCGCCGGAGTTGCTGTGGGCGGCGCCGATGCCGCTGCCCATGATCCGCGCCGGCACCGTGTGGGCCACCGGCACCTCGAGGCGGCCGCCGGCAAGTTTCTTGAACGGAATTTTTTCCACCAGGCCCGGGTCGAGGTTCAGCACCTTGATGCCCGGCAACTCCTCGAACTGCAGGCCGCAGCCAAAGGCCCGCACCTGGATCTTGTCGCCGATCACCAGTTTTTCCAGAATCTCCGGCGCGAAGTCGACCAGCACGTGCTCGATGCCGCCGTGCTTGCCGGTGACCCGGCCCTTTTCGCCCTTGGCCTCGCCGCTCACGATGGTGGCCAGGTTGCCGGCGCAGGAGAAGAGATTCAGTGCCCGGTTGGGGCCGGGCTGGCCCTGGTGCTGGGTGAAGTTGCTGATCGAGACGCCGGGCTCCACGTGGTCGGCAAAGAGGCCGCAGGCCGGATCGCCGACCCGCAGATTGTAGGTGATGCCGCCCACCCCGGGGTAGACGTCGGAGTGCCCCTCGGGGTTGATGCGGTAGGGGTTGATGCCGCCGAGCGGCGAGGTGATCTCGCCGATCACCGACTGGCAGACGAGTTTTTTCGAATTTGTTTTCAGCATGCTGTTCTCCTGAAGGGATAAAAGGACCGGGGCCGGTTGCCGCCGTCTTTGGCCGGTGCCGGATACTATATTCCGTTTTACCTTCCGGGAAAAAGAGGGTATTTCTTCGGTTCCCTCAAAAAAAGCAGAGCGGCCGCCACAAGCGGCAAACCAATACCGAGGCCGGCGGCAGGCACGTTGCCGGCTGCATTGCGTGAGAATTTATGGAATCACGAAACAGAAGCTCTCTGCTCTGCCCCAACTGCCGGCGCCTGGTCAGCCGGCAGGTCGGGCATTGCCCATACTGCGGCCTGAAGAGTCCCGGCGCCGTCTGGAAGCACACCGTCCTGGCCCGGGGCCTCAGCGACGGCGATCTGCTGATCAAAATCCTGATCGGCGCCAATGTGCTCATGTTCGTGCTCTCCCTTCTCCTTTCCCAGGGACTCGGCCGGACCACCATGAACCCCTTCAGCTTTTTTTCCCCCTCCCAGCAGGGCCTCTTTCTGCTGGGCGCCACCGGCACCCTGCCCATTGGCCGTTTCGACCGTTGGTGGACGCTTCTGGCCGCCAATTACCTGCACGGCGGGCTGCTGCACATCTTCTTCAACATGATCGCTCTCAAACAACTGGGGCCGCTGATTATCCAGGAGTACGGCGGCCACCGTATGTTCGCGCTCTATACGCTGAGTGGCGTGGCCGGCTTCTTCGTCTCGCTGCTGGCCGGGGTGCCTTTCACCATCGGCGCTTCGGCCTCGGTCTGCGGCTTGATCGGTGCTGCCCTCTATTTCGGCAAGAGCCGCGGCGGCCATTACGGGCAGGCGGTATACAGCCAGATCGGCGGCTGGGCCATCGGGCTCTTCGTCTTCGGGTTCTTCGTGCCCAACATCAACAACTGGGGGCACGGCGGCGGCATGGCGGCCGGGGCGCTGCTCGGCCTGCTGCTGGGTTACAGCGAGCGGCGGCGGGAGAGCTTTCTCGACAAGCAGCTCGCCTGGCTCTGCGTCGTCGCCACGGTGCTGGTGCTGTGCTGGGGAGTGGGAACAGGATTCTTCTTGGCCCTGGCCGGTAATTAGGGGACGTTTCCTTCCTTGGGGGAAGGGGCGCGGCCGGCAAGGGAAGGGAGGAGGGGAAGAGAGGGGAAGAAAACCCTTGCCGGCCGCACGTTCTGGGGGGGGAGTTGGG
>JBFHWX010000208.1:0-5565 GCA_041599275.1 Desulfobulbales bacterium | reverse complement strand
TGCATGGGCTGCCACAACCCCCACGGCGAGGCAAAGGCCGACAACACCACGCCCACGGTCCGTATGACCAAGGGTGAGCTGAATTTTACCACCGGCACCGATGGGACCGGCGACTATGGCGAGGGGCCTGGTGCGGTCGAACCATGCTCTTGGTGTCATGGCGCTTCTCCCTCAAGATACTATCGGGACGAACCGGCCGTCCCCAACCCCACCCGCCCGGATACCCCGGTGAACGCTTCCCCCGCCAACGGGGCGGGAGGGGTGTTCCAGCCGCCGACCCTTTCCGCCTCGGCCTTTTCCGATGCGGAGCCGAGCGATACCCACCAGGCCAGCCAGTGGCTGATCAGTTCGGCCGCAGGGGATGCATTTAACGCCAACCTGCTCTACGACAGCGGCGCGGTTGCCGCAAGCAACAGCCATGACCCGGATTTCTCCTGGACCTCCGGGGCTACCTATTACTGGAAGGTTCGCTACCTGGACAACCATAGCATCTGGTCGTACTACTCGACGGAGACCGGCTTCACCATCCTGGCCAATGCGGTGCCGGCCCGGCCGGTGAACCAGACTCCGGCGGCAGGGGCATTGGATGTGGCCCGTTCCGTGACCCTGGTTGCCTCGGCCTTTGCCGATGCCGACGCGGCGGACACCCACCAGGCCAGCGAATGGCAACTGCGCCGCGCCGACCAGGAAAATTACACCACCTATGCCGCCGGGGCGGTCAGCGAATACACCGTTGCCGCACGGTTGAATCTCAATACCCGCTACTACTGGCGGGTCCGCTATCAGGACAGCAAGGGGCAGTGGTCGGCCTATTCGGCGGAAACCTCCTTTGTGACCACCAGCCTGATCAGCAAATACACCTTTGACAGTGTAAGCGGCGCCACCGTGAACGATGCCCAGGGGGTCAATAACGGCCAGTTGCGCAACGGCGCCGGCCTGACCGCGGGCTTCACTGGCCACGGCCAGGGGCTGCTGCTGGACGGCATCAACGACGACATGTTCTGGAGCTACGCCGATGGCACGCCGGCCAACACCTTCACCATCGAGGCCATGGTCAAGACCTCCGCTGCCCATGAGATCGATCCCAGGTCCACCGCCGGCACCGGTGGTATCAGCGGCCAGAAGTACCTGTTCGGCGCCAATCACGTGGCCGGCACCGGGGCCGGCGCCGGCATCTCCATGGCCACCAACGGGATTTCCGTGTATGAGCACAGCGCGGCCTATATGCCGGCGGTAGCAGTCTACGATCCATCTCCCGCCGAGATCGGCACGGGCTGGAACCATGTGGTGGTGACCTATACCGGAAAACTGGCCAGGATCTACCTCAATGGCCACCTGGCCCACACCGGCCTGGCTTCTCCCAAGGACAATGTTTTTGCCCCGACCCAACTGGGTGCCGGCCCCTATGGGGCTTTTACCGGCGTTGTCGATGAAGTGGCGATTTACAGCAAGGCCCTGACCCGGGTGGAGATCCTCAAGCGCTGCCTGGAGCTGGGCCAGTGCGTGTCCGCCGATGTGGACGGCGACGGCGTGGCCGATGGAGCGGACAACTGCCTGTTCGAGCACAACCCGGACCAGGCCGATCTCGACGGCGACGGCATCGGCAACGTCTGCGATTACCAGGGCTACTGGCGGCTGGAAGACGGCAGCGGCACCACGGCGGCGGACGAGGCGGGGAAGAACACCGCCACTGTTGCCGGCTTTGATAACTGGACCACGGGGATCGGCGGCGGCAGCGCCCTTGCCTTCAACGGTTTCAATACCGCCACCGTTGCCAATATCCTCGACAACCATGCTGGCGACTTCAGCATCTCGGTCTGGCTCAAATTCCCCACCGGCGCGATAAATCCCTCCTGGAGCATGGGCAAGGGCGACGCCTACCGGGGGGTCGGCTTCGGCATCGCCCACTGGGTGGATACCGATACGCCGGTGCCGCCAGGGCTGTTCCTCAACGATGGGACAAAAGGAGCTTTTCTCAATCCCGAATGGCAGTGGCCGCACCGCGTCTCTCTCTACGCCAGCAGCATTCCCCGCGGCACCTGGGGCCATTTTGTGTGGACCGTCGACCGCGCCAACAATGTCATGAAGGTCTACAATAATGGCAAGTATGAAGGACGGTGGGTCGATATCTCCATTTTAGGCACCAACCCGGTCACCGGCAGCACGCTTTTCGATTTCGGCACGGCCGCCACGAACAACAGGTATGCCGGCACCCTGGACAATGTGGCGGTGTATGACTTTGTTCTGCAGCCGGCGGACGTGCTGGCCCGCTGCAGGGCCGATGGCGGGGGCGGGAGTTGCGTCGAGTGAGCCGCTGGTTTTTCCTGCGGCGCGCCGTGCACCCAAACCCACAGCAAGTGTCGCCTCCAGGTGGAACCGCTTTGGTATCGGCGACAACGGGTCGAGGGGGGGCGCCAACGGCACCTGCCATTCGGTCAAGGTTGAGAAGGCCTGCACCGTGTAGCCAGGGTGTCTTGATCCTGATCTCTGGCGTGGCAGGCGCCTTTCGGGAAGAGAACTGTTTGGCGTGAGTCCAGGTGCGACAATTTGTCCATGGAACTTTGTGGCACCTCCTGGGTGTTCCTGGTACATTTCACGGAAGAGGAGAGAAGAGCCTGAAAGCCATTGAGAGCAGAGGCGCGAGGCATGGGGAATGCCTCCTGCCTCACGTTATCAGCCTCTTTATGTGCTTTTCGGCCTTGCCGGTCACGAGAGGAGTCGAGCCTTGCCGCAACGAACCAGGAGCAAGAGAGGGTGGGGGCAGGGTGAGGAGGGGGTTTGAAACGGTTCTATCGCTGCGCGCTGCCTGTTGTTGCCATTTTTTTCAGTGTTTCCGTTTTTGCGGCCATCGACGCGCCGCACAACGACTCCAACAACATCTCCTGCGGTTCCTGCCACGACTCCAGCGTACCCAACTCGCCCCTGTGGGTGGCGTCTGCCGACATCAACGCCTTCTGCATGGCCAACTGCCACGGCGAGGTGGCGCCGCCCTATACCGGCACCGCCGCTCCCTTGGCCATCGCCCACTCGAGTGCCAACACCAGCACCCGGCACGGGGTCTGGCAGACCCAGTGTACCGACTGCCACGATCCCCACAACCAGCGCCAGAAACTCTGGAAAGGCAGTCACGCAGCGGATCTCTACCTGGCCCGCGGTACGGTCACCGGCTATTTCTGCTACGACGATCTCAACGCTGACCTGGTGCAGGACGGAGGCGAGGAGGAATGCCAGGCCAAGCTCGGTGCTGGGGGCTCCCTGCTGCGGCCGGTGAGCGTGCTCGCCGTCTCGGGGGTGAGCTTCAAGAGTGGTTGGGACGCCTCCGGCATCGTCGAGAAGACTTCACCGGAGCGGCGGAGCGTGATCCTGCCCAGCACCGGGCGCACCGCCTACAACTATCCGGTGGTGGCCATGGATGGCGCCACGGTCACGGTGGAGGGCAACGTCGGGCCGCTTTACAAGTACGTTGCCCCGCCCACCTCCTTTGGCATCCTCTACGGCCAGTTCATCAAGCAGGTGATCGGTTTTTCCGGGAGCGACAAATATGCCAAATTTTTCGACAACTCAGGGGCCTATGGTTTCGCCTACGACGAGTCCGGCACCCAGGTCGACCCCACCCCAACGGGCATCTGCCAGGTCTGTCATACCCAGGCCAACCACTGGCGCAACGACGGCACCCGCGCCAATCACTATTCCGGCCAGAACTGCACCGCCAACTGCCACCTGCACGACAACGGCTTTGCCCACGGTAGCGGCGCCGGTGGCTCGGGCTGTGACTCCTGCCACGGCCACGACGCGGGCTACGATTACGAACCGGGCCTGTTCAGCGAGGGCCGGGGCTCGGTGCAGAGCCACTCCACCCCCACCGAAAACGACGCCGACGATCTGAAGGGCCCGAACATCGGCTGCAACGGCTGTCACGACACCGATAATTTCCCGGCCTTCAAGAGTGGCACCGACTCCAACGGCGATGGCGTCTACACTCTGGACGAGACCGATGTCTGCAACCCCTGCCATTCGCCTGGCGGCACCTATGACGGGGTGAACGATCCGGTGCTGGGGGCCAAGAACATCTGGAGCACCGGCGCCTACCTGGCCACCAACGATTCGACCCTCGCGAGCGGCAAGCAGAAGTGGTGCGCCACCTGCCACGATGAAGCGCCTTCGGTGGTCCAGGCGGTGTCGGCGCCCAACGTGGTGGGCGACGAGGACGGCGCTTTTCCCTACGGAGTTGGCTGGGGTTTTTATAAAACCGGCCACGGCGTCGGTTCCGGCAGCACCTACCCGTCCTCCGGCGGCCTGGTTTACGGTGCCGGCACCGGTTGCGAGGACTGCCACGACCTGACCACGGCGCACGTCGACGGCGACGCGCGCACCTACTCGAGCGGCAGCGACAACTATGCTGCCGGCTTCCGGCTGAAAACCGTGAGCGGCTGGGCTCCTCTGAACATCCCGCGCGAAGACCAGTTGCCGCTGGACAGTGATGATTTCCAGCTCTGCTTCGCCTGCCACGACCCGAATATGTACCTGGTCGATAACACCGGCTCCGATCTGGTGACCACCCGTTTCCGGGACGACACCAACATCGGTTCTGGTTGGAATTCCGGTAAGCCCCTGCCGGTCAACCTGCACGAGTATCATCTCGATTTTGTCAACCTGAGCTATGATTCCGACTGGACAGGCGGCTTCGACAGCCGGATCACCTGCGTCACCTGCCACAACGTGCACGGCTCCACCCAGCACTCCATGGTGCGCGACGGCAAACTCGTCGGCCGCGAGCCGGGGCTGGTCATGTGGTACGGCAACGCCACCACCGTCTACAACCCGCCCTGGCCCATCGATCCACCCACCAACTACGTGCTGCTGTCGGCCAGCAACCGCACGGTGTGGTACGGCGCCAGCGCCGGCAACGTCTGCGGCAACTGCCACGGCGGCAATTATGTCAAGTACGACCGCTCGCCGCCGGGCGCCCAGGTGGCGCCTGTCCTGTCCTGGACCGGGGAGGCCGGCTTCGTGGCCGACGGCGTCGAGCCGGACAGCGGCCAGGGTGGCGACTATTTCACCTTCCGGGTCACGTACACCGACGCCAACTACCAGATGCCGCGCGCCATCCAGGTCTGGGTCGACCAAGATGACAGCGGCACCTTCGATGCCGGCGAAAAATACGACATGTACGGTGTGGACTCCGGGGACATGGACGTCTCCGACGGCAAGCTCTACCGCCGCATCCTGAGCCTCAACCGGGCCGGCGACGGCACCCTTGCCTACCGTTTCTACGCCACCGACGGGCCGGACGACGCCACTGGTGCGCCCACCGACCCGTCCGCCAACACCCTGACCATCGCCAATAACGCTCCGGTCCTGGCCTGGACCGGCGAGGCCGGTTACCAGGCGGACGGGGTCAACCCCAACAGCGGTGGTGGCGGCTCCGGTTTCAGTTTCCGGATCAGGTACACCGATGCCGACAACCAGGCGCCAAGTAGCATACAAGTCTGGATCGACCGCAACGACGACGGCGACTACCTCGACCCCAGCGAGAAGATAGACCTCGCGGAAACCGACGGCGGC
>JBFHWX010000207.1:0-5703 GCA_041599275.1 Desulfobulbales bacterium | reverse complement strand
CCGAGGACGGTTCCGCCTCCCAGGGCGGCGACCTGGGTTTCTTCGGACGCGGCATGATGGTCCCGCCCTTCGAAGAGGTGGTCTTCGGCATGAAAGAAGGCGAGGTGAGCGATGTGGTGTTGACCGATTTCGGCTTCCACGTCATCAAGCTCGAAAAGATTGAGCCCGAGGCGGTCACGCCGCTGGCAGAAGCCGCCGCCGGCATCAGGGACACCCTCGTAAAGGAAGAGGGCAGGCGGGCCGGCTTCCAGAGGGCCAGTGAAGCCTACGAGCAGATCATCCTGGCCGGCAGCCTCGAAAAATACAGCGAGGCCAGCGGCGCCCAACTGCAAGAAAGCGATTTTTTCAGCCGCCGGGAACCGGGCGCCGGCCTCGCAGACCCCACCCTGGCCAACGATCCCGCCTTTGTCACCGCGGTTTTCGCTCTCAAGAAAGGGGAGCTCAGCTCCCTCATCGAGCTCGCCTCCGGCTACGCCATCGCCCTGGCCGCCGATCTGGTGGAGCCGGCCACCGCTCCTTTCGATGAGGTGCGCAGCCAGGTGAAGGAGGAATTGGTGGCGGAGAAGAGCGAAGAACTGGCCAGGAAAACCGCCGACGAACTGCTGGCTGAACTGCGCGCCGCTCAGGCTGCCGGCAACGACGACTTCGCCGCCGCCCTGAAAGCCCGGGGGGTGGAGGTGCGCGAGAGCGGCTTTGTCGGCCGCAGCGGCGAGTTTATGGAAAACAGCCAGGAGCCGCTGCCGCCGGCCCTGCTGGATGCCGGTTTCCGGCTGACTGAAGCGGCCCCCTATCCGGAAACGGTGGCAGCCGGCACGGCTGGCCTGTATGTCTTCCGGCTCAAGGAAAAACAGGTGCCGGACGAGGCCGCCTTTGCCGGCCAGGAAGAAGAGCTCCGGCAGCAGGTGCAGGCCGCCGAGGAGGCGGCGCTGCTGCAGGCCTGGGTCCAGTTCCTGCGTAGCCGGGCGGAGATCCGGATCAACGAGAATTTCTAAGAACTCCTCTTCGGGGGGCCCTGCCCCCCGGCCTTGACCCTCTGACCCGAAAGCGGGGTACGATTTGAAGGTTCTCAAACATCTCTTTCTCAACAACCTCAACTGGGCGGCCGCCATCAAGAAGTCCGACCCGGAATTCTTCAGCCGCCTCTCCGGCCAGCAGAATCCCGAGTATCTGTGGATCGGCTGCGCCGACAGCCGGGTGCCGGCCAACGAGATCGTCGATCTGCTGCCCGGCGAGATCTTCGTGCACCGCAATATCGCCAACGTGGTGGTGCACACCGATCTCAACTGCCTCTCGGTCATCCAGTACGCCGTGGACGTGCTGCAGGTCAAGCACATCATCGTCTGCGGTCATTACGGCTGCGGCGGCGTCGAGGCGGCTCTCGGCAACGCCGAGCACGGCCTCATAGACAACTGGCTGCGCCACATCAAGGACGTGCTCCGGATCCACCGGGAAAAGTTCAGAGGGCTGAGCGACAAGGAAAAATCCGATCTGCTCTGCGAACTGAACGTCACCGAGCAGGTGGCCAACGTCTGCCACACCACCATCGTCCAGAACGCCTGGAAGGAGGGGCGCTCCCTCACCGTGCACGGCTGGATCTATTCCATCGAGGACGGCATCCTGAAGGATCTCAACGTCTGCGTCACCGGCCTCGACCAGATTCCGGCCACCTACCGGCTCTCCGACTGATCCGCCAGCCGCCGCAGTCCCTTCAGGCCCTGATCAGCTCCTCTTCGAGCAACCGGTCGATGTAGTTCAGCACGAACTGGCGCTGGGCCGGCGTTGCGTAGGCGATGCAGGAGCAGTGCAGGTTCGTTTCGCTGCGCACCAAAAACTCGAAGCGCAGCGAGTCCTCGGCCAGCTCCACCGCGAAATGAAAGGGACCGCAGGAGTCGTGGCCCTGCTGGGCGGCGCTCCAGAGGTCGGGGGGGACCGGCAGCCAGAAAAGCCCCTCGATGGCGGCGGGCTGCAGGGTTCTTTTCAGAAAACTTTCGATGTTGGCCCGCTCCTCGCGGGTCAGGTCGTCGATCAGGTACTGGCGCATGGCACAAGAAGCTCCTTCGTCGCCGGTCTTCTTTACAGATATTTGGCGGCGATGCCGGCCAGCGTCGAGCGCTCGCTCTTCTGCAGGGTGACGTGGCCGTGGATGGAATGGTGTTTGAGGCGCTCGGCGGTGTAGGTGAGGCCGTTGGAGCGCGAGTCGAGGTAGGGGTTGTCGATCTGGTAGGGGTCGCCGGTGAGCACGATCTTGGTGCCCTCGCCGGCCCGGCTGATAATGGTCTTCACCTCGTGGGGCGTGAGGTTCTGGGCCTCGTCGACGATCACGTACTGCCGGGGGATGGAGCGGCCACGGATATAGGAAAGGGCCTCGAGCTCCACCTCCTTGTCCCGCAGCAGCTTTTCCATCTTCTGCCGCACCCCGGGCCCGTCCTCCGCCGCGGTCTTGGTCTTGCCGGAGCTGCTGCCGCTCATCAGATACATCAGGTTGTCGAAGATGGGCTGCATCCAGAGAGCGAGCTTCTCGTCCTTGGTGCCGGGCAGGTAGCCGATGTCCTTGCCCATGGGGATGACCGGCCGGGAGACCAGCATCTTCTCGTAGCGGTCGAAGCGCTGGGTGCATTCGAGCCCGGCGGCCAGGGCGATGAGGGTCTTGCCGGTGCCGGCCTGGCCCACCAGGGTGACGAGCTCCACCGCCGGGTCGAGCAGGAGCTCGAAGGCCATGCGCTGCTCCTTGCTGCGCGGCCGGAGGTTCCAGGCCGAGTCGTACATGCTGTTGAGGTGGGCGAGGGTGGTTTCGCTTATGGCCCGGCCAAGCCCCGTGTGTTTGTCGTTACCCTCGTCGACCAGGAGCACGAACTGGTTGGGGAAGAAACGGGCGTCGGGTATCTCGATGACTTCCTTCTGGAAAAACTCGTCCACCAGGGCGCCGGGCACGGTGATGTCCCGGTGCCCGGTTTCCAGCTCGTCGAGGTTCACCGTCTGCTTCTCGAAATCCATCACCTCGATGCCCAGGGCGTCGGCCTTCAGGCGGGCGTTGATGTCCTTGGAGACGAAGATGACCTTTTTGTTCTGGGAGTGCAGGGTGTAGGCCACCGCCAGGATGCGGTTGTCGGGCACCGCAATGTCCATGCCGGTGTTGATGATGTTGTCCTTCTCGATGAAGATGCGCAGGTCGCCGCCGCCGTCGAGCTTGACGCCGCGGCCCAGGTTGCCCTTGGCCCGCAGGGCGTCGAGGTGGCGGATAACGCCCCGGGCATTGCGGGCCAGTTCGTCGTTGCGGCTCTTGAACTTGTCGAGCTCCTCGATCACGGTCATCGGCAGCACCACCGTGTTGTCGGCGAAAGAATCGATGGCCTCGGCGTTGTGCAGGAGAACGTTGGTGTCGAGAACGAAGAATTTCTTGATGGCGCCCATGTGATGGTCCCCGTTTGGGTTGCGGCCGGCGGCTCCGGGCCCGGGCCTACAGATCGAGCATGGTGGTGTCCTGATTGAGAATCTCGCAACCGTCGTCGGTGACCACCACCATGTTTTCGAGACGGATGCCGCCCCAGTCGGGCAGGTAGACGCCAGGTTCGACGGTGACCACCATGCCGGCCTGCAGCTTTCTGCGGTTGCGGCGGTTGAGGCCGGGGGCTTCGTGCACCGCCAGGCCCACGCCGTGGCCAAGACCGTGGCCGAAATTTTTCCCGTAGCCCGCCGCGGCGATCACTTGGCGGGCGGCCCGGTCCACCTCGCGGCCGGTGACCCCGGCCCGGACCCGTTCGAGGCCTGCTTTCTGGGCCCGGCGCACGAGGCGGTGCAGAAAGAGCAACTTTTCATCGGGCCGGCCCAGGCAGACGGTACGGGTCATGTCGGAGCAGTAGCCGTCGAGCTTGCAGCCCATGTCGATGATCACCGGCTCGCCCTCGCCGATGGGCCGCTCGCCGGGCACCGCATGGGGCAGCGCGCCGTTGGGGCCGGCGGCGACGATGGTCTCGAAGGAGGGACCGCTGGCTCCATGCTCCAGCATGGCGAATTCGATGCGCCGGCTCACTTCCCGCTCGCTCATGCCCGGCCTCAGCGTCGCGAAAACCTCCTGAAAAACCCGTTCATTGAGGGCCACCGAGCGGCGGATGAGATCGATTTCGTCGGCGGTCTTGCAGAGCCGTTCCTTTTCGATGAACTCCAGAAGCGGCACCGCCTCGCCGCCGGCAGCCCGGCAGAGCTTGTCGAGCTTGACGCCGCTTGCGTAGAGCATGGCCCGGGCCTCGAAGCCGAGGCGGCGGATGGCGAGTCTCTTGAGAAGAGAAGAGAGCCGGGCGTGCAGGCCGGCCGGATAGAGCACCACCTCGAAACCGGCGGCCTCTCGCTCGGCCTGCAGCTGGTAGCGAGAATCGGTGAGCAGCAGGGGCGTGCCCTTGCGGGGAAGCAGCAGACAGCCGGAGCTTTCGGCAAGCGACATGTCATGGGCGGTGAACCCGCTCAGGTACCTGCGGTTTTCCGGCTGGCTGACAAGAAGGGCATCGAGGCCGCGGCGGCCCATGGCCCGGCGCAGCCGGTGAAGGACGGCTTCCTTGCTCATGACGGGATGAAATGCACGAAGACCTTGGCCCCGAAACGGTAGAGGCGGGCGTGCAGGTCGCGGATCACTTCCAGGGGGTCTGCCTCGCCGATATCCACCAGAAAGGAAAAGGGGCGGTCGAGCCGGGTGAGCCGCCCGAAACAGACTTTGTCGTAACGGATTTCCGCTCCTTCGGCGTGCCAGTCGAGAAACCGCTTCTCCACCACCTCCGTCTCCTGCGGCCCGGCCTCGCTCATTTCGAGGAAGATTTCCAGTTCCATGGGATCGTTTCCTTGGCCAACCGGGCTCGATCAACCGCTGGCCAGCAGGCTTGCCACATAGTTCTTGTGCTGCTCCAGGGCCCGGCCGTACTGGCTGCTGAGCTCGGTGGAAAGCCTGGTCCACTCCTCGTTGTACTTGGGATGCATTTTGGGATCGATCCGGCCGCCGAAGCCGGCATATTCGGACTTGCCCCCCTGCATGGCGGCCATCTGCTCGAGCTGCTGGCTGATGGCCGCTTCCAGCTGCTGGCGCAGTTCCCGCCGGTGGCTGACGTAGCCCTCGACGAGCTGCTGGATCTCGCCGAGAACCGGCAGCAGGTCCTGCCGGCCATTGCCCAGCACCAGAAAGCCCTTGAGCACACGCTCGAAGCCGTCCGTTTCCTCATCCCGGGGCAGCACCACCTGGCGAAGCAAAACTTTTAGCAAGCCGCCGCGCAGCTCTCGATCCGCCTGGACATCGGCCAGGGCGGCGCCCAGATCGTCAAGCCTGCCGGCAACATAGTCGGCACCGAGCCGCATGCCGGCCTTCTGCCGCTGCTCGGACTCCATTTCCTCAGGCGAGGCACTGCCCATGCGGGCGGCCCGCTCCAGCACCATCTCCATGGTGCTTTTGATCTCTGCCATTGCTGATCCCCCGGGATGGTACCCGTCGCACCCCAGACCTGAACGCCGTTTGCGGCAAGCGCAGGTCTGTCATGTGCCATGTTTTCTGGTCACTGAAAAGACCTGTAATAAAACACCGAGGCCGCTTCCAGGTCAAGCTTTATGACGGTTGCCAAGGAGACCGTCTTTGGGTACCATGGTTCTCTTTCGCGGCCCCGGGGTGCCGCATCGGTCCACTAAACGATGAGGAGCAAAACTCAATGGTAACCATGCTGGTACTGG
>JBFHWX010000206.1:0-5708 GCA_041599275.1 Desulfobulbales bacterium | reverse complement strand
GAATGCCTTGCGGGTTTCGTCCTGGCCGGCCTTGAGGGCGGCAGCCAGCTCATCCGGCTGGTGCACGATGCGCATGCCGCGGCCACCGCCGCCGGCCGCCGGCTTGAGGAGCACCGGGTAGCCGATCTTTTCGGCGACCCGGGCCGCTTCGGCCGCGTCCACCACCGGTTCGGCATGGCCCGGCACCACCGGCACCCCGGCCTGCATGGCGAGCTGCTTTGAAGCGATCTTGTCGCCAAGAGTGGCGATCACCGAAGGCGGCGGCCCGATGAAGACAAGGCCCGCCTCGGCGGCCAGTTCGGCAAAGCGGGCGTTTTCCGAGAGAAACCCGTAACCCGGATGAATGGCCTCGCACTGTGTTCTCAATGCCGCCTCGATGATCTTCTCCGCCGCCAGGTAAGACTGCTCGGAAGGGGCCGGCCCCAGGAGCACCGCTTCGTCGGCCTCCTGCACGTGCAGGGAGCGGCTGTCGATCTCGGAATAGACGGCCACCGTGCCGATGCCCAGTCTCCTGCAGGTGTTGATCACCCGGACGGCGATCTCGCCACGGTTGGCTATGAGGATTTTTTTGAACATGGCTTTTTTTGTAGGGAGAAGGAAGAAGGGAGAAGGAAGAAGGGCTGCAACCCCTTTGCCCACTGCTCCTCGACTCTTCAGTTCCGTTCCAGAAATGATTAGTAGTTCAGAACAATTAGTTCCCTGTCCGGCATCTTTTCTTCTCCCTTCTCCCTTTTTCCTTCTCCCTCACAGCGGTACATTCCCGTGCTTGCGTTTCGGGTTGCGCACCCGTTTCGAATCCAGGAACTGCAGGGAGCGGATGAGGCGCTGGCGGGTGGTGCGCGGCGTGATCACGTCGTCGATGTAACCCTGACGGGCGGCCAGGAAGGGGTTGGCAAAGGTCTGGCGGTATTCCTCGGTTTTGAGGGCCAGAAGCTGGTCCGGCTTCTCGGCCTCCTGGATCTCTTTGCGGTAGATGATCTGGGCCGCGCCCTTGGGGCCGAGCACGGCGATCTCGGCGGTGGGCCAGGCGAAGTTGACGTCGGCGCGGATATGCTTCGAGTTCATCACCACGTAGGCGCCGCCGTAGGCCTTGCGGAGAATCACGGTGATCCGTGGTACCGTGGCCTCCACAAAGGCGTAGAGGAGCTTGGCGCCGTGGCGGATGATGCCGCCGTGCTCCTGCTCGGGGCCGGGCATGAAGCCGGGCACATCGACGAGCGTCACCAGCGGGATATTGAATGCGTCGCAGAAGCGCACGAAACGGGCCGCCTTCACCGAGGCGTTGGAGTCGAGCACTCCTGCCAGCACCGCCGGCTGGTTGGCGATGAGCCCTATGGTCTGGCCGCCCAGGCGGCCGAATCCGACGATGATGTTTTTCGCGAAACCCGCCTGGATCTCCATGAATTCCGCACCGTCCAGAATGGAGTGGATGAGGATCTTCATGTCGTAGCTCAGGTTGGGGTTGGCCGGCACCAAAAAGTCGAGGGCAGGGTCCTCTCGGTCGGCCGGGTCGGAGAGGTCGAGGATCGGCGCGGTTTGCTGGTTGTTCGAAGGCAGGTAATTGATCAGCCGCCGCACCTCGCGCAAACAGAGGATGTCGTTCGGTAGCGAAAAGTGGGCCACGCCGCTGGTTTCGTTGTGCACCCGGGCGCCGCCCAGCTCTTCCGAGGAGATCTCCTGGTGGGTGACGGTGCGCACCACGTTGGGGCCGGTGACGAACATATAGGAGGTCTGGTCCACCATGAAGGTGAAGTCGGTCATCGCCGGCGAGTACACGGCGCCGCCGGCGCAGGGCCCCATGATGCAGGAGATCTGCGGCACCACGCCGCTGGCCAGTACGTTCCGGGAAAATATCTCGCCGTAGGCGGCCAGCGAATCCACTCCTTCCTGGATGCGGGCGCCGCCCGAGTCGTTCAAGCCGATCACCGGCGCGCCCACCCGCACCGCATGGTCCATGATCTTGCAGATCTTGTCGGAATGGGCCTCGCCCAGCGAGCCGCCGAGGATGGTGAAATCCTGGGAAAAGGCGCAGACCTCGCGGCCGCCGATGGTGCCGTGGCCGGTGATCACCCCGTCGCCCGGGTATTCCTCGCCGCCACAGCCCACCCGGCCGGATTTCAAAAGGTCGAATTCCTCGAAGGAGCCCTCGTCGAGCAGGAGCTCGAGCCGCTCCCGGGCCGAGAGCTTGCCCTTCTGGTGCTGCGCCGCTATCCGCTTTTCGCCTCCTCCCTGGAGGGCGGTCTGCTTCATGGCCTCGAGGGCGGCAATGGTGTCGTCTTCGGGGTGGTGCACGGAAAAACCTCCTCGGGTTCGGATGGTAAGCAGAGGCATGGAAAAGAGCCGATTCCGCAGGCCCTGTTAGAGTAGCCGAAAGCGATCGAGAAGGCAATTGGAGAGCAAGAGGGGAAAAGGAAAAAGGAAGAAGAAAGAAAGAGAAAGCCGGTAAGACGGCGGCACAGCGTGGCAGTTTAAAAGCGTGAGGACTGAGCGGCGGAGGACTGAGGACTGAGAAAAGAGCAGGGCTGAGGACTGAGAAAGGGGGGCAGAACCGAGTGCTGAGGACTGAGAGAAAAAGGTTTTAACTTCTTCCTTCTCCCTTCTTCCTTCTCACTATAAAAAAATGGTGGGCGAGGCGGGATTCGAACCCGCGACCTTTGGCTTCGGAGGCCAACACTCTATCCAGCTGAGCTACCCGCCCACGTGGTCGGGAAGGCTCGCTTTTTACCACGCTTTGGCAGGTTCGTAAAGGGGTTTGTTGGGAGAAGAAAGGTGAAAGGCAAAAGGAAAAAGGTGAAAGGTGAAAGGCTGGGTGCGGGGCAGGCAGGTTCTGCTTGCCTGAACCATTGTTCATGGGGTAGAAAAGAAGATTTTTATGGCCTGGAGAAGGAGGATCTCTTGGTTTGCTGGTGTTTTTTTGCCCGTAATTTGTTGGAAAAGCCTTTTCGTCGCTGGTTCGTCGATTGGCAGGGAGTTTTTGTTTCAATTTTGAGGAAGGAGAACCTGTTCATGTCTGGAAAAAAGTACCTTTCCCGCCTGCTGGCCCTCATGGCCGGTTCCAGCCTGTTGGCGCCGGTGGTGGCCGCTGGTGTCGAGGCGGACCCGGTCAGTTCGTACTTTGCCACCCACGATGTCCTGGTCGAGGCCCCCAGCCGCCGGCCCATGCCGCTCAGCAGGGTGGCCGAGAACGTCACCGTGGTCACCGCCGAGGAGATCGAGCTCATGGGGGCGCATACCCTCGACGAGGTCCTGGCCCTGGTGCCCGGTGTCTTCATGGACATCATGCCCCGCGATTTTGCCGGCATCCAGTCCGCTGTCTACCTGCACGGCTCCAACTATGAGCATGTGCTGGTGCTGTTCGACGGCATGCGGATGAACCACATGTCGAACTCCATCAATTTTCTCGTCAATATCCCGGTGCAGGCGGTGGAGCGGATCGAGGTGATAAAAGGTGCCGCCTCCTCCACCTGGGGTTCGGCCCTGGGTGGTGTGATCAATATCGTCACCAAGCAGGCCGAGGGCAAGCCCCTGGGCGGTATGGTGAGCGGTTCCTACGGCGAGTGGGACAGCCGCGACCTGCGGGCCGAGCTCTCCGGTTCCGAGGGGAGTTTCGGCTTCTACCTGACCGCCGCCGACCAGAACTCCGACGGCATCGGCGGCAACCGCTACTTCGACAACCGGGCCGTCTATGGCAAGGGCACGGTGACCGGGCCCGGCGGCCTGCGTTTCACCGTCACTGCGCTGGACAGCGAGCCGGATGGTAAGTACCTGGAGCACCGCGATTTCGATTTCCAGCTCATGCAGCAGACCCCCACCCGGCTGTTCACCGCCACGCTGGAGGTGCCCTTGGCCGAGCACCTAACCTGGACGGTTTACGGCGGGTATAAGACCTACGCAATTGATTCCCAGGGCTCCCTCTATTCCGACCCGGGTTTTGTCTGGCATGACCAGTCCTACGGGGAGCGCGCCACCTTCCTCTCCACCAGGGTCAATTGGGATCTCGCCTCCCATTCGCTGACCGCCGGCCTTGATTACGAAAGCAACCAGGAGCGTGATGAGGATTATCTCGCCCCGGCCAGTGAGAGGTTCGATGACGAGAACTGGGCGCTTTTCGTGAATGACACCTTCGACTTCGGCCGCTTCTCCCTCACCCCCGGGGTGCGCTATGACCACTTGGGCGAGAGCGACGACCTGGTCAGCCCCTCCCTCGGCCTGGTCTACCGGTTGGGCAACAGCTCTCTTGTACGGGCCGGGGTCAGCCGCGGCTTCCGCAAGCCGCTGGTTGGCACACTGAAGGGGGACTGGCCCTTTTTCGGCCCCAATCCCGACCTTGAGCCGGAAACCATCTGGACCTACCAGGCCGGTTTCGAGGCCGGGGTGGCCAGTTGGGGCCGGCTGAAGACCACCTTTTTTCTTCACGACGCCGAAAAGTCCTGGGAGTTTGCCGGCGGCATTCCTTCTAATGCAGGTGGCGATCTTCGGCGCCGAGGGGGCGAGGCCGAGATCGAGAGCGTACCCTTCCACCACCTGACCCTGGCGGCCAGCGCCACCTATGTCCACTTCGAGCCGGAGAACGCTGACAGCGACCAGGCCTGGACCTCGAAGATCATCCTGCGTTATGACGACCAGGCGGCCTGGCGGGCGCAGCTTGCCGGCCAGTTCATTTCCTGGGGCGAGCGCGAGATGGTGCCAAGCGGTGTCTTGCCAGCCGACGGCAACTTCCTCTGGGACCTGGCGGTGAACCGCAGGTTTTCGCTCTCCGGTGGCTCGCAGGTCGAGTTCTTCGGCATTGCCCGCAACCTCTTCGACACCGACCAGTACCTCGATGATTGGAAGCCCAACGCCGGCCGCTGGGTCGAGGCCGGGGTACGGTTGCGGTTTTGAGAGAAACGGCTGAAAGGCCAAAACTTGGGCAGTTTTTTGGGAGGGCGCGCCGCTCTTCCGGTGGGAGCAGGTTATTTTTCAGGGGCCGGTTTTGCAGCGGGCAAAACCGGCCCCTTCTTTTTTCTGACTGGCGTCCTCTCTGTTTTCGTACTGCTTTGGTTGACAACTTATTTTGTGAAAGGGACCAGGATGTTCCTGGCCCTGCCTCCACCGGAGACAATTTTCTGATATTACTTTAGCTTGTTAGCTGCTCTGGTCGGTGGGTGGCGCGGGGATTGCTTGGGGAACTGATCATGAGAACAACCCGAACCGCCGGGCCGAAAAGAGGAGGTGGAAGGGCCACGGCCGTAGCCAGTGTGCGGTGCAACCGACCAACTTTGTTACGGAGGAAAAAAACATGAAGAAGAAAGTGATCGTTCTCAAACAGGCGGTGGATCTGAAGAAGCTGGCCGCCTCCATGGCCTGTTGTTCGGCAGGCCCGTCTCCAACCCGCACCGACGAAGAATAAAAAAGGAGGGAAGACGGTGGGAGGTGAGGTGTAAGAAGTCGGTGGTGGGGCAACGGCGCCAAAAGTCGTTGCCCCTGCTGCTTCAAGCGGCGTGACGTCTGTCGTTTTCCCTCTCCCGTTTGATTCGAAAAATGCACCTCTCCTGCTATCTCAAAGTCTTTCCCGTACCGGCCGAGCCGGGATCGATGCTGCTCTTCTCCACCCGTACCGGCGCGGTGGCCAAGGTCGAGACGGAAGATTTGGAGGCCATGCGGGCCGGCCGCTTCGACCAGGGCCTGGTCGAGGCTCTCATGCCCCGCGGCATGGGGGTGGTGGATCT
>JBFHWX010000205.1:0-5726 GCA_041599275.1 Desulfobulbales bacterium | reverse complement strand
CGCCAACCAGCGCATCGTGCTCTGCCTTTCCTGCCACCGGGCCCATGGCAGCCCCTATGATTCGCTGCTGCGTGTCAATTACAAGGCCTGGCCCGGCGACGCCACCGGCAACCTGTGCGGCGTCTGTCATACTTCGAAAAACTAGGGAGAAGGAAGAAGGGGGACGAGCAAAGCAGAAGAGAAGAATATTGGGATGCGATCTTGCTGTTTCCTCTGGCGCCGGAACCATGCGGCACGTAGTTTGTTTTTTTCTCCTCACGCCTCACTCCTCACTTTTCACTCTTTATTTCCGTCAAGCGGGAGGTGTCCGATGAAAATACCTGGTGCCGAGGGCGGTTTCGCGGGCTTCAACCTCCTTGCCCTCTTGCTCTTCTTTGTCTTTACTCTTGCCGGTTGCCAGCCCGAGGGGGCGGCCCGGTACGGCTCGGGCGGCTCCGCCATGCTGAAGAAAGAAGGCGCTGGCGAAGCCCGGCTTACCGTTTTTTTGCAGTTGCAGCGGGCCAATGCTCCGGCGGTCCGTCTCGAAATCGAGGCTCTCGAGTTACAGACCGCGAGCGGCTGGCTGCCGCTTCTTGGTGAGCCGTTTGAGGTGGATGCCGGCAAACTGGCCGGTGGTCAGAAACTGGCAGGCACCACAACCCTGGCCGCTGGCCGCTACCGAAACCTGCGGCTCACCCTTTCAAAAGCGGTGGTGAACAACGGGGCAGGGGAGAATGAGCTGGAGCTTCGCCAGCCCAGTCTCGAGCTCACCCTCGACCGGGAACTGGAGCTGGAGCGGGGCGACAGCCGGGTGCTGTTGCTGGTCTGGGACGTGGAGAGTTCCCTCAGACCGCCCTCTCTTTTCGAGCCGGCCATTGCCGCGGTGGCCCAGGCTCCCCCCATGCTGCGCGACCTGCTCTTCGTTGCCTGCCCCGAGCTCGACACGGTGTTTGCGGTGCGCCGTGACACCAACCATGTGGTGGCCGCCATCGGGGTGCCCGACGGCCCGGTCTATCTTGGCATCGATTCGAGCCGCAACCGCCTCTATGCCCTGGCCCGGGAATCCTCCACCATCCAGGTGGTGGATCTCAACATCTTCGCCACGGTGGACCGTATCCGCATCCCGCTCATCCATCATCCGGTGCACATGACCGTTGATCCGAAGGGGGAGACGGCCTTCGTGGTGGACAGCCGCAACAATTCCCTTACCCGTATGGATCTGGTCTCCGGCCGCATGGAAAAGCAGGTCATCCTCGGCAACCGGCCGAATTTCGCTCTGTATCTTGACAAGCAGCAGCAGGTGGCTCTCACTTCGCCCCTGGAGAACAGCGTGCTCCTGCTGGATGCCACCTCGCTGGCCCTTCGCACCACCGTTGCGGTGAGCGCCTCCTCCGAGGGCATGGCCGCCGACGAAACCTTTCTCTATGTAACGGATCGGGGCAGTAACACGGTATCGGTCTACGAATTTTCCAGCGGCCAGGTGGCACGGACCCACACAGGGTTCCAGCCCCATCGCCTGCTGGTGGCCGACACCACGGTGTACGTCACCCACCAGGGCAGCTCCACGGTTTCCACTTTCCGGGCGAGCCGGCAGCTCACCGCCGGCCGCGAGATCCGTCTTGACGGCAAGCCGCTGGAGATGGTGCATGACGCTGACCGGCGCTGGGTCTACGTGGGCAGCTCCAAGGGCTTTGTGCAGGTGATCGACGCGGCGCGCCGCACCGCCGCCGCCCGCATCGAGTTGGGCGGGGAGCCGGGGGGCATGGCCTTCTACGACTGAGGCCGCGGTTTCGCGGAAAAATCAGGGAATGGGCGCTGGCGGTCGGGGATCGCTGGCGCCTTTTTCGTTGAGGGAGGAGAGGATTTTTCTGACCTCCACCGGCATGGCACCGCCGGCTTCGGCCATGGCCCGCATCTGGCGGGCCAGGTAGGAGTTGGTGACCAGGATGCGGAAGACCTCGGTCATGAACTCCTGCTTCCAGTTCGAGAGCTTTTTGAGATTCGCGAACTTGTGCATGTAAAACTTCTGGGCCGCGCCACCGAGCTCGCGCTCCACCTCGGCAAGGGTCATGTTCTTCGGTTTGACCACAGGCTCCACCAGGTTGTAGCGGGAGTAGTCACGGCTCGCCACATAGGGCTCGAGCTCGGCATAAAGATCGGCGTAAGGCCAGGGGGCGATGGCCAAAAAGAAGGCCATGTCCGGGTCGTAGTGTTTGGCGAGCTCGACAATTTCGGCAATCGACGCCGGGGTGTCGTCGGGCAGCCCCAGCACGAAGGAGGTTTCCGACACGATGTCGGCGGAGTTGATGAGGTCAATCGCCCGCTTCGACTGCTCGACCTTGGTGCCCTTGCAAAAGAGATCGAGGGTCGCCTGGCTGCCCGCTTCCACGCCGACATAGATGTGCTCCACCCCGGCCTCGCGGTACTTTTCCATGATGTCCGCATCCCGCAGGATATCGTCCACCCGGGTCTCCATGAGAAGCTTCACCCCAACCTTTCGCGCGATCATCAGGTCGAGGATTTTTTCCCAGCGCACCCGGTCGCGGGTGGGCAGTTCGTCGGCCAGCATCGCCACTTCGACCCCGAACCGGTCCCGCAGCAGCTCGAGCTCCGCCACCACCCGTTCGGCGCTCCGGGCCCGCCAGGTGCGCTGCCAGAAGAGCTGCTGGGAACAGAACGAGCAGTTCTGGCGGCAGCCCCGGGAGGTGGAGACGATGGCGAGCCGCGCCTCGTGCTTTGCCCGGTAGGTGTAGATCGGCCAGTCGAGGAGATCCCAGGCCATGGGCAGGAGGTCGAGGTTTTTTATGAAAGGGGCAGGGGCCGTGGCGACGATTTCCCCTTGCCGCCGGAAGGCAAGGCCCTCCACCCGGGCCGGGTCGTCGCCGGCCTCGAGGCAGGCAAGGAGCCTCACCAGGGTTGTTTCGCCCTCGCCGCGCACGATGAAATCAATGGGTGTTTTTTCGGAAGCCAGCAGTTCGTCGTAGCAGAAGGTGGCATGCACGTTGCCGAGCACGGTCACCACCTCGGGGTTCACCTCCTTGGCCAGCTTCAGGAGCTTCACCGCCTCGATGATGGAGGCGGTAAACGCCGTGGTGGCCACCAGGTCCGGTGCGAAATCCTCGAGTCGCTGGCGGATCTCCGGCCAGTCGTGCCAGAGGCTCATGGCGTCGTAGTAATCGACCTCGTAACCGGCGGCCCGCAGGGAACCTCCGATGGACACGAAGCCCACGTTCAGCCAGGTGCCGGCGGATTCCACCACTCCGGAATGGTAGGGCGGGGTGATAAGGGCGATTTTTTTCAGCTTCGTCTTCATCCTGCAGGATTCCGTCGGCTCGGGGCGCAATGGGTTGGACGATGGCGCCGGCCGTGAATTACAGCGGTTGGTGAAAAAGGGCGCGATCTTCCTATATACACGGTTATCGCCTGGATTGCCATTCTCCATAGGCCTTGCCCATGGCCCGGCGCACGGGCAGTTGCTTCATGAGGCTCATGAGGTGGGTCATGGGAAAGCCGGAGGGGTGGATTTCGAGGAGATGACCGAAGATCCTTTTGAAGCCGAGGAGCTCAAGGGAGGTTTCGTAGAATTTTTGTTCCCTGGCCGCAGGGGTCATGGCCGGATCCGGGTGCGCGAACACCGCGTTTACCCCGGTGTAGGCCTGCCAGTCGAGACCCGGCAGCAGGTGGGGGCGGTATTCCTCGAAGAGCTCGGTGCCGGGCAACGGCGTCAGCAGCACCGGGTGGATGCCGACGCCCAGTCGCTCGGCAAGCTCCAGGGCCCGGTCAAAGTCGGCCATGGAGTCGTTGCGGCCGCCGAGAACCACGAAGAGCACCACGTCGATGCCATACCCCTTGATCCGCCGGATCGCCTCTTCCCGGTCCTTTCCCTGCTTTGCCTGGGCGTTATAGCCGCGCAGCCCGTTTGCCGAGGAGGTTTCCCAGCCGGCCCATACCGAGAAAAGACCCGAGGCCCGGGCCGCCTTCAGCATCGCTTCGCCGTGCTTTCCCTGGGGGGCCTTGAGGTCGCCGAAACCATACCAGTATTTTTTGCTGCCCCTGGCCAGTTCCTGGAAAAGGGCGATGGAGCGCTGCGGGTCGCCGCCCCAGATGTTGTCGTCACCGTTGAAGTAGACTTTGCCGCAGCAGGTTTCCACCTCTTCCGCCACCTGGGCGATGGGCCGGTAGCGGATGGTGTCGCCGAAGAATTTCCGCACCGAGCAGAAGGAACAGCGGTAGGGGCAGCCGCGGGCGGTGAACACGGCCCGGAACTTGTACGGCCCCGAGAGCCGGCCAACCAGCGGCAGGGGAAGATCGTCGAGGGGCAGGCGCTGGCCGTGGTAGAAGGGCTCAAGGAGCCCAGCGGCGGCGTCGGCAAGCACCTGGGGCCAGACCGATTCCGCCTCGCCCACCACCACCGCGTCGGCATGCTTCGCCGCCTCTTCCGGCAGTGCCGTCGGGTGGATGCCGCCCAGCACCACTGGAATGCCGCGCTGGCGCAATGCATCGGCGAACCGGTAGGCCCAGGTGACGGTGGCGGTCATGCAGCTTATGCCCACCAGATCGGCATCTATCGCCTCTACCCTGGGCTCGTGGACGTTGCCATCGATGAGCCGCAGCTCGGCCTCCGGCCGGGCCCGCAGGGTGAGGGCGCCCAGGTACTCGAGAATGGGCGGCACCAGGGGCACCCGGCCCGAGAAGGGAAAGGGCGGCGAGAGAAGGGTGATCTTCATCGGAAGGCAAGCCCGTACTGCCACCAGGTACCGAGCCCGAAGACCAGGAACAGGACGATGTGTTTTACGATCAGCAGTCTTCGCCGCATCTTTTCGGCATCTGCTCCGTAGACGTTGTCCACATAGGTGAAGGAGCGGCCGGCACCGGTGGCGAAGACCAGAAAGATGGCAACCAGGCCAGCATAAAAAAAATGCTGCATGAGCCCGGTGACGAGCAGTGCCGCTTCGCCGGTGACCAGGCGGCCGGAGAGCCACCAGACCGCCAGTACCGAGGCGGCCCAGCAGCCGGCGGCAAAATCGTGGACAAAGCCGACCACTATGGTGAGGAGTTTTTTCATGGCGCTGTGTTTCGCTTTCCGTTGGGTTGATCAAAAAAGGGCATAGATAAAGGGCGCCACCACCGAACCCTGGGTAAGGACGATGAGCGAGCCCAGGAGCAGCAGCAGGAACACAATCGGCGCCAGCCAGAATTTTTTCCGTTCTTTGAAAAAGAACCAGAGATCGCGAAGAAATTCGGTCATTCAGGAGGGCCTTGTAAAATGAGTGATCGGCCGCGTGGTGGCGGGCTGCCGGTAGCTTGCGGCCCGTTGGTCGAACCGCCTGGCCATGGCGTCCCGGCCCGCCAGGCGGAAGACGAGGCCGAAGGGGCAGATGACCGTGAGATAGAAACCGGCGAGCAGAAACCAATTGACCACCGGGGCGAGCCGCAGGCCCACGAAATTCAAGGCAGTATAAACCGGACGGAGCGAAGCTGGAAACAGGAAAGCCCACCCCCACAGGGAAAGCAGCACCGGCCAGGGCCAGACCGGCCGCGGCCGGTGGCCCAGCAGCGGCAGGAGCAGGCCAAAGAGTACGCCGGTGAGACCGCCGAGGAGGAGCCCGAACCGGCGGAGATCCTTGGCTGAAATGGGTGCCCGGGCATGGTCCGCGGGCTGCCCCGTTGCACCGGAGCCGGCGGGTTGCCTCGTTTTAAGCAGAAAAAAGGAGCCGATGGCCAGACAATCCATGTCGGTGGCCATG
>JBFHWX010000204.1:0-5741 GCA_041599275.1 Desulfobulbales bacterium | reverse complement strand
CCGCCCGCACGTAGATGTCGTCCAGACTCAGGGGCACCAGCCGGCTCGCGCGTTCGAGCTGGCCGATCACCTGGTATTCCTTGCCGCCGCGGTTGTAGCGCGCGACGTCCAGCCCGCCCCACAACAACACTTCCCAACACTGGAATCTGGGCTGCGTCAACTGCCATATCCGGGTGCCCCACGGCGGCAAGATCAAGCGGCTGCTGGCCACCACCGACATCCCGGCCAGGTACTACCCGAACGGCGCCGGCGGCGGCACCGTGAGCCTGACCTCGGTGGACACCGGCGCCTCCACTGCCATAAGTGATTGCCAGGCCAGTTGTGCCGGCGAGCACAGCGCAGCCCGGCCACAGTCATGGTAGGGGGTGTGCGGTGGTCGCACCCGGCCGGTTTTTTGGGCCATGGCCTTTTAGTGGTCGATCAGGAAAAACACTCCCCCCAAAACATCGTTTTTCTTTCTCGAAGCGCCATCGAACCGGTGGCGGGAAAGCAGTTACCCGTCATTTCCGTCTGACATCATTGCGGTATGGTCTTCCCTCTCGGCACAAGCTTGCTCGCCTCCAAACACATCGGTTTCGTCATCCCACCCTCGCCGGGCAACCGGCAGATCATCCGGCTGATCGATTGCAGTCATGAGGCAAAGGGGGACTATCTCTGGCAGCCGAACGATTTCCTGATCATCTCCTCCCTGTTGCGCCCCCAGGACAAGGCCACGCTCGTGGACGGCACCGCCGACCGGCTTTCAGCGGAAGACTTCCTGCGCCAGGTGGACGGACTGCAGCCGGACCTTCTCTTTGTCGCTCTCTCCAGTGTCTGCTGGCAGAGCGACCTGGTGTTTTTCCGGCAGGTGAAAGAACGCCATCCCGGAGTTCCCCTCTACGCGCTCGGCGATATCTTCCTCGAAGAAGAGTACCTGACGTTCATCCTGAACGAATGCGTCGGGGTGGTCGCCAACCCCTATCTCCTCGACCTGGCCGCCATGGCCGGACCAAAGAATGGGGTTGCCACCTCCCTTCCCGGGCTCCGGCTCAAAGCCGGCGGCGCATTTCCAGGAGAGGCACGAGCGGGCCGAGTGCAGGGCGGCATCCCCCGCCATTCGCTCTTCCAGAAACGCGGCTACCGGTTTCCCCTTGCCCGCCACCACCGGCACGCCACGGTCACCACCATGTGGGGCTGCCCCTTCTCCTGCTCCTACTGCCCGGACTCCCTGTTCCAGCCAGTGGTCCGGGAAGTGGACAGCGTGCTCGCCGAGCTCCGGGAACTGCGGCGCCTGGGCATCCGGGAGCTCTTCTTTGCCGACAAGACTTTCGGCTATCCGTTGGAGAACGGGCTCTCGCTTCTTCAAGAAATGGCCGGGAGTTTCCGCTTTTCGTGGAGCTGCTATTTTCACCCCCAGCTCTACCGTCCCGAGCTTCTCGATGCCATGCACCGGGCCGGCTGCCACACGGTGATCGTCGGCATCGATTCGGCCCGGCCCGAGACCCTGCAGCGCTACAACCGGCGGGTGGACGAGGGGAAGATCGAGGCCCTGGTCGGCCACGCCAACCGGCTCAGGATGAACGTCTGCGCCGACTTCATCCTCGGACTCGAACACGAAGACGAAACCGATATGGCCGCCACCATCGACTATGCCCTGCGGCTGCCCATCGATTTTGCCTCGTTCAACATCGCCGCTCCCTTCCCCGGCACCGAGATCCGCAGAAGAGCGCGGCAGGCGGGAAGAATGGCCTTCGGCGCCGAGGGCTGCGACTCGCTCACCCACGAAACCGACCTCGGAATATGCGGGGCCGGCCGCGACGCGGTCCGGCGGCTGCGCAACACTGCGCTCCGAAAATTCTACCTGCGGCCGGGCTACCTGTTGCGGCGACTGGCCCGGACCGTCTCCCTCGAGCATTTTTTTATCCAGCTTGGCCAGATGGTCAAGATATTCGGCAAGGCGTGAGTATAGTTTCCCTCTCCGCGCCGTCCCCAGCAGAACCAGAGCCATGACACACGGTCGATCCTCCACCCCACCGCCTCGCCGCAGCCGCCTTCTGCAGGGAATGGAAGCCCTGCGAAAGCCCCTCGTTCAGGTGCTGCTCCTCCTCGCCGCCGGGCTTGTTGTGTACTCGAACGGTTTCCAGGCTCCCTTCTTCATCGACGCCAATTTCATCACCGAAAACCCGTTGGTGCGGGACATTACCCTGCCGGTGGAAAACCTCCGGACGCTCAACCTCGACATCTACAGCCACGCCCGCCACCGGTTCGTGGCCTTCCTGACCTTTGCCCTCAACTACCAACTGCACGGATTTTCGGTTTTCGGCTACCACGCGCTGAACATCTGCCTGCACCTGCTGTCGGCTCTGCTGGTCTACGGTTTTACCGCCACCCTGCTGGCGACGCCCTTTCTCGAAAAATCGGTGCTCGCTCCAAGGCGGCTGGCAATCGCCTTCTTCACCGCCCTCGTGTTCACCGTGCACCCGCTGATGACCGAGCCGGTGAACTGGATCTGGCAGCGGGTGGCGCTGCTTGCCGCCTTTTTCTACCTCGCCGCCTGCACCGCTTACCTGCGCGCCCGGCTGGCGGCTTCCCGCGGGAAGCGGGCCGGCTGGTACCTGCTCGCCCTGGCAGCCACCCTGCTGGCCATGAAGTCGAAGCAGAACAGCTTCACGATCCCGGTGATGATCGGCCTTCTCGAATGGATCTTTTTCCAGGGTTCATGGAAGAAACGGCTGTGGCGGCTGGCGCCGTTTGCGGCGACGCTGGTTGTGATTCCCGCCACTTACCTGGCCATGGGCTTTTCGCCGGCCGAATCCACGGCGGGGGTCCTCGATCCGACCGGGGCCGCGATGCCGAGGTGGTCGTACCTCCTCACCCAATTCACCGTGCTTCTCTCCTATCTCCGGCGCGTCTTTTGGCCTTACCCCCTGCCCTTTTACGAGTCCTATCCGGTCTATCACACACTGCTCAGTGCCCCGGTCTTTTTCTCTTTTCTCGGTGTGATGGCTCTTTTCACGGGCGGCATACTGCTCGTCACCCGCGCCAAAGGGGCTCGACCGGAATGGCTCCCGGCGGGTTTCGGCCTGCTCTGGTTCTTCGTGGCCAACGCCGTGGAGTCGAGCCTGGTGCCGTTCTCGGTGGTGATCGCCAACTACCGGGCCTATCTGCCGGCAGTCGGGATTTTCCTGGCTCTGGCTTCTGCCTGCGGGTTGCTGGTCGCCAACTGGAATGAAAGCAAACAGCGGCTTGGCGTTGCCGGCGCCTTTCTTCTTCTCCTCCTGCTGGCCCTTCTTTCCCACAACCGCAACGCCATCTGGCAAACCGAAATCGGTCTGGCCATGGATGCGGTTCGCCACTCGCCCGGCAGCCCCCAGGCCCATTTGACCCTGGGCCTCGCCTATACCAAGGCCGGGATGACCGACGAGGCCGGCAAAGCCTACGACACCGCTTTCCAGCTGGATCGAGAAACATCTTCTTCCCAGAATCCGGTCGCCGCCCCCCAGCCGGTAAAAAGCGCCATCCCGCTTCTCCTCCGGGCACTCAGCGACGATGACGCCGAATCCTTCTACAACCTGGCGGTGGCCTACTACCAGAGCGGGGAGACCGGCAGGAGCCTCAACATGCTCGGCAAGGCACTGGCCATCGACGCGGCCCACCCCAGCGCCCATTACTACGCCGGACTCATCCACCATGAACAGGGGCGCTACGACCTGGCCATCCGGGAATATGCCGCCGCCGTAAAAAACGATCCCACCCTGTTCGCGGCGCGCACCAACCTCGGCGCTGTCTATGCCCAGCTCGGCCGTTACGACGAGGCTGTGGAGGAACTGGGTCTTGCCCTCGCAATCGCCCCGAGCCACGCCGAGGCCCACCGGTTCCTGGGCCTCATTTATCAGGATACCGGGCGGTTGGACGAAGCCGAAGTCCACCTGCAGGAAGCGACTCGCCTGCAGCCGGATTCGGCCATGGCCCGCAACAACCTGGGCGAGATCCGCGCCCAGCGTGGCATGCTGAAGGAAGCCGCTCTCGATTTCATGGCGGCGCTCCGGCTCGACCCGAACTTCACCGCCGCCAAGCTGAACCTGGAACGGGTGAGCGGCTCAGCGGGCGGGCGGCAGCCAGGGGGGATGAACCCATGAACCGCCTGAGACGGTTTCTCCTTTCCCGGCGTACGGTCACCGGTTCTCTGGCCGCGCTTCTGCTCTTTTTCGCGGCCGGCTTCTTTTTTCCGCAGCGGTTTCTCACCACTCCCGAGGAGATGGCGGCCTGGCAGCTGGCCCACCCGGTCCCGGCCTGGCTTTCGAAAGTGCTGGGTTTCGATCATATCTACACCTCGCCGCTGTTCGCGGCCGTTCTCCTGGTCTTCTCGGCCTCGCTGGCGGTTTCCACCTTCGACCAGTTCCTCCTGGCCCAGCGGCGTACCTTTGCCGCCCCCCGACAGGAAGCGGAGGCGACGGGATCAGGCCAAGGGGTCGGCACCGACCTGGAGGCGATCGGCACCGCTCTCCGCCAAAAGGGCTACCTCCGGACCTATGGCGAGGAAACGGTGCTTCGCTTCGTCAAGCACCCCTGGGGCTTGTGGGGCAAATTTCTCCTCCATCTCGGCATGCTGCTCGTGATATGTAGCTCGCTCTGTCTCCTGCTCACCACCAGAAGGGGGCTGCTCCATCTCTACGAGGCGGGTGAGGTCTACGTCGCGGGCAGTCCGGTAACCAGCCAGGAAGTGGGGCTTCTGGCCGGCCGCAGTTTCACGCTGCCGGTGTCGGTGCGGCTCGCGTCCATCGTCCCTGAATTCTGGGAAACCGACGATCTGAAACAACTGACCACAACGGTCGAAATCGGAGAACCCGACGGCACCGTACGCGAACAGCGGTTGACCATCAACCAGGGCTTCCGCTACGCTGGAATGAAGGTATACCAGAGTTCATCCTTCGGCATGGCGTTCTTTTTGCGGTTCACCGGGCCGGACGGCATGGTCAGGAAGGCGACCCTGCGGATCCCGCATCCCACCCGCCGTGACCAGGCGGGCTACCGGGACGCCACCCTGCCCTGGCTGCTGCCCGTGCTGCAGGCCAAGTATTATGCCGACGCCGAAAAAGAGAGAATGCTGGGCGAAGATCCGCTCCTCGTCCTGCGGCTCTCCCATGGGCCGGAAAGCTCCGAGCTTGCCCTGCGCCCGGGCGAAAGTGGCGTGCTCGGTGAGCACACGGTGCTCCTGCAGCGGGTGGAAAAATGGGGTGGGGTCATCTTCGTCCGCTCCTTCGGCATGGGCGGGGTTTTCTGCGGTTTTTCCCTGCTGGTGCTGGGCGGCGCGCTGCTCTACTTCACGGTGCCGCGGCAGGTGGTGCTCGAAAGGACCGGCGACGGTTACCGGTATGCGTTCCGGGCCGCCCACTTCGCCGGGATGTACGAGGAGGAGTTTCGGGAACTGGAACGAGCTCTGGAGATCTGCAGCAACGGCAGTCAGCGAAAAATAGCTCAAAAAACATGAACAATCCGCTTCTCATCGACACCGCCGGCCACTGGCTGGTGGTGGTGGTCTACATCGTGGCCACGGTCATGAACGTCGCCAGCATCATCTTCGTGAAGCCAAAGGCCGAGCGCCGGAGTTACGCGGTGCTGCTCGCCGGACTCGTGCTGCACGGAGCGGTTCTCCTCTACCGCTGGCACTACTCCGGTCACGGCCCGTACATGACGCGCTACGAAGTGCTCTCCTCGAATGCCTGGGTGGGGCTCAGCCTGTTTCTCCTGTTTAGCCGCTT
>JBFHWX010000203.1:0-5791 GCA_041599275.1 Desulfobulbales bacterium | reverse complement strand
TTTTGCGACGCCATCAATATTGATGGACTCGCAGAAAGTACATCGTACCGCTGAAGATGGCTAAGCCGGTAAGCGCAGACTCCGAGAAGTTTGATATACCAGGAGTGGTGGTGTCGAGGGCGCGGAGGCATACATATGGTATGTCGAGCACCAGAGATCCCGCCACGACGCAGGAGATCGGACTTTTCGCGACGCCATCAATATTCAGTACCCGAGAATCTCTACCGCTTTGCAGGCGGTTTGCGGTTTCACCACCCACACACAAAGGAGGAACACTTATGGCGCGCGTTACTTTGCAGGGAAATCCGGTGAACACGGTGGGCGAACTGCCTCCGGTGGATGGAAAGGCCCCTGCCTTCACTCTCACCAACACCGATCTCGGAGACGTGGCTCTAGCCGACCACAAGGGCAAAAGCGTGGTGCTCAACGTCTTTCCGAGTATCGACACCTCGGTCTGCGCCGCTTCGGTGCGGCGTTTCAACCAGGAGGCGGCCAGCCGGCCGGACACCGTGGTGCTCTGCATCTCCGCCGATCTGCCTTTCGCCCACAAACGGTTTTGCGAGGCGGAGGGGCTTGAAAGGGTGCATCCCCTTTCGGTTTTCCGGTCACCGGAGTTCGGTGCCGACTACGGTCTCACCATCACCGACGGCCCCCTGCGCGGGTTGCTGGCCCGGGCTGTGCTGCTCATCGACCGGGACGGCACCGTGCTCTACTGGGAACTGGTGCCGGAGATCACCCAGGAACCGGATTACGAGACGGCGCTTGCCTTTCTCGGCAAGCTGGGTGGGTGAGGGGAAAGGGAGTTGGGGAGGAGGGGATAGGGGAGTAAGTATGATCGCTATCGTTCGGTATTTTACGTTTTTTTGTCTTGCGGCAAGTCTGTTGCCCACCCTGGGGCGGGCGGCGGAACCTCCTTCCACCGCCGACAGCGCCGCCGCCTTCGTGGCGGCCCAGCGGGCCGCAGGCAAGAAGCCCAACCGGTTGATACAGGAGAAGAGTCCCTATCTGCTGAAGCACGCCTTCAATCCGGTGGACTGGCATCCCTGGGGCGACGAAGCCTTCGAGGAGGCGAAGAAACAGGACAAACCGGTGCTGCTCTCCATCGGCTACGCCACCTGCCACTGGTGCGACGTCATGGAGGAGGAGTCCTTCGACAACCCGGCCACCGCCCAGGTCATCAACCAGCATTTCGTCCCCGTCAAGGTCGACCGCGAAGAGCGGCCCGACGTCGACGAGGTGTACCTGGCGGCCACCATTGCCATGACCGGCTCAGGTGGTTGGCCCATGACCCTCTTTCTCACCACGGAGCGAAAACCCTTCTACGCCGGCACCTATTTTCCGCCCGAGGCCGCCTATGGCAAGCCGGGGTTCGTCGATCTGCTGAACTCCATTGCTGAAGGCTGGGCGAAGGAGCGGGGTGATTTGCTGAGCCGGGCCGATGAGCTGCTCACCCGGTTGAGGGCACGGGAGGCCGCCGCCGCAGGTGGTGCCGAAGTTTCGGCCCCGGAGATCCTTGGAAAAGCCTACGAGGAGCACGGTGCCCGCTTCGACGCCGAGCGCGGAGGGTTCGGGCGGGGAGCCAAGTTTCCCCGGGTGGTCTCCCTCTCCTTTCTGTTGCGCCACCATGTAAAGCACCCGGATTCCCAGGCCCTGGCCATGGTCGTAAAGACCCTCGACGCCATGGCCCGGGGCGGCATCCGGGATCATCTGGGCGGCGGTTTCCACCGCTATACCGTGGACCGGTCCTGGCGCACGCCCCATTTCGAAAAAATGCTCGCCGACCAGGCCCAACTCGCCGTCATTTACCTCGAAGCGCATCAGGCGACCGGCAACTTGCTCTACCTGCAGGTGGCCGAGGAGATTCTTTCCTTCGTGGGCCGGGAAATGACCGGTCAGGAGGGCGGATTCTTCTCGGCGCTGGGTGCCGACAGCCAGCGGCCAGAGAATCCTGGCGAGCGCGGCGAGGGCGCCTTTTATGTCTGGCAATCCGGGGAGATCGACGTCCTGCTCGGCCAGAATGCGGAATTATTTAAAAATACCTACGGGGTACAACCGCAGGGCAACGTTGGCGCGGACCCCCAGAAAGAGTTCGTCGGGCGCAATATCCTTTTTTGGGCCGACCAGGGCGGCCTCGATTTAGCAAAGGAAAAAAAACTGGCAGCGGCCCGGCAAGAACTGTTCGAAGCCCGGCAGGCCCGGCCCCGGCCCTACCTCGACACCAAGGTGCTGGCCGGTTGGAACGGCCTCATGGCCAGTGCCTTTGCCAAGGGATTCCAGGTCACCGGCAAACCGCAATACCTGGAGGCCGCCCGCCGGTCCATGGATTTCGTGCGCCTCCGGCTGGTCGACGGCAAGAGCAGCGATCTGCACCGGCGCTGGCGCGACGGCGAGGCCGGCATCTCGGGGCAGCTCGCCGACTACGCCTTCGTGGTCCAGGCCCTGCTCGATCTCTTCGAGTGCGAGCCGGACCTCGCTTTCCTCGAAGCCGCCCAAAAACTCACCGACCGCGCCCTTTATCTTTTTGCCGACGGCGCCGGCGGTCTGCACGAAATCGCCGCCCAGGGCGGCGTGCCGCTCAGACCCAAACCGCGCAGCGAATCCGCCGAACCGAGCGGCAACTCGGTGATGGCGCATAACCTCCTGCGGCTGCACGGACTCACCGGAGCGCGCAACTACCGGCAGGCCGCAGACACGCTTCTGGCCTCCTTTTCCGGGGCACTGCAGGTGGCCCCTGCCGCCATGCCCCAACTGCTCATCTCCCTTGCCGCCGCCACGGAAAAGCCGCGCCAGATCGTCATTGCCGGCCCCCAGGGCCGGGAAGACACCGAGGCCATGCGGCGTGCCGTGTTCCGCCGCTTCCTGCCCAACGCCATTCTGCTTCATGCCGATGGCGGCCCGGCCCATTCCTTCCTGGCCAAGACATCCCCCGCTCTCGGTGCCATGCAGATGCTGGGCAATAAGGCCACCGCCTACGTCTGCGAAGAGTTCGCCTGCAAGATGCCGGTGAACGAGCTCGGAGCCCTGGAAAAACTCCTGGAGTGAGCGGCTCACCGGTTCAAACGGCTCAACCGGACCAATGGTTCAAACGGTCCGCGCCGCCTGTCTTTTTCCTGAAGTGTTTCCTTGCCAAGCGGCCGTCGATTTGCTAGGAACTGTTCTTATAAGAGATCGGCAGACCACGGTCTCCGGGCCTGGTCGAGAGCGTTATGTCTGCAAACCAAACCAAAAGGAGAACCACCGATGAAGAAGACCGCACGCCTACTGTTTTTGGGAATCGTCAGCCTGCTTCTTTCTACCTCCCTGGCCGTGGCCCACTGCGAGATCCCCTGCGGCATCTATGACGATCAGGCCCGCATCCAGTCGATGCTGGAGCACCTGACCACCATCGAGAAGAGCATGAACCAGATCCTGGAGATTGAAAAGGCCGAGAACCACAACGCCAACCAACTGGTGCGCTGGGTCACCAACAAGGAGAGCCACGCCAACGAGCTGCAGCACATCGTGGCCCAGTACTGGCTCACCCAGCGGATCAAGCCCGATGCCAAGGACTACGGCCGCAAGCTCGAGCTTCTGCACCAGTTGCTGGTGGCGACCATGAAGTGCAAGCAGACCACCGATCTTGCCAACGTCGAAAATGGCCGGGCGCTGATCAAGGAGTTCGAGGGCTTGTATTTCGCGAAGTAAAGGCTTCTGCCTTTTTTGTGCAAGGGACGGATTTACCAGTCGATGGTTTCCGTCCCTTTTTTGTGGGTGGATAAAGTGGATTTTCCCACCTGGATGATTCGTTGCCTTGACAGGGAAGCCAAGCGCCTGGGGGTTCCCAGACAGTCGATCATAAAGGTCTGGATCGCGGAACGCCTGGAAAAGCTGCCCGCCTGAGGGGTTAGGCCGTCCGCCTCTGGGCTTACCAGCTTCGCCATATCCAGCGGAGCGATGGACTTTCGGCGAATCCATCCAGGCCAAAGGCCAAAGGTCAAAGGATAAAGGCAAAAAAAATAACTGCAAAAAAATCGGCCGCGTTGATGCCTGGGAAACGGCACCGGGGGCGGCCGATTTTTTCTTTCTCCTTTGGCCTTTAACCTTTTTCCTTTTGCCTCACTTCCTAAACGTCACCAGCACGTCGCCTGCTTCCACCGCCTGGCCCACCACGGCATGGATGTCTTCCACCACCCCATCGCAGGGCGAGGCCACGCCGGATTCCATCTTCATCGATTCGATCACCACCAGGTCCTGGCCCCGGTAGACCCGCTCGCCGGGGCTGGTGCGGATGCCGACCAGAAGGCCCGGCATTGGTGAAAGCAGGCGCTGGTCGCCGCCGTCCTTCTTCTGCTTGGGCATGTGGGCGGCCAGTTCCCATTCCCGCGGCGCGTAGACCTCGAACACCCGGGTGATGCCGCAGAAGGCGGCCCACATGAAGTTCTCCCGGTACTGCAGGCGGAAGTACTCGGTGGTGTTGTTGATTTTCAGCTTCAGCCGGCGCCGGTAGAATTCGAAGTTGGGGGTCACCACCTGGTAGGGGTGGCCGTTCACCTCGATGGTCCAGAGGTTGGAGCGCAGGTCGCCCAAGAGCCGCACCCTGAAGACGTTTTTCAGCCCCTTGACCACGTACTCGTGCCAGAGATCGCCCTTGCCGCGGTCTGCCCCCACCCGCGAGGTCATGGGTTTGAGGGATTCGCGCACCAGGCTCTGGCGGTTGTGGTAGACCAGGGTGGCGGCCATCACCATTTTCTCGAGGCGTTCCATGGGCGGCTCGAGCTGCATCTCGCCCTGTTGGTAATGGCGGTCGATGAAACCGGTGTCGAGCTCGCCGGCGATGAAGGCCGGGTGGTTGAGAATGGAGTTGGCGAAATCGGCGTTCGACACCACTCCTTCGAGATGAAAACGGTTCAGGGCCTGGACCAGGGCCTGGCGCGCCTCCTCGCGGCTCTCGCCCCAGGCGATGGCCTTGGCCAGCATGGAGTCGTAGTAGACGCTCACCGTGCTGCCCGCCTGGATGCCGGAATCGAAGCGGATATTATAGCCGCGGGGCACGGCGTAGCGGGTGACGAGCCCGGTGGAGGGCAGGAAGTTGCGGGTCGGGTCCTCGGCGCAGAGCCTGGCTTCGATGGCCCAGCCCGAGAGCTTCACTTGGTCCTGGGCAAGCGGCAGGGGCTGGCCGGTGGCCACCATGAGCTGCAGCTCCACGAGATCGAGGCCGGTGACCAGCTCGGTGACCGGGTGCTCCACCTGCAGCCGGGTGTTCATCTCGAGGAAGTAGAAGTTGTTGTCCGGCGCCAGGATGAATTCCACGGTGCCGGCATTGACGTAGCCCGCCTGCCGGGCCAGGGCGCAGGCGAGTCGGCCAGCCTGCTCCCGCATCTCGCCGGTGAGCACCGGCGACGGCGCTTCCTCGATCACCTTCTGGTAGCGGCGCTGGATGGAGCACTCGCGCTCGCCAAGATAAAGCACGTTGCCATGGCTGTCGGCCATGATCTGGATTTCGATGTGGCGTGGCTTTTCGATGAAGCGCTCGAGAAACAGCTTGTCGTCGCCGAATGCCTTGCGGGTTTCGTCCTGGCCGGCCTTGAGGGCGGCAGCCAGCTCATCCGGCTGGTGCACGATGCGCATGCCGCGGCCACCGCCGCCGGCCGCCGGCTTGAGGAGCACCGGGTAGCCGATCTTTTCGGCGATCCGGGCCGCTTCGGCCGCGTCCACCACCGGTTCGGCATGGCCCGGCACCACCGGCACCCCGGCCTGCATGGCGAGCTGCTTTGAAGCGATCTTGTCGCCAAGAGTGGCGATCACCGAAGGC
>JBFHWX010000202.1:0-5858 GCA_041599275.1 Desulfobulbales bacterium | reverse complement strand
CCGGTCGTTTTTGCGGCCCGAGGCGTAGTGCAGGCGGTTTCTGATCCGGACCAGGTTCTCGAGCGCTCCTTCGCAGTTGCGGCGCTCGTAGCCGTGCAGCAGACCCGCCTCCTCGAGGGCGGCGAGGCCGTGCAGGCCGAAGACCACCTGGGCGGTCCACAGCATGGCGTGCAGGTCGCGCAGCCCGCCGCGGCTTTCCTTGACGTTGGGTTCGAGCAGATAGCCGTGGCGGTCGAATTCCCGGTGGCGGCGGGCCCGGTGCTCCATCATGCGGAGCAGGAATTCCTGGCGCTTGCCCTCGACATACTGCTTCTGGAAGGCGGCCTGCAGCTCCACGAAGAGAGCCGGGGAACCGGACAGGAAGCGGGCGTCGAGGAGCGAGACCTGGAGGAAGAAATCCTCGTCGGCGTCTTCCAGGCAGGCGGATACGGTGCGCACCGAGTGGCCGACGTCGAGACCGGCGTCCCAGAGCGGGTAGAGGATGGTTTCGGCGACTTCCTTTAACTGCTCCTCCCGGCCCGGCTCATAGAGGATGAGCAGGTCGATGTCCGAATAGGGAAAGAGCTCCTGGCGGCCGTAGCCGCCCAGGGCGACGAGGGCGAAGCCCTGGCGGGCCGCCTCGCAACGCTCGAAGGTGGCCCGCAGAAAGGAATCCATCAGCCGGGTATGCTCGGTGAGCAGTCCGCGGCCGCTCATGCCCTGGCGCCAGAGCTCTTCGAGGGAGGAGCGGCCGCTTTTCAGTTCGCCTTTCACGCTGGTCGGTTCCATACCGTTGAAATGAAGGCCGGGTCCGGCGCCTGAAAGGCCGGACCCGGGGAAGGGGCTGGTTGCCCTGGTCTAGATCGCGTCGTTGCCGGTCTCGCCGGTGCGCACCCGCACCACCTGGTCCACCGGCAGCACGAAGATCTTGCCGTCGCCGATCTTGCCGGTGAGGGCTGCCTGGCGGATGGTGTCCACCACCTTTTCCACGTCCTCGTCCGCCACCACCAGACCGATCTTGGTCTTGGGGATGAAGTCCACCGTGTACTCGGCGCCCCGGTAGATTTCCTTGTGGCCCTTCTGGCGGCCGTAGCCCTTGACCTCGGTGAGGGTCATGCCCTTGATGCCGATGCCGTTCAGGGCCTCCTTCACGTCGTCGAGCTTGAAGGGTTTGATGATCGCTTCGATTTTCTTCATTTTTCGTCTCCTTGGAGATATCTCCGGCTCACGTTCAGGACGTGTAGCCGATTTCGCTGTGCTGGGTAAGGTCGAGGCCCTGGACTTCCTCGTCGGCGCTGACCCGCAGGCCCACGGTCTTGTCGATCACCTTGAGGATGATCCAGGAGAGGATCACCGAGTAGACGATGGCGGCGCCGGCGCCCACTGCCTGGATCACGAACTGTCCGGGGTTGCCGTAGAAAAGGCCGTCGGCGCCGCCGGGGTTCACCGTGGTGGTGGCGAAAAGACCGGTGGCAAGCGCGCCCCAGAGGCCGCCCACGCCGTGCACCGCCACCACGTCCAGGGCGTCGTCGTAGCCGAGGCGTGATTTCAGAAGCACGGCGCCGTAGCAGACGACGCCGGCGGCAAGGCCGATGCCGATGGCCGCCATCGGGGTGACGAAGCCGGCAGCCGGGGTGATGGCCACGAGCCCGGCCACGGCGCCGGAGGCAACGCCCAGGGTGGTGGGCTTGCCCTGCACGGTCCATTCGGCCGCGACCCAGGAGAGGGCCGCGGCGCCGGCGGCGAGCTGGGTGGTGAAGAAGGCCAGGGTGGCGAGCTCTCCCGCGGCCAGCGAACTGCCGGCATTGAAGCCGAACCAGCCGAACCAGAGGATGCCGGCGCCCAGGATGGTCATCGGCAGGTTGTGGGGATGAAAGGATTCGCGGCCGTGGCCGCGGCGTTTGCCGATGACGATGGCCGCCACCAGGGCCGCGGCCGCCGAGTTGATGTGGATCACCGTGCCGCCGGCGAAATCGAGGGCACCCATCTCGCCCAGCCAGCCGCCGCCCCATACCCAGTGGCAGACCGGCAGGTAGACGAAGACCGACCACAGCAGGGTGAAGGCCAGAAAGGCGGTGAACTTCATGCGCTCGGCAAAGGCCCCGGTGATCAGCGCCGGGGTGATGATGGCGAACATGAGCTGGAAGGCGCAGAAGAGCAGATCCGGGATGGTCTCCGAGTACGGCCCCGGAGTGAGGCCGACGCCCGAGAGCCCCACCCAGTCGAGGTTGCCGATGAAGCCGCCGATGTCGGGGCCGAAGGCCAGCGAGTAGCCGAAGGCCACCCAGACGATGGAGATGAGGCCCAGGCAGATGAAGCTCTGCATGATGGTGGCCAGGACGTTTTTCGAGCGCACCAGGCCGCCGTAGAAAAGGGCGAGGCCCGGGGTCATCAGCATGACGAGCGCCGTTGCAATCAGCATGAAAGCGGTGTCGCCGGTGTTCATAAGAAAGGTCTCCTTGTTTGCTTGCTTGCCGGGGGATTTCGTCCGGGCGGGTTGTCGGTGAAAAAACGTTGGGCCCGTGGCTACGGGCCGGCAACCGGTGGGTGGCCATGGCACCGGTCACGTTTTTCTTTAAAGCAGGTATCGTGCCACTTCTTGGCTATTTTTGTTTTATGTAGTGATTTTATGCCTTTGTTTCGCGACGGCAGGGTGTTGCGGGGAGTTGGTGGATTTACAAAAGTGAAAAGCTGATTTTTTTGTATCACAAAAACGTTATTTTTTGGCGATTGCTGGGAGTAACGCCCCGGGCTGCTCCGGAAAGGATTGTATATAAGGAGAGGGGCGATGCTGGGAGGGTGGCAAGAGGCGAAGAGGCTGGGTGTTGTTTTCAGAAATGTAAGGCGGTTTTCAGCGATATTTGGAAAAGTATTTCAAAATTGTTAATTTCGGCAAGGGGGCCGAGGCGGCTCCGTGTGTTTCTCGTAAAATTTAATTGTAGTTTTTTTAGTATATTGCATTTGTATTTAACGTTTCTTTGGTTGTCTGGCACGTTGCCTGCTTGGGGAAAACCAAAGCGCATGTTCACGACACGGCGCCCACCGGAACGACGGGCGCCTTTCACAGAGAAACCAGCGGAGGTGGGAGTATGAAGAAAATTGAGGCGATCATCAAGCCCTTCAAGCTCGACGAGCTCAAGGAAGCGTTGGCCGCGATGGGCGTCCAGGGAATGACGGTGAGCGAGGTCAAGGGCTTCGGCCGCCAGAAGGGGCACAAGGAAATCTACCGGGGCACCGAGTACGTGGTGGACTTCATCCCCAAGGTCAAGGTGGAGTTGGTGGTGCCCTCCGACATGGCCGACCGGGTGGTGGAGACGGTGATCAAGGCGGTCAATACCGGCAAGATCGGCGACGGCAAGATCTTCGTCTCGCCGGTGGACACGGTCTGCCGGATCCGCACCGGCGAGCGGGACGAAGAAGCGATCTGATCTTTCAAATTTGTAAAACAATATGGAAAGGAGCACGACCATGAAACATGTCATCCGAAAAACAGCACTGCTCGCCGGACTTCTGGCCGCTTTGCCGATGCTGGCCTGGGCCGGCGATGAGACCGCGCCCACCGTTGCTTCCAACGCCGACGCCATCGGCCTGGTGCAGACCAATCTCGACTACGTGTGGACCCTGGTGGCCGCCGCCCTCGTCTTCTTCATGCAGGCCGGCTTCGCCATGGTGGAGTCCGGCTTCACCCGGGCCAAGAGCGCCGTCAACATCATGATGAAGAACCTCATGGACTTCTCCATGGGCAGCCTCTTCTTCTGGGCCGTGGGCTTCGGCATCATGTTCGGGGTCAACAAGACCGGCTGGTTCGGCTCCAGCGGCTTCTTCCTCAGCGACTTCGAGATCGGCGGCGATCCCTGGGTGCTGGCCTTCTGGATGTTCCAGTGCGTGTTCGCGGCCACCGCCGCCACCATCGTCTCCGGGGCCATGGCCGAACGCACCAAGTTCTCGTCCTATCTGATCTATTCCGCCATGCTCTGCGCCTTCATCTACCCGGTGTTCGGCTCCTGGGCCTGGGGCTCGTTGTTCAATGGCTCGGGCTGGCTCGAGGGTCTTGGCTTCATCGATTTTGCCGGCTCCACCGTGGTGCACTCCATCGGCGGCTGGGCCGCTCTGGCCGGCGCCATGGTGCTCGGGCCGCGGCTCGGCAAGTACGGCAAGGACGGCTCGGTCAAGGCCATCCCCGGCCACAACATCCCGATGGCGGCAGTGGGCGTTTTCATCCTCTGGCTCGGCTGGTTCGGCTTCAACCCAGGCTCCACCACCGCCGGCAGCACCGACATCGCCATGATCTTCGTCAACACCAACCTGGCCGCCGCCGCCGGCGCCGTGGCCGCCATGTACACCTCCTGGGTGATCTTCAAGAAGCCCGAAGTGGGCATGAGCCTGAACGGCGCGCTGGCAGGGCTCGTCGGCATCACCGCCGGCTGCGCCAACGTCTCCCCCTCGAGCTCCATCGTCATCGGGCTGGTGGCCGGCGTTCTCGTCGTGCTCTCGGTGCTCTTCTTCGAGCGCATCCGCATCGACGACCCGGTGGGCGCGGTTTCCGTGCACGGCGTCTGCGGTGCCTGGGGGACCCTGGCGGCCGGTCTTTTCAACATCGAAGGGGTGACCATGAAGATCGTCGGCACCCAGCTTCTCGGCATCGGCTCGGCCTTTGTCTGGTCCTTCGGCTGCTGTTTCATCCTCTTCAAGGTGATCGACAAGGTCTTCGGGCTGCGGGTCTCCGCCGAGGAGGAGATGACCGGTCTCGACATCTGCGAACACGGTGGCCATGCCTACAACGATTTCCAGGTAACCAAGTAGAAACCCATTGAAACCGGCCCCTGCCGAGGCGGCGGGGGCCGCTGCTACCCAGCATCAACACAAGGAGAAAGAGAACAATGAACGCACCAACCAAGAAAACCGTCCTCGCCACCACCCTCGCCCTCGGGCTCCTCTGTGGCTCCGTCATCCCGGTCCTTGCCGAGGAGGAGAAGCCCAGCGCCGACCTGACTGTGGCTGCCTACAGCCAGTACATCTGGCGCGGCTTTGCCTTCAGCGACGATTCCGTGGTCATCCAGCCCTCCATGACCGTGGGCTACAAAGGATTCGGCGTCAACCTCTGGGGCAACCTGGACAGCGACCCGGTGGCAGGCGGCGGCGAGTCCTGGAACGAAACCGACCTGACCCTCTCCTACGACGGCTCCATGGGCATGGTCGGCTACTCCCTGGGTTACATCTACTATGGTCTCGATGGCATGGACGACTCCCAGGAGCTCTACGCCGGCCTTTCCCTCGACACCCTGCTGGCGCCGACGCTGACGGTCTACAAGGAGATCACCGGCCTGGGCGGCTGGTACGCCACCCTGGGTGTCTCCCACTCTTTCCCGATCTCGGAGAAGGTGGGGCTCGATCTCGGGGCCACGGTTTCCTACTACGACGACGAGAACGATTACGACGAGTTCCACTCCGGCCTGCTGTCCGCCGCCCTGCCCATCGCGGTGAACGACTTCATCACCGTGGCGCCGGAGCTCTACTATTCCTTCCCCCTGACCAGCGATTCCGAGGACTACCTCGAGGCCGCCAACCTCGGCCTCATCGGCCAGGATGACGCCGCCTTTGTCTACGGCGGTGTTTCGGTCAGCTTTTCTTTCTAGTGGCCTTGTGCGGTTAATCGTGACCGGAAATTGTTGAGCAATCGTGGTGCCTCGCAAGGCGCGAAAACGAAGGCATAGCAGCGCTATGGAGAGTTTTTCGCAACACAGCGAGGGGCCGCGAGGACCAACAATTATGAGACAGGATTAACCAAACAGGCCACTAGTCCGGTGTCCGTAAACCGAACCGAAGCGGCGGGGCGCCCCGCGGCGCCCCGCCGCACCACCCACCATCCGGCCACGGGG
>JBFHWX010000201.1:0-5865 GCA_041599275.1 Desulfobulbales bacterium | reverse complement strand
GTGGGAGAGGGCAAGCGGGGCGGCGCCTTTGCCCATCCCTGCGTGCCCGAGGTGCATCCCTATGTGCTGGTGAACTACACAGGCACTCTGCGGGACGTCTCCACCGTGGCCCACGAGCTCGGCCATGGCGTCCACCAGTACCTGGCCGCGGCACGGGGCTACTACAACGCCGACACCCCGCTGGTGCTGGCCGAAACCGCCTCGGTGTTCGCCGAGCTGCTGCTCTTCAACCACCAGCTCGAGCTCATCGAGGGCAAGGAGGAGCGCCGTGCTTTCATCTGCCAGAAGCTCGAGAGCATCTTCGCCACCATCTTCAGGCAGATCGCCATGAACCGTTTCGAGGACAAGGTACACACGGCCCGCCGGGCCGAGGGCGAGCTTTCTTCGGAAACCATCGGAGAACTCTGGCTCGATAGCCAGCGGGCCATGTTCTCCGATTCGGTAACCCTCACCGAGGATTACGCCACCTGGTGGTCCTACATCCCCCATTTTCTCCACACCCCGGGCTACGTCTATTCCTACGCCTTTGGCGAACTGCTGGTGCTGGCTCTCTACGGGCTCTACCGGCAGGAAGGAAAGTCCTTCGTTCCCAAGTATCTCGAGCTCCTCCGGGCCGGCGGTTCGGAAAGCCCCTATGAATTGCTCAAACCCTTCGGGGTCGATCTTAACGATCCCGGGTTCTGGCAGCGGGGGCTTGCCGTGCTCGACGAGATGCTCGCCCTGGTGGAATCGGAAAAGTGAGATTTCTTCCCAGGGTTTCCTTGTGTTGATCCTCTGAAAAGAGTAAATTGAAGGAACTTTGTGGCAGAAAACTTTGCACACGAGGACGCTTTCATGGGGCACAACCACAAGCCTGTTTGAAGATAAAAACTCCCTCCGCTTCTGCGGCAGGGGGTTTTTTTGTGGGTCCTGCCGGAAGTGTGCAGGGACAATGAAGATGGACCCGTAACAAGTCCATCGTACCGCTTGGCGATGGCTAAGCGAGATGTTCGGTATGCAAGGAGTGGTGGTGTTGAGGGCGCGAAGGCATACATGGGTATGCCGGGTAGCCGAGATCCCGCCAAGAGGCAGGAGATTGGACTTTTCGCTACACCATCAATGAAAACACGAGGAGGATGGATCCATGGTGAAGCAAGGCGGCATGAAATGTGTGGTATTGTTCGGTTTGGTCGTTTTTTTGTGCCTTTCGACCCTGGCCTGGGCCGAGGAGGGATTTCCGCTGCGGGCCGAGTACCCGGACCTCAAGGTGATTTCAACCGATGAACTGGCCAGCCGCTACGACGAGATCATCGTGGTCGACGTGCGTTCCCAGGAGGAGTTCGACGTGGCCCATGTCGCCAAGGCCAAGCACGTGCCCATCGCCCTTGCCACCTTTGCCAAGGACCTTGAGGGAGCGCGGGCCAAGGACGGTGCCGAGCCCATGGCTTTTTATTGCAACGGCCATACCTGCGCCAAGAGCTACCAGGCCGCCAAGAAGGCCGAAGAAGCCGGTTTCGCCAACGTTCTGGTCTACGACGGCGGTATCTTCGACTGGATCAACGCCCAGCCCGAGCGGGCCACCTTGCTCGGCAAGACCCCGGCCGACAAGAGCAAGGTCATCCCCAAGGAAGCCTTCACCGCCAAGTTGCTCGATTACGCCGCCTTCAGCGCCAAGGCCGGCGAGGCCGAGACCCTGGTCATCGACATCCGCGAGCCCTTCCAGCGCCAGGATAAAATCGAATTAGCCGGCCTTCGCAACATTCCCTTGGACCGGCTCATCCCGCTCCTGGAGAAAAAGGAGTTCGCCGGCAAGCAACTGCTCTTTCTCGACGCGGTGGGCAAGCAGGTCGAGTGGCTCCAGTACCACCTCAAGGAGCATGGCTACGAGAATTTCTGGTTCCTGAAGGGTGGCGTCAAGGAAGCCGCCAAATAGCTGACTGTGGTTTCTGGAGCCTCTCGCGAAACGGGGGAAGGCGGAAGATTTTTTTCAAGGAGGCGTCATGGTCAAGCGTTCCTTCGGCATCACCGGAAAATTCGTGGCTGCGGTGGTGGTTATGGTGGCGGCAGGGCTTGCGTGTCTGGCCGGCGCCTCCTTCTACAAATTTTCCAGTTCTTTTTCTCACCAGAGCGATGGGTTCGTACGGACCATGGAGGAAGAGCTCGAGCGCAGCCGCGCCAACCTCTACACCCGGCTCGACGGCAAGGGAGAATTGCTGGCTGACCTGCTGGCCGAGACCGCTTCCGGGCTCATTCTCAACTACAATTTCGAGACCCTGGAAAAGCTGGCCATTCAACTGGCTCTTGATCCCGATGTGGTTTTTGCTGAGTTTTTCAATGAATCCGGCGGGCCGATAAACACGGTAGAGCCAGGGGGGGAGAAGGAATACAAGAGCATCGAGCGGCAGATCGTGCTCGACGGCACGCCGGTGGGCCGAATGCGGCTGGTGCTGACCGACACCCGCATCAAGGCAGAACTTGCGGCGAGCCAGGGAATCATCCGCGAACGGGAGCAACGCGCCGCTTCCGAACGGGAGCAGTTGGTCGGCCAGATTTTCTGGCAACAGGCCATGCTTTCCCTGGCGGTTCTCAGTCTTGTGAGTTTCTTGCTCTTCTTGCTCTTCTCCCGCCTCGTTGTCCGTCCCCTGTGCCGCGACATGGAGTTGGCCCAGGCCATTGGCGAGGGAGATCTTTCCAAGGAGATCGTTTCCACCGGTGCCGACGAGATCGCCGAACTGGGCCGGGCCCTGGGGCGGATGGCCGCAGGACTTCGCGAGAAGGTGCGGATGGCTGAGAAAATAGCCGAAGGGGATTTGTCTGTTGAGGTGGCGCTTGCCTCCGAACGTGATGAATTTGGCCGGGCGCTCCGGAAAATGGTGGAAAGCCTCAATTCCATCATCCAGCAGGTCAGCGTCGGCGCAGAACAGATAGCCCAGAGTGCGGCCCAGGTTTCGGAATCAGGAAACTCCCTGTCGGAGGGTGCTTCGGTGCAGGCCAGCTCCCTCGAGCAGATAACCGCCTCCATGGCCGAGATGTCGGGCCAGACCACGGTCACCGCCGAGAACGCCGAACTGGCCAGCAAACTTTCAGCCGAGGCCAAGGTGGTGGCGGAAAGCGGCAACCGGCAGATGAAGGAGATGGTGGCCGCCATGCGCGACATCAATTCGTCGAGCCAGTCCATCTCCAAGATCATCAAGGTGATCGACGAAATCGCTTTCCAGACCAACCTGCTGGCGCTGAACGCCGCAGTGGAGGCGGCCAGGGCCGGAGTGCACGGCAAGGGGTTTGCCGTGGTGGCGGAAGAGGTGCGGAATCTGGCGGCCCGCAGCGCCAAGGCGGCCCGCGAAACCACCGAGTTGATTGAGGGTTCGGTGCAGAAGACTGCCGGTGGCATGGCGATCGCCGAACGCACCGCCGAAGCACTGGGGGCCATCGTCGGTCATGTCTCAAAGGTGACCGATCTGGTGGCAGGCATCGCCACTTCCTCCAACGAGCAGGCCCAGGGGATCGGCCAGATCAACGGCGCCTTGAACCAGATCGACAAGGTCACCCAGCAGAACACGGCAAACGCCGAGGAATCCGCCGCCTCGGCGGAGGAGCTCTCTGCCCAGTCGGCAAATCTGCGCAGCCTCATGGCCTACTTTCGGGTCAAGGAGGGTGGTGGCTCCCGGCCGGATCGCAGGTCCTCGCCGGCAGTGCCCAGCGGGAAACCTGCCAGGCAGCAAATCCTTGCAGCGCCGCCGGCGCCGGCGACGGCCCATGGCTGGGGGGAGGCGCCTACCGCCAAGGACCTGGCGGCGGAGAACAGCTCTTCGGTGGAAAAATCCCTCGATGACAAGGAGTTCGGCAAGTACTGAGGTGCGGTTCGGGATTCGTGACGGGCACGGCCGGTAACTATCCTTCGTCGTCTTCCTCGCCGGACCACACATCGAGGGCACGGCGGTAGACCTCGGAGCGGGGCAGGTCGAGTTCGCCGGACACCTGTCGCACCGCATCCTTCAGGCTGGTGCCGCCTCTTTCTTTGAACCAGAGGAGGAGTTCGCCCACATCCCTTACTTCCGGAAGCTCAACCCGGTCGGCGCCATGCACCACCAGCACCGATTCGCCCTTGATCGAGCTGCGGCCGCGCACCTCTTCCTCCAGAGCCGCGAGCCGGGTGTCGAGCAGTTCCTCGTGCAGCTTGGTAAGCTCCCGCCCCCAGAAAACCGGACGGTCGCCAAGGGCCGCCAGGCAATCGGCAAGAGAGGCGGCCAGGCGGTGGGGGGATTCAAAAAATACCAGATGCTGGGGGGCTGCGGCCAGGGAGTGCAGCAGATCGCGGCGTTCCTTGCGGCGGGCCGGCAGAAAGCCGAGGAAGAGGAATGCTCCGCTACCGATGCCGGCCACCGACAGCGCCGCGGTAAGGGCCGAAGGGCCCGGCACCGGCACCACCGGCACGCCATGGGCCCGGGCCTTGTGCACCAGGATGGCGCCGGGATCGGAAACCGCCGGTGTGCCGGCGTCGGAAACCAGGGCGATGTTCACGCCCGAGAGCAGCCGGGCCACGAGTTTCTCCGATTTCTCCTGTTCCTTTTCTCTGTAATAGCTGGCCAGTGGGGTGTTGATGCCGAAGTGGGTCAGCAGCTTGCGGGTATGGCGGGTGTCCTCCGAGACGATGAGGTCCGCCTCTTTCAGGATACGGAGCGCCCGCAGGGTGATGTCTTCGAGGTTGCCGATGGGGGTGGCCACCACATAGAGCGTTCCGGTGGCAGGGGAAGAGGGCATGTCGGTTTTTCCGAAAGGTGCGGGTTTGTGGGGGGGGCGCCCGGAGCACATAAGCCCCGGACGCCCTTCAGGACTCTACCCCGGTGGCCGGGCACGGGCAACGGGAAAGGCGGCCTGGCGCAGAAATACAATGCAGCGGAATGCTCCGAGCGGGTAGAGTGCTGAACGGGTGCCTTTCCTGACCGGGGAAGGTCGCTTTCTTTCTGAAAACTCCAACCGTTATTTATACAGCCATGCTGGTTTTCGACGCCTTCGTTCTCGATTTCTGGATCCGCATCTTCATCACCCTCCTCTGCGGCGGAGTGATCGGCTTCGAGCGGCAGATGCGCGGTAAGCCCGCCGGCATCCGCACCAGTATCCTGATCTGCCTCGGCACCGAGATCTTCGTCGCCCTCGGCATGATGGTGGACCGCGAGGGAGTGGACCCGACCCGGGTCATGGGCCAGGTGGTTACCGGCATCGGTTTTCTGGGCGCCGGGGTGATCATGGCCCGGGAGGGTCTGGTGCGTGGCGTCACTTCGGCTGCGGTCATCTGGATGCTGGCCGCCATTGGCGCCACCATCGGTTACGGCATGATCGGCCAGGCCCTGGGACTCACCGTGGTGACGGTGGGAGTGCTGATCGGGGTGGAGATGTTGGAGAACAGTTTCCACTGGCTGCGGCAGGGTGCCCATGCCGGGGAAGGCGGTTCCCGGGGCGGTCAGTGTGAAGACAAGGAGTTGGCCGGCGAGGAGGAACGGTGATTCTCAGGCCGCCCAGGCCTGGAGAGAGATCTGCAGAACGGCAAGCAGCGGTGAAAGAAGCTCTTCGAGGGGAACGGGTTTTTCTGAAAAATATTTTTGGTTGAGCTCGAGTTCGATCCCCACGAAACGCTGGGCCGGTAAAAATTTTCGGAAAGAAGTGCAGAGCCCGTCGGCCACGCCACGGTATGGGTAATTGCGCCGCACCAGCAGTTGTGGTGCCTTCTGCCGCAATCTTTGTTGCCAGTCTTGGCAGAGTGTTTTTTCCAGGGGGCGGCCGGGGTCGTAGAGCAGGCCGATGTCGGCGTTTCGTACCACGTTTTTCAATTTTGGCGTGAAACTGTGCACCGACAGCAGCAGGGCGGCGGGCGCTCGGTTCAGAACC
>JBFHWX010000200.1:0-5922 GCA_041599275.1 Desulfobulbales bacterium | reverse complement strand
TTTTCGTCCACCTCGCCCTGTTTCTTTCTCCGCTACAACGGTTCCAGGCGCACCGAGGCAGTACGCTCACTGATCCCCTTCTTGAGCACCTCGTGGTTGTAGGTCGCGATCACGTCTCGACGGCGCAGCATGCCCACCACCCAGCGGTCGTCCGCCGCTTCCACCACCGGAATTTCTTCGATGCCCTTGACGTCGAACAGGGTGAGGGCCTCGTAGAGGGTGTCGTCGGGGGTGAGGGCGATGACGCTGCGGGTGCAGATATCCCCCACCCTGGTTTCGAGCCGCAGCTTCTTGTCGTGCAGGATGTTTTTCACGTCCTGCATGGAGATGATTCCCACCATACGGCCGGACTCGTCGATCACCGGAAAATAGAAGCGGTCGGCGGAGATCCGGAAGATATCGAGAAGCTGGTTGACGTTGGCGTCTTCGCTGATGAAGTCGACGTCCTCGGTCATCGCCCGGCCCACCTTGATCGACTTCATCACCGCGGTTTCCCGGCCCTCGTGGACGTCGATCCCCTCCCGGGTGAAATCGACGGTGTCGATGGAGTCCTGCTCGAAGCAGGAGGCAACGGCGGTGCCGATGATGCTCGTCACCATGATCGGGATGATGATCAGGTAATTGCCGGTCATCTCGAAGAGCAGAAAGATGGCGGTGAGCGGCGCGTGGGTGGCGGCGGCGAGGAAAGCGCCGAAGCCCACCGCCGCATAGGCACCGGGGGTGGCGGTGAGCTCGGGCAGCAGGTCGTGGGCGGTGGCTCCGAAGGCGCCGCCGAGCACGGCGCCGATGAAGAGAGCCGGGGCGAAGACGCCGCCGGCGCCGCCCGCACCCAGGGTGATGGCGGTGGCGAGGATCTTCACGAAGACCAGGGTGAGCATCACCCAGACCACGCCGTTGCCGGCCAGCACCTCGGTGATGTACTCGTAGCCGTCGCCCATGATCTGCGGAAAGCCGATACCGATCACACCCACCAGAAAGGCGCCGAGGATTGGCTTTGCCAGCGGATGCAAGTCGAGGGCGGCAAACCGGTCGCGCACCTGGTAGAAGACCCGGATATGGAGAACCGCCACCAGGCCGATAATGATGCCCATCAGCATGTAGAGCGGGATTTCGGAAAGCGGGTTCACCAGATGGTAGTCGGGAATCGGAAAGGCCGGCGACTCGCCGTAGGTGGCCCGGGAGACCACGGTGGCGATGGCAGACGAGATGACCAGGGCCGAGAACGACGAAAACTCGTAGGTGCCGAGCAGCACGATTTCGGAGGCGAAGAAGATACCGGCGATGGGCGCGTTGAACATGGCGGCCACGCCGCCGGCGGAGCCTGCCGCGATATAGACCTTCATGCGGGCCCCGGAAACCTTGAAGGCCTGGCCCACCTGGCTGCCCAGGGCGCCTCCCACCTGGGCGATGGGCCCCTCGACCCCGGCCGAACCGCCGGTGCCGATGGTGAGCGCGGTGGAAAAAATCTTCAGAAAAATGGTGCGGGCCCGGATGACGCCGCCCTCGAGGTTGACCTTGCGCAGGAACTTGGTGAAGCCGTAGCCGTTCACCTCGCCGGGAAAGAGAAGCGAGAGCGGGATGAGCAGCACCATGCCGGTCATCGGCAGCAACGGCAGGAGCAGCAGGTAAAAACCGCCGCGGTCGATGCCGAGCCCGTGTTGCCCCGCCACGAAGATATGGTGGTGAACGAGATCCACCACCTGCCGGAAGAGGATGTTGCCAAGCCCGGCCATGAGGCCGATGGCCGAGGCGATCACCACCATGCGGGTGTTCTCGCCGGGCAAAAACTTCTTGAACCGCCGCCTCATGAGACTTTCGGCACCGGGCAGCCGTGCTGCACGGCGCGGTTGAGAAAATAATTGTCGGTCATGCCGGCAAGAAAATCGCGAACCACGGCGGCAGCCGGCCTTTCATCGAGCCAGCCAGACGGCAGGTTGCAAAGAAATTCCGAAAAGATCTCCGAACTCTCGACCCCTCTCTCCAGGGCTGCCAGGTATTTTTCAAAAAGCACCCGGTAGGCCTGGTCGATCAGGTGGAAGTCCTTCTTCATGGTCGGGTTGTGGTAGATCCGCTCGTAGTTGAAGCGCTTGAGCTGCCCCAGGGACTCCGCCACCTCTGGGCTGAAGCCCACCGCATCCTCCCGCAGCTCGCCGGAATCCGGCGCCAGGCTGCAGGTGAGCAGGTCCTCCACCAGCCGGTAGACGATCTTGCCGTTGGTGTCGCCCAGAAGCTGCCGGCATTCGGCGGGGATCTCGCTCCGTTCGATGAGCCCGAGTTCGATGGCGTCTTCGATGTCGCGGCCGATGTAGCCGATGGTGTCGGCTACCCGCACCACGCAGCCTTCGAGGGTCATCGGCAGGATGCCGAGCCGCGGCTCCTCGCCCTTGGCGGCTATTTCCTGCTCGAAGTGGCTAAAATCCTTGGCGCGGCGGGGCCGCAGCATAATCGAATGCACCTCGCCGTCATGGCAGAGGATGCCGTCCATGGTCTGCAGCGTCAGATTCCAGCCCCTGCCCCGCTTCTCGATGCGGTCGAGGAATTCGATGCTCTGGATGTTGTGCTGGAAGCCGGGCAGGCCGTGCTCCCGGCAGAGGACGGCAAGCTGGCGCTCGCCGTCGTGACCGAAGGGCGGGTGGCCGATGTCGTGGCCAAGGGCGATGGCCTCGATGAGGTCCTCGTTCAACCGCAAAAAGCGGCCGATGGTGCGGGCGATTTTAGAAACAAGCTGGACGTGCAGCACCCGGTGGGTGATGTGGTCGTTGCGTACCAGGGAAAAGACCTGGGTCTTGTCGATGTAGCGGGTATAGGCCCGGGAATGGAGTACCCGGTCGGCGTCGAGCCCATAGCTCTGGCGGTGGCCCACCGCGTACTCGGCGGCGCGCCGCAGCCCGCCGCTGCTGCGGGCCGCATAGACAGAGAACACCTGCTCCTCGCGCCGGTCGAGGCCGTCGCGCAGAAGACCAAGCCGGAGGCTGACCGGCATCTCTTCTCTTGTTCCGTAATAATTTTCCTGCATACCGCTTTCCGGCCTAAAGAGTGCTGGGGCAACCCCCTTCTGTCGGTTTAGGCTACCGCCTGACCCACGACTTCTGCTATCATGGAGGGGAACCGTTCCGGCAAATGATTTTTCTCTTCAGGAGAACCCCATGAAAGTGATTATCCGTTACTGCGCCCAGTGAAACTACCTGCCAAGGGCTTCCAGTCTGGGAGACGAACTGTACAGGGAATTCAAGGCAGATGTCGAACTGCAGGCCGGCTCCGGCGGCATCTTCGAGGTGAGTGTCGACGGCAGGCAGGTTTTTTCGAAGGCAAGGACAGGTCGCTTCCCCAACCCCGGGGAGATCACCCTGCTTCTCCGTCACCGCTGAACGGACGGGTTCAGGACCGCTTCAGGGTCGCGCCGAGCTCGTCGAGGCAGCCGCTGGCGATGCATTTTCGGCATTTTTCCTTGGATTTCCGCTCACTGCAGTGGAGGGCGAAACCCTTCACCAGATCGGCACCGCCCCGGGGGCAGGTCTCGATGAATTCGACAAAGCGGATGATCCGTTCGATCACCTCCGGCGGCGCGGCGTGCTCGATCCGGCAGGCGCCCTCCTCGGCCACCTGCTCGTCGATGGCCAGCACCTTGACGAAAAAATCCTTCAGCGCCTCGTGCCGGCGGATGACATCCTCGGCCACCGTTTGCCCCTCGGGGGTGAGGGTGATCACCTCGTAGGGCGCGTAATTGATCAGCTCCCGCTTGGAAAGCGCCCGCAGGGCCTCGGTCACCGAAGCGCGGCTAACCCGCAAGCGCTCGGCTATCTCCTTGCTGCGGGCCACCCTCTTTTCTTCGATTATATGGTAGATCGCCTCGATGTAGTCCTCGAGGCTGGCGCTGAGACCAGTGGATTCATCCATGGCATCTCTCCCCAACGGGCCGCCGCGAACGGAGGCAGAAAGCGGAAACACGGCTGGCCGACGCCTGGAAAAACGACCGTGCCCGACACAGAAAGGGTTAACATGACCGAATGTCCCGGCCGCGTCAAGGCCCCATCTTGCATTCCTCTTAAAATGCGGTATAACAGAACGCACCTATGCTCCGCGAACTCGTCATTCACAACCTCGCTCTCATCGAAGAGATGCGCCTGCATTTTCCGGGAAAGGACGCCGCCTTCCCCCGGGGGCTCGTGGTCTTCACCGGCGAAACCGGCGCCGGCAAGTCGATTTTGCTGCAGGCCATCAACCTGCTGGCCGGCGGCCGCGCCGCCGCTACCTGGATCCGCACCGGCGCCGAGCAGGCAAGCGTCGAAGCGTTGTTCGAGCTCAGGGCAGAACACGCCGAGCTCCTGGCCCTCGTTGCCGGCCATGGCATCGAAACCGACGGCGAACTCATCCTGCGCCGGGTGCTCTCGGCCCAGGGCAAGAGCCGCTTCTACGTGAACGGCGCCCTGGGCACCGCCCGACTGGCCGCCGAGATCTGCGCCGAACTGATCAACATCGCCGGTCAGCACGACCAGCAGCAGCTTCTGAACCCCAACCGCCACCTCGATTTCATCGACTCCCTTGGCGACCACTGGCCGGCCCGCCGCAACATCGCCCGGCTCCACCACCGGTGGCAGGAAACCCGCAGCCGACTCGAGGAGCTCGGCCGGGAGGAGCGCGACAAGGAACGGCGGCGGGACTACCTCTGCTTCCAGGTGAACGAGATCAGCGAGGTGGCCCCGGAGCCCGGCGAAGACGATGCCCTGGCCGAGGAGCGGGCCCGGTTGCGCTCGGCGGACGCCCTGCTTGCCCTGGGCCACAAGAGCCACCACCTGCTTTCAGGCCCTCTCTCCGACGCGGCGGGCCAGTTGCGCCGCCAGCTCGAGCAGATCACCGCCCTCGACCCCACCGCCGACGCCATGGCCGAAGAGATCGCCGGGCTCACCTTCCAGCTCGAGGACCAGGCCGACGGCCTGCGCCGCTACTGCGAGGGCATCCCCAAGGACCCCGCCCGGCTGGAGCTCGTCGAAGAGCGGCTCGACCTCCTGCAGCGGCTCAAACGTAAATACGCCGAGGCGGGCGACGGGCTTGCCGGGGTGCTGGCTTATGCCCAGCGCGCCGAAGAGGAACTGACCGGCCTCGACCGGCTGGACGCGGAGCTGGAACAGCTCGGCGCTGAACGAAAACGCCTGGAAAGCGAGCTCGCCACCGACGCCCGCGCCCTGTCGGCGGCCAGGCACACCACCGCCGCGGGCCTGGCCAGCGCCATGCAAGCCGAGCTCGCAGGCCTTTGCCTCGAACAGGCGGTGTTCTCGGTCGCCTGGCCGGGAGAAAAGGAAAACGGCCTCATCCTCGATCGGCTCACCGCCAGCGGCATCGACCGGCCGGAATTCCTGTTCTCCGCCAATCCCGGCGAAGCGCCCAAGCCCCTCGCCCGCATCGCCTCGGGCGGCGAGCTCTCACGCCTGATCCTCGCCCTCAAGTGTTTGCTGGCCCGTAAGGACGCGGTGAACACCATCATCTTCGACGAGGTGGACGCCGGCGTCGGCGGCCGCACCGCCGAGGCGGTGGCCCGCAAGATCAAAGAACTGGCGAGCCACCACCAGGTGCTCTGCGTCACCCATTTGCCGCAGATCGCCGGTTGCGCCGACGAGCATTTCAAGGTCGAAAAAACGGTGCGTGGCGACCGCACCCACACCGCCATCACCCCCCTGCCCGGCGACGCCCGGGTCCTCGAGCTTGCCCGCATGCTGGCCGGCGACTCGGTCACCCCCCATACCCTGGCCTTTGCCAGGGAACTCATGGCGAAAAACCCCGCTTCCCTCGAGCAGTAAAATCATGAAACAGGTAAAAGCCATCGCCCTCTTCTCCGGGGGGCTCGACTCCATTCTCGCCTGCCGGGTCATCCAGAGCCAGGGCATCGAAGTACAGGCGGTGAAATTCGTCACTCCCTTCTTCGGC
>JBFHWX010000199.1:0-5972 GCA_041599275.1 Desulfobulbales bacterium | reverse complement strand
TTTTCCACAGCCTGCACCGTGGCCTCGTTTTCCTGCTCGTCGGCCTGCTCTCCCTGGCCGCCGCCGTCCCGGCCGGCGCCCATCTGGAGATCTGCATCGGCAACGACGGGCATTGGGAAATCGGGGCCACCGGCTGCGGCGAAAACGAGCGCCCGGAGTTCTCCTTTCTCGCCCCCGCCGGCGGTCACCACACGGACTGTTCGGACTCCAGGAGCGGTTGCGGGGGCAACAGCGAGTGCCGGACCGAACAATTGCGCCGGGCCGGTCACCAGCGTTTGCGCCAGCTGCAGAGCACCGTCACAGTTTTGCCGCCCCGCTTTCCGCAACCCTTCACCACCCACCGCCCGCCCTCCGGCGCCTGTTCCCCTGCCCTTTCCACTTCCCTCTCCTTCCATCTGCCCACCACCCGCGCCGTCGTTCTGCTGATTTGATACGCTCCGGCTCCCGGGCCGCAGCGCCCGGAGCATCGTTTTTCCGAGGAACAGCCCCTTCCGCTTTGGGGAATTGCGTGCCCGCCAGGCGCTCATCTCGCTGTTTTTTTCCGCAACAAACGAACTCTTTCAAGCCGGAGAACTCCCATGACGGTACGGTTTTATCCGTGGCGCCTTCTCGGTGCGCCAGTATTCTTTTTTCTTCTTGTTCCCCAGGCACAAGCCATGGAAGTGCCCCCAGCCGCATCCACGGTTCCTGCCGTGGTCACCCCACAGTCCGGTAAAAAAATCACTCTTGCCGAGGCCCTCGAACTGGCGGCCCACCACCCTGCCCAGAAGGCTGCGGGTTTCGACAAAAAGGCCCGGCAGGGTGCCTTGCGCCAGGCTGCCCTGCTGCCGAACCCGATCTTTTTCGCGGAGTTTGAGGAATTCGGCGGCTCCGGTGATTATGCAGGCAACGGCGCCATGTCCTCGCGGTTTGGCCTCAACCAGGAAGTTCTCCTGGGCGGCAAGCGGGGCAGCCGCATGGCACTTGCCGGAAGCGAGCTCCATGGCGCCGAGCTCCAGGAAAAGCTGCAGGCAGTCACCCTTTCCGGGACAGTCGCAGATTTTTTTCTCAAAGTCGCTCTTCTCCAGGAGGGCAACCAGTTGGCCGAGGAAAATCTGGCCATCGCCCGCCAATCAGCCGCAGCGATCAGCCGCCGGGTTCAGGCCGGCGAGCTTGCCCCCATGGAGGAAACCAGAATGACGGTCGAACTGGCCAGGGCCGAGACCGTTTCCCTGCAAACCGGAAAGCAACTCGAAAGTGCCCGTTTCGCCCTTGCTTCGGCTCTTGGCGGCGACCCCGCCCTCTTCGAAACGGTGCATGCCGATCTTGACCCACCCGCACCGCCGCCAGGTGTTACCGAACTCTTGCCGCTGCTCGAGGAGAGTCCCCGCTACCTGCTCCTCGCAAACGGCGAAAAGAGCGCTGCCGCCGCTCTCCGCCTGGCCCGGAGCGAGAGCTGGCCTGACCTGGAGGTGGGGGGCGGCCTCCAGCAATTCGAGGAAACCGGCGACCATGCCTATTTTTTTGAAATAAGCGTGCCACTGCCGCTCTTCGACCGCAACCAGGGCACTCGCCAGGAGGCCACCGCAGGTATCGCCCGGGCCGAGGCGGAACGGCGGGCAGGACTTCTCGAACTGCAAGCGGAAATGGTGGAGCTGGTTCGCCAACTGCAAAGCGCCAGCGAACAGATCCGAAGCATGGACACCGTGGTTCTGCCGGCGGCAGGTGTGAATTACCAAACCACTCACCGGGCCTTCCTGCTCGGCGAGGCCGGCAGCCTGGAACTGCTCGAAGCCCAGCGCACCCTCCTCGAAACAAAGCGGGAAAGGCTCGAACTGCTCGGAGAGCTTTTCTCCGCCCGGATCGCCCTCGACACCCTGCTCGGCCGGCCGCTTCTCGAAGAAGCTAAATGATCGGTTTGCCAACATCTGCCCACTCCAGAAAATGAAGGATTTTCCCCATGCGATATAGTGTTCTTTTTTTCTTTTTTCTCTTTGTTCTGACCAGCGGCGTTCTGCCCCTGCAGGGCGCTGGAGACCATGATACCGGTCACCACCAGGCCGGCGCCCACGAGCCGCAAGCGCCCGTTTCACTTTCGGGCCAGGAGCCCGGCCACCTCGAAGAAAACGACCACTTGCCTGCCGGCGGAGAAGCCGGCGCCCACGACGACTCCGAGCACCACGAGGAACCCTCCCGCCACCAGGAGGACGACCATGATCATGGCGTCGAAGTGGCCACTGACGATCATTCCGGCCACGCCGACGAGGGCGAGGAAGCCCACGAAGGCGAGCTCGAGCTGAACGAAACACAGAAAAAGGAAATTGGCCTCACCGTAGCCGTGGCAGGCCCGGGAAGTCTTTTGTCGGAGCTGACCCTCACCGGCGAGATCCGCCTGAACGAGGACCGGCTCACCCATGTGGTGCCGCGCCTCTCCGGGGTCGCCGTGCAGATCCCGCGCTCGGTGGGCGACCGGGTGGAGGCGGGCGAGCTGCTCGCCGAGCTCGACTCCACCGAACTGGGGGAGGCCAAGAGCACCTATCTCGAGCTTTTCCAGGAGGTGGAGATACTGGGTCAGGACCTCGAGCGGGGCCGGCGGCTTTCCGCCAACAGCGAGATGCTCCTCGATTTCCTCGACCGGCAGCCGAACCTCGAGGAGCTCCAGAGAGAAAACTTCGGGGACCTGGGCGACTTCAGGGCCCGGCTCACCGCTTCCTACGCCGATCTCGTCACCGCCCGCACAACATACGAACGGAAAAAACTGCTCTTCGAGGAACGGATCAGCTCGGAAAACGATTTTTTCGCCGCCCGCAACGAATTCGAGAAGGCCCAGGCCCTGTACCGCACCGAGTACGACAATGCCCGTTTCGAGAGCGGTCGGCTGCAGCAGGAAGCACGCCGCGCTTTCGAGCGGGCCGAGTTGCAGCTCGTCGCCGCCGAGCGGCGCCTTCTCCTCTTCGGACTCAGTGAAAAGGAGCTGCGGGAGCTCAACAGATCGGACTTCAAAAAAAATCTCACCCGCGCGGTGGTTCTCTCGCCCCAGGCCGGCACCATCATCGAGAGGCACGTGAGCCGGGGCGAAAAACTCAGCGAGGAATCGGACATCTTCACCATCGCCGATCTCTCGACGGTGTGGGCCGACCTCCGGGTGGCAGCCCGCGACGTCCACCTGGTAAGGGCCGGCGACCAGGTGGTGCTGGAAAGCGCCGACGGCCTGCGGTCCACCGGCAGAGTGGGAGTGGTGCTGCCGGTGGCGGACGAAGCGACCCGCACGATCACGGTGCGGGTCGAAGTGGACAACCGTGACGGTCACTGGCGGCCCGGCTCCTTTGTGAACGGCTTTGTTCGCCTGGCCGCCAAAGACCTGCCGGTGGTGGTGCCGCTCGCCGCCGTGCAGACCCTCGAGGGCCGGGAAGTGGTGTTCTTGGCCGATGACCACGGGTTTCGGCCGCAACCGGTGGTAACCGGCCGCCGCGACCGGGCCGGGGTCGAAATCATCCAGGGTCTTGCCAAAGGCAACCGTTATGTGGAGCGGGGCGCCTTCGAGCTGAAGGCCATGGCCGTCACCGCCGGCGCCGGCGCCCATGCCGGCCACGGTCACTAAAGGGGGGGAGAGGAACATGATCCAGAAAATCATCGAAGCCGCTCTTCGCTTTCCGGCCCTCGTGGTGCTGTGCCTTGCCGGCCTTCTTGGCTGGGGCGCCATAACCTATCGCACCATGCCGGTGGACGCCTTCCCCGACATCTCGCCGGTGATGGTGCCGGTCTTTGCCGAAGGCCATGGCATGGCCCCGGAAGAGATCGAACGGCTCATCACCTACCCGGTGGAATCCGCCATGAACGGCCTGCCCGGGGTCACCCAGGTGAAGTCCACCTCGGCCTTCGGCATGGCCGTTATCTACGTCTATTTCGAAGACGAGGTGGACATCTACTTCGCCCGCCAGCTCGTGGCCGAACGGTTGGCCGCGGCGGCCACGGAACTGCCTGAGATGGACGAGCCGCCAAGTCTGGGACCCATTTCCACCGGCCTCGGCCAGATCTTCATGTACTACCTCACCGCTGATCCGGAACGGGCGAAGACCGGCGGCAAGGAACTCGCCACCTGGCTCCGCGAGCTGAACGACTGGCAGGTCAAATACCAGTTGCAGACCGTGGCCGGCGTCACCGACGTGCTGTCCATGGGCGGCCACGTCCTGCAGTACCAGGTGCGCATCGACCCGAACCGGCTGAACACTTACGACCTGGCACTCGATCAGGTGGTGGAGTCGATTATTGCCAACAACCGCAACGTCGGCGGCCAGTTCCTGGTGCTTGGCGCCGAGGAGCACCTGGTGCGGGGCGTGGGTCTGCTGGAAAACCTCGAGGACCTGGGCGCGGTGCCGGTGAAGGAGGTGGCGGGCACCGTGGTGCGGCTTGCCGACATCGCCGAGATCGGTTTCGGCAACGAGATCCGCCGGGGCGTGGTGACCCGCAACGGCGAGACCGAGGTGGTGGCGGGCCTGGTCATGAAGCTTTACGGCGAAAATACCTCGGAGGTCATCGACAGGCTTTACGACAAGGTGGAAGAGGTCAGGAAAAGCCTGCCCGCCGGCGTCGAGCTGGTGCCCTACTACGAGCAGGCCGCCCTGGTGAAAAACGCAACCTCCACCGTGACCTCGGCCCTTCTCCAGGGAAGCGGCCTGGTGGTCGCCGTGCTCCTGCTCTTTCTCGGTTCGGTGCGCAGCGCCCTGGTGGTGGCTTTGTCGCTGCCGGTCTCGGCCCTCTTTGCGGTGCTCTGCATGAGCGGCCAAGGCATTTCCGCCAACCTCATGAGCCTCGGCGGCATCGCCATCGCCATCGGCATGCTGGGTGACGGCGCCATCGTCATGGTGGAAAACATCCACCGCCATCTGAAGGCCAGGGCACGGCACGACGAGCCGGCGGGGCCGGTGATCCTGCGGGCGGCCCGCGAGGTGGCGCAGCCCATCGTTTTTTCCATCATTATCATTGTTCTCGTCTTCCTGCCGCTTTTCACCCTGGAGGGCATCGAGGGCAAAATGTTCTCGCCCATGGCCTTCAGCATCGGTTTCGCTCTTGCAGGCTCCCTGCTTTTCGCCGTGGTGGCGGCGCCGGTGCTGGCCCTCTACCTGCTCAAAAACTCCAGGAGCCGGGAGTTTTCCTTTTTAACGACTCTCGACGGGCTCTACCGGCCGCTTCTCGAGCGCGCCCTGGCCCGGCCCCGCAGGGTGGCGGCCGCAGCGGCGGCGGCCTTTCTGCTGAGCATGGCCGCTCTGCCCCTGGTGGGCACCGAATTCATCCCCACCCTGGAAGAGGGCTCGATCCTCATCGGCGTTGGGATGGCGCCGTCCATCTCGCTGGAGAAAGCCACGGAAACCGTGCTTCAGTTAGAACAAAAAATCCGCCGCTTTCCCGAGGTCGCCGAAACCGTCTCCCGCATTGGCCGGCCAGAGGCAGGCAGCCACCCGCACCCGGTGAACACCGCCGAGATCCACCTAGAGCTCAAGCAACGGGACCAATGGCAGAGCGCCGGCAACAAGGACGAACTGATCGAGCGGATACGGGAAACACTCAGCGAGGTGGTGGGTGTGCAGTTTCATTTCACCCAGCCCATCCAGAACGCCTTCGACGAGCTCATCGCCGGCATCAAGGCGGAGTTGGCGGTAAAGATCTACGGCGAGGACCTCGGGCTGCTGCGGTCCATTGCCGAAGAGATCCGGGAAGCGATGGAGGGGGTTGAGGGTCTGGTGGATCTCAGCGTGGAGCAGAGTTTCGGCCAGCCCCAGGTACAGGTGGTGGCCGACCGCGGCGCCTGTGCCCGCTACGGCGTCGATGTAAGCCAGATCCTCGAAATGGTGGAGCTTGCCGTGGGGGGCGAGGTGGTGGACTCGATCTACCTCGACACCCGGCGTTTCGGCATCCACCTGCGCTACCAGGAAGAGTACCGGCGGGACCCGGCGTCGCTCCGCAACCTGCTGCTGGCCACCGCCGCAAACAGG
>JBFHWX010000198.1:0-5982 GCA_041599275.1 Desulfobulbales bacterium | reverse complement strand
CTGGCCAGGGAAACACCGGCAAGGCCAGCCCGCAGTTGGCGGTCGAGAACGGCAAAGGTGTCACCGGCCTCGCGCTCGGCCAAAGTCTCACCGATGCAGAACACCGGCAGCAGACCGCCCGCCAGGGCACCACGCAGCCGCCTGTTGATCAGTCCGTCGTCCTCAAGAAAAAGCTGCCGTCGCTCGGAGTGGCCGACCAAGGCCGCCACGGCACCGGCATCCCGCAACATGGCGGGAGAAACTTCACCGGTGAAGGCGCCCTTTTCCTCCCAGTGCACGTTCTGCCCGGCAAGCAGCAGGGGCACCCCCTTAACGACGCCGGCCACATGGGCCAAGGCGGTGAAGGGCGGCGCAACCAGCACATCGCGGTCCTCAAGCCCCCGACAGGCGGCAGCCACCCCGGCGGCCAGGCGCCCGGCCTCCTCGAGGGTTGCATGCATCTTCCAGTTTCCGGCAATGAGTGCCCTGCGCTTCATCAGTCCTCCCCCCGTGGTCCTGCCGGCGCGAGGCCGGCAGGTCAGTGTTTGCCAACCATCCGCTTCTCCGGCTCGCCGGTCCCTAACCCTCCAGGGCCGCCACGCCAGGCAGCACCTTGCCCTCCATGAGCATGAGAAAAGCGCCGCCACCGGTGGACATGTACGAAATGTTGTTCGACTCGCCGGCCCGGTGCACCGCCACGTCGGTATCGCCGCCGCCGACGATGGTGAGCGCGTGGGAAGCCGCCACCTTGCTGACCAGAGCCATGGTGCCGCGGGAAAAGGCATCCATCTCGAAGGCACCCATGGGACCGTTCCAGATGATGGTGCGGGCCGACTCCAGGGCCTCGGCGAAGAGCGTGGTGGTGGCCGGCCCGATATCGAGGATCATCCAGTTCTGCGGCACTTCCTGCACCGTGGTCGCCTTGTGCTCGGCGTCGGCCTCGAAACGCTCGGCCACAATGCAGTCCACCGGCAGATAGAGCTTGATCCCCTGGCGGGCCGCCTTGTCGATGAGCTCGCGGGCGGTCTCCAGGAGATCGTTCTCCACCTTGGAGAGCCCCACGTTGTAGCCCATGCTTTTGAGGAAGGTATTGGCCATGGCGCCGCCGATGATCATCTTGTCGACCCGGTCCATGAGATTGCGAAGCGCCCCCAGCTTGCTCGACACCTTGGCGCCGCCAATGATGGCCACCAATGGCCGGCGGGGGTCGCTCACCGAACGGTGGAAGTAATCCATCTCCTTCTGGAGCAGGAAACCGGCGCCGTGCACCGGCACATGGGCCACCACCCCCACCACCGAGGCATGGGCCCGGTGGGCCACGGCAAAGGCGTCGTTCACGTAGACCTCGGCAAGATCTGCAAGCTGGCGGGCAAAATCAGGGTCATTGGCCTGTTCGCCGGCATGATAGCGAAGATTCTCGAGAAGCAGCACGTCGCCGGCCTGCATGGCGTCGACCATGCGCTGTACCTCGTCGCCGACGCAGTCGGGAGCGAGCTTAACCTCCTTGCCGAGCAGCCTGGAGAGCCGCTTGGCGGCAGGAGCCAGGCTGAACTTATCGACCCGCTGGCCCTTGGGCCTGCCGAGGTGGGAGATGATGATGATCTTGGCATGCTCGTCCAAGGCATGGTTGATGGTGGGCAGCACGCCACGGATGCGGGTATCGTCGGTAATGTTGCCCTGCTCGTCGAGCGGCACGTTGAAGTCGACCCGCACCAGAAGCCGCTTCCCCTTGATATCGAGGTCCTTGATATTCTTCACGCAAGCATCTCCACTCTGTCTTGTCGGTTAGCTTCCGGCGGCCGCTGCTCTATGTCCCGCCGCAGGAGCAGGGCATCCTCGCTGGGTTGCCGGTAGTAGTTCCTGCGGGCGCCGACGACCTGGAAGCCAGCCTTTTGGTAGAGGGCGCGGGCCGCATGATTTGATTGTCGTACTTCAAGGAAACAACAGACTGCGCCCTGGCCACCGAGCCAGGACAGAACATGCCCCAAAAGCGCCAGCCCAAGCCCCTGCCGGCGGTGGCTCGGCCGCACGGCGATTTTCAGGATCTCCGCCTCGCCGGCGGCCAGCCGCCCGCAAATATAGCCCAGGCAGTCGCCCGCCCGGTCTCGGCAGGCGAACTGGAAGCCGCCGGCAGCAGCAAGTTCGTCGGCCAGCTGCACCGCGCTCCAACCGCCGGGCACCGTGGCTTCCATTGCTGCCGCCGCCGGGATATCGGCCCGGGCCATGGGGACCATGCGCATAGTACTACCACAAGAGCACCGATTCGGCGAGCACCAGACTCAGCAGGTTGCCACGGGCCGTGAAAAGAAACCGCCCCGGCCGCGCCGGTTCACACCATGCGGTCGGCCACGGAAACGGTGAGATCACCCAGCATGTTGGTGTAGCTGCCGAGCTCGTTATCGTACCAGCCGTACACCACCGCCTGGGTCACCGGCACCTCGAGCACCGCGCTCTTTTCGTCGGTCACCGCGCAGGGGGCCACCTTCTGCATGTTGACCCGGATGCTGGCGGTGCGGGTGTGGGTCTCGGTGGCCTCGATCACCGCCGCCGCCCGCGGCACACCAATGATGTCCGAAGAAACGTTCTGCTCCTCGGAGTAGCCAAGGTACGGATTGGCCGCCGCGTATTCCTTGTAGATGCCGTTGATCACCGAGCGGTTGATGGGCTCGTCGATCTCATCCTGGAGGTTCAGCACCAGAATGATCAGCGACCCCGTGGAGGTGGGGATCCGCACCGATTCGGCGATGAAGCCGATGCTCTTCATCTCCGGGATCACCAGGGCCAGGGCCTTGGCGGCGCCGGTGGTGGTGAGGATGATGTTGTTCATGATCGAACGGTTCTTGCGCTGGTCCTTGGCCCCGGCGTTGGGCAGCCGGTCGAGGACCTGCTGGCTGCCGGTGGCGGCGTGCACGGTCATCATGGAGGCGCTGAGAAAACGGTCGGCCCCGAAGTGGTCCATGAGCGGCTTCACCATGTAGGAGAGACCGGTGGTTGTACAGGAAGCGGCGGAAATCAGGCTGTGGCGACCCGGATCGAAATCGTTCTCGTTGATGCCCATCACCGTGGTCACCGCATCCTCGGGCATCTCGAGGCCTTTGGCCTTGATCTTGAACGGCGCCGACAAAATCGCCTTCTCGGCGCCGGCCGCCAGGTGGCCCCGCAGAGCTCCCCGCGACGCCTCGGCATCGGCGGTGGGGTCGTTGAACACGCCGGTGGTGTCCACCACCAGCCGCACGCCGTTGTCCTTCCACTTGATTTCCCTGGGGTTGCGCGCCTCGCGAAGAATCCGCACCGGCACACCATTGACGGTCATGCTGCCCTGGGTCTCGTCGAGATTTTCGACGACCCGGCCCCCCAGATGGCCATGGAGGTAGGTACCAAGCCGCCCGTAGGTGGAGTCCTTCTCGATGTAGGCTGCAATATCCTCGATGCCGTTGCCGACGCCCCGTCCGGTGTTGACGACGATCTCGGAAAAGTGCTTCCGCGAAACATGGTGCCAGAGGGTGAGTTTGCCGATACGACCGAGTCCGTTGATTCCCAGCTTCATGCACTACTCCTTAGATTTTTTGCTCGAAAGATGAGTCGTACGCAGACCGCCCGACAACCCAGGAGGGACGGGTCCTGCAAAAAATTGTGGGGGCGCGGGCGAAAAAGACGTAATAATGGCGCCACCGGAAAACCGTCAGGCTCCCCGACAGGGCCCAGATGCATGACGCGGCGGGGCTGACTAGAACCACATAAATTTAGTGCCCACGCGAAACTTGTCAAGGGAAAAACCCGAAAAGAGCTTTCGTTTCCTTGAGAAAAAGAAGGGGATGCCGGCGCTCTCCCCAGGTTGAATCCCCTGGTTCCACCGTTCATCTATTGTATAATCTCTTGACATATGGTCTGTTCCGGCCGATATTACGGGGTCCGTCACCGGTTCGCCGATCGCCAGGGCCTCTCGAGCGTCATCGATACCATATCGGCCCCACACATACAAGGAGAACAACATGTCAGGCTATTTCTTCACTTCCGAATCCGTTTCCGAAGGCCACCCCGACAAGGTTGCCGACCAGATTTCCGATGCCATACTTGACTCCATCATCGCCAAGGACAAACTGGCACGGGTCGCCTGCGAGACCCTGGTGACCACCGGCATGGTGCTCATCGCCGGCGAGATCACCACCACCGCCTGGGTGGACATGCCGCAGATCGTCCGCGACACGGTGAAGGAGATCGGCTACAACTCGAGCGAGATGGGCTTCGACTCCCAATCCTGCGCGGTGCTCACCTCCATCGACAAGCAGAGCCCCGACATTGCCCAGGGCGTCAACGAAGGCTCCGGCCTCGACCTCGACCAGGGTGCCGGCGATCAAGGGCTCATGTTCGGGTACGCCTGCGATGAAACGAGCGTGCTGATGCCCATGCCCATCACCTACGCCCACCGCCTCATGAAACGCCAGGCCGAGGTTCGCAAGTCGGGCCGCCTGCCCTGGCTGCGGCCCGACGCCAAGAGCCAGGTCACCATCCAGTATGTCGACAACAGGCCGCACCGGGTGGAGGCCATCGTCGTCTCCACCCAGCACTCACCGATCATCGACCACGCCGACCTCAAGGAAGCGGTGATGGAAGAGATCATCAAGCCGGTGATTCCGGCCGACATGGTGGACCGCGACACCAAGTACTTCATCAACCCCACGGGCCGTTTCGTGATCGGAGGGCCGGTGGGCGACTGCGGGGTGACCGGCCGCAAGATCATCGTCGACACCTATGGCGGCATGGGCTCCCACGGCGGCGGCGCCTTCTCCGGCAAGGATCCCTCCAAGGTCGACCGCTCCTCCTCCTACATGGGGCGCTATGTGGCCAAGAACATCGTGGCCGCCGGCCTCGCCACCGAGGTGGAAGTGCAGGTGGCCTACGCCATCGGCATCTCGCAGCCGGTCTCGATCAACGTCAACAGCTTCGGCACCGGGGTGATTTCCGACGAAAAAATCCGCCTCCTGATCTCTGAGCACTTCGACCTGCGCCCCAAAGCGATCATCCAGCAACTCGACCTGCTGCGTCCGATCTACAAGAAGACCGCGGCCTACGGCCACTTCGGCCGCACCCGGCCCGAATTCACCTGGGAGCGCACCGACAAGGCCGAGATTTTACGCGACGCAGCCGGCCTCAAGGGCTGATCGTTTACTCCTTTTTCGAGCCTCAAACCCGTAACCCGCAGCACAGGAGCAGTTATTCATGAATGCACCCGCCAACGGCGACTACAAGGTCGCCGATCTCAAACTGGCCGACTGGGGCCGCAAGGAAATCCGCATCGCCGAAACCGAAATGCCGGGCCTCATGGCCCTGCGCGAAGAGTACGGCGCCGCAAAACCGCTGACCGGCGCCCGCGTCGCTGGCTGCCTGCACATGACCATCCAGACCGCGGTGCTGATCGAGACCCTCACCGCCCTCGGTGCCGAGGTGCGCTGGTCGTCGTGCAACATCTTCTCCACCCAGGACCATGCCGCCGCCGCCATCGCCGCCGCCAACATCCCGGTCTTCGCCTGGAAGGGCGAAACAGAAGAGGAGTTCTGGTGGTGCATCGAACAGACCATCTTCGGCCCCGACAACTGGCGGCCCAACATGATCCTCGACGACGGCGGCGACCTGACCCTGATCATGCACCAGAAGTATCCGGAGCTCATGAAGGAGATCCGCGGCATCAGCGAGGAGACCACCACCGGTGTGCACCGGCTCTATGAGATGACCAAGAAGGGGACGCTGCTCGCTCCCGCCTTCAACGTCAACGACTCGGTGACCAAGTCGAAGTTCGACAACCTCTATGGCTGCCGGGAATCGCTGATCGACGGTATCAAGCGGGCCACCGACGTGATGATCGCCGGCAAGATCGCGGTGGTCTGCGGCTACGGCGACGTGGGCAAGGGCTGCGCCCAGGCTCTGCGCGGCATGGGCGCCACGGTCTGGGTCACGGAGATCGACCCGATCTGCGCTCTGCAGGCCGCCATGGAGGGCTACCGG
>JBFHWX010000197.1:0-6004 GCA_041599275.1 Desulfobulbales bacterium | reverse complement strand
CGGGTGTTCAAGGCACTTACCGCGGCGGTGGCCGGCATTGCCGCCATCTCTCTGGTGGTGGCCGGCATCATCATCATGAACGTGATGCTGGTGGCGGTCTCCAACCGGCGCAGCGAGATAGGCCTTCTGAAAGCCCTGGGCGCGCCGCGCCGGCAGATCCTCGCCCTCTTCCTCACCGAGGCCGGGCTGCTGTCGCTGTTTGGCGCTCTCTGCGGCCTCGGGGTGGGGGCGGCCGCCGTCTATGCAACTGCCTGGTTCTTTCCCGGCTATTCCATTGGCCTTGCCGGCTGGGCGCCGTTCGCCGCGGTGGGGGTTGCCATGGCCACGGGCCTTCTCTTCGGGGTGCTGCCGGCCCGGCGGGCCGCGCGGCTGCCCGCCGCCGAAGCCCTTTCCAGGAGGTGAACCGTGCGGCCCCGGGATTTCATCGCCCTTACCCTGTCCACCGTGCGGGTCCAGCGGCTGCGGAGCTTTCTCTCCGCCCTCGGCATTGCCGTCGGCATCGGTTCGGTGGTGCTCCTCACCTCCCTTGGCGAGGGCATCCACCGCTACATGCTGGCCGAGTTCACCCAGTTCGGCACCAACCTCATCGCCATCAACCCCGGCAAGGTTACCACCCACGGGGTTTCCGGCGCCGTGGTCGGCACCGTGCGGCCGCTGAGCATCGAGGACGCCGGCGCCCTGGCCCGGTTGCCCGGAGTGCTGGCCTCGATGCCGGTGGTGCAGGGCAACGCCGAGGTGGAGGCGGAACGCCGCAGAAGGCGGACCACTGTTTTCGGGGTGGGGCCCGAGGTGGAAGATGTCTGGCAGATCCACGTCGCCGCCGGCCGTTTTTTGCCCGACGACCCGCCGCGCACCGCCCGCGCTTATGCCGTGCTGGGCAGCCGGATGCGTGACGAACTGTTCGGCTCCGGGCCCTTTCTCGGCCGCCGGGTGCGGATCGGCGGCGAACTCTACCGGGTGATCGGGGTGATGGAGAGCAAGGGCCAGATGCTGGGCTTCGACCTCGACGACGCGGTCTATCTGCCCATCGGCAAGGCCATGGCGCTCTTCAACCGCGAGGGCCTGATGGAGATCGACCTGCTCTACGCGCCGGGGTTGTCGGCGGCGCGGGTGGCGGAAAGCGCCCGTAAAATGCTGGCCGCCCGGCACGGCGGCGAGGATTTCACCATCACCACCCAGGAAGAGATGCTCGAAACCCTCGGCAAGGTGCTCGGCGTGCTCACCGTCGGCGTCGGCGCCCTCGGCTCCATCTCGTTGCTGGTGGGCGGGGTGGGGATCCTCACCATCATGACCATCGGGGTCAACGAGCGCACCGGTGAGATCGGCCTGCTGCGCGCCCTCGGCGCCACCCGGCAGCAGGTGCTTCTGCTCTTCATGGGCGAGGCGGTGGTGCTGTCGATGCTGGGCGGCCTGGCCGGCCTCGGGCTCGGCGCCGGCGGCGCCTGGCTGCTTGGCTTTGCGGTGCCGGCGCTGCCCACCCACACCAGTTGGAGCTACGTGCTGGCCGCCGAGATCCTGGCCGGGGTGGTGGGCCTCGGCGCCGGGGTGCTGCCGGCCCGCCGCGCCGCCGCCCTCCACCCGGTGGAAGCCCTGCGGGCCGAATGATGCAGGCCGCCGCGGGCGCTTGCAACGCCCCTTTCATAAAGTATGCTTTTCAGCACTCAGCACTCAGCACTCAGCACTCAGCACTCAGAGGAGGTCAGGTTGGAAACCGTCTCGATAGAATACCGTTTCTCCCAGGGCCAGGAGCCGCTGGGCTCCTTTAAGCTCGAACTCGACGAGAGCACCCTCACCATTCTGCCCATGGCCGATGGCGAACCGCCCCCCTGGACCCGGCTCGAATTCCACCAGTGCCCCAACTGCCCCCTGGAGCCGGAGACCTCGCCCCATTGCCCGCTGGTGGTCAACCTGGTGCGGATCGTCCAACGCTTCAGCTCCATCATCTCCTTCGAGGCGGTGACGCTGGAGGTCATCACCCGGGAGCGCACCGTGATCCAGCAGACCACGGCCCAGCGCGGCGTGAGCTCTCTCATGGGGCTCGTCATCGGCGCCTCGGGCTGCCCGCACACCGATTTCTTCAAGCCCATGGCGCGTTTTCACCTGCCGCTCGCCACCTCCCAGGAGACGGTCTACCGGGCCGCGGCCAACTACATGCTGGCCCAGTACTTTCTGCACCGGGAGGGGAGGCCCGCCGACCTCGAGCTTTCCGGCCTGCGCCGCATCTACGACAACATCCACCCGGTGAACGTGGCCATCGCCCACCGGCTGCGGGCCGCCAGCCAGACCGACTCGCCGGTGAACGCCATCATCCTGCTCGATCTGATGACCAAGGTGCTGCCCTTTGCCCTCGACGCCTCCCTCGAGGAGGTGCGTGCCCTGTTCCTGCCCTATCTCCGGCAGCAGTTGTGAGTGGGGAGTGTGGTGCCCCGCTTGCGAGCCGGCGGGACGTGCGGTCCGTCAAGCCAGGGCAGGTTATGGTTGCAGGTCCCAGGGATTGAAGATGTGGGGGAAGGAAAGAAAATCTCTGGTGTTGCGGGTGACGATGGTGAGGCCGTGGCAGTGGGCGGTGGCCATGAGCAGGGCATCCATCAGCGGCAGGGGCTGGCCGGCAAGCTCGGCCTCGGCGGCCAGCCGGGCCCAGGCCTGATATGCGGCGGTGTCGAGCGGCAGAGTCCGCCCGGTGAAACGCTGTTCCACGGTGCCCAGCCAGCCGGTGAGTTTCTGGCTGCGTTTGGGGTCGGTGGCGCGCAGTTTGAGGATGCCCTTGCCGATCTCGCCCAGGCTGATGGCACTGATGAAGAGCCTTTCTTCCTCCTGCTCGTCAAGCCAGTCGATGACGCGCTGCGCCGGGGCCTTCCTGGCGTATTCAGAGAGTACGCAGGTGTCGAGCAGCCAGGTCATAGGTCCAGATCGCGCCCGGTGTCGCGGCTGCGGGAAAGGTCGAGGTCGTCAATGGCAAGGTCGGGCCGCAACAGCGCACTGGAAAGCTTGTCCCTTTGCCGGGTGAGGCGGGCATACTCTTCCACCGAAACAACCACCGCCGCCGGCTTGCCGTGTACCGTCACCACCTGGGCGTCTCCTTCCGCCGCCCGTTTGATGAGCTGGCTCAGGTTGCTTTTTGCTTTCTGCAATTGCCATACAGTTCCCATGCTGTCACCTCTAAATTCTGGTCTTTCTGGTCAGAATTTAGCACGGCCTGGGCACGTGGGCAAGCCCTAACTTTTTTCGAGCAGATCGAAGCGAAAGCGGGCATTGCTTCCCACCTGCTCGAGACGGCCACCAGGCCGGAGCCACCTTCTGTTCCCTTCCCAGTTCTCCTGGGAGCCACCTGCCAACTCGCTCTTGTGACCCCCTTGCTGGAGAACATTTCTTGCCCTCGTGTTCGCTGGGATTTTTGTGACTTTGGTGGATATACTTTGTGCTGCATAAGTTTGCAAGGAAGGCCTGTTTGTGCTATGCTGCAGCCATGCCGAATAATCCTACGTTGTGGTGGTGATATGGCTGCCAATTTATTAAATTGCTGGGAGGTTATGGGCTGCGGTCGCCAGGCAGGCGGCGGCAACGCGCCGCTGCTGGGCGTCTGCCCGGCGGCGTCGGATGCCACCTACGACGGCCTCAATCATGGCCGCAACGGCGGCCGCATCTGCTGGGCCGTGGCCGGCACCTTCTGCAACGGCACGGTCCAGGGGACCTTTGCCGAGAAGCGCCCGTCGTGTGTTTCCTGTGAATTTTTTCAAAAAGTGCAGCGGGAAGAGGAAGAGGCCGGGGCACCCAGCAGGTTTTTTCATTTCGTTTCCGACGACACCATGGCGTCCCTGATGGGCCAGTTCGGCTACCGGCACGTCAAGGCCGGAGCGCGCTTTCTTGCTCCCGGCGATCCCGGCGAGCAGGCCTTCATCATCCAGAAGGGAACCTGCCTGGTGCTGGTCGAAAAGAGTGGCGTACTGCTGCCCGCCGACCACCGGGGCCGGGGCGACATCGTAGGGCTCCGCTCCCTGCTCACCGGCGAGCCGCGCAACGATTACGTCGAGGCCGAGACCGACATGGACCTCTGGGTGCTCAGCAGGAACCAGTTCGACCTGCTGCTCAGGCGGGAGCCGGCCCTGTTCTCCCTGCTGAGCGAGCTGGTGGTGCGCCGCTTCGACTCGAAACGGCCCATCGCCAACCGGGTGATCGGCAAGTACGTGCTCACCGAAATCATCGGCCGCGGCGGCTACGGCATCATCTACAAGGGGCGGCACCTGGCCCTCAACATGCCGATTGCGGTGAAGATGATGCGCCACCATTTTTTCCTGGACAGCGACTATCTCGACTCCTTCCGCACCGAGGCCAAGATCATCGCCAGCCTCAACCACCAGAACATCCTCAAGGTCTACGATATCGAAGAGCAGTTCCAGACCTTTTTCATGATCACCGAGTACCTCGAGGGCGAGTCCCTGCGGGCGATGATCGACCGGTTGACCAAACTGCCGGCCGAGCTGGCCATGGATTTCCTGGTGCAGGCCTGTGCCGGGCTCGAGTATGCCCACCGCCGGAACATCGTCCACCGCGACATAAACCCCGCCAACCTCGTGATCGAGAAGAATAATGTGGTGAAAATCCTCGACTTCGGGCTCGCCTGCCCCTTTGGCACCGAAGACTGCCAGATGGGCGGCGCCATCGCCTACCTGGCCCCTGAGCTGTTCGAGGGCGAGCCGGCGGACCAGCGCAGCGATATCTACGCCCTGGGGGTGACCGCCTTCGAGATGGTGACCGGCCGCAGACCGTTTCCCGACGATTGCCACCGGACCCTGATGGAGATGGCCTGCAGCCAGGAGATCCCGGACCCGGCGGATTTTGAGAAAAACCTGCCGGGCCCCTTTCGGCGCTTCATCCGCCGGGCCTGCCGACGTGATCCGGAAAAACGCTACCAGAGCATGTCCGAGGCTCTGGCCGAGCTGCGCCCAGCAGCCGGGTCCCGGGCCGATTCTTTCGGGTCCCGCCGCCGTGAACTCACCTCCCTTTTCATGCTCTACGACGCCGAACAGCGACCCGAGGTCGAGAAACTGGTCGACGAATTTGCCCGCAAGGCGGAAAAATTCGGGGTGGACCTCAAAAAAAACGACTTGGGCGAGGTGGTGTGATAGCCTCTGGGAAGAGGTTTAAAGGGCGGCGTCGTTCGAGGAATTCCGTTTCTCTGGAGCAGGGGGCGTGACGATCGGTTCTTCAACCAAACAGAACTGCTGGGAATACATGTGCTGCGGCCGCCAGCCGGGCGGCGGCAACGTTGGCCGCTGCGGGGTCTGCCCGGCCGCTGTTGGCGGCTGGTTTGACGGCTTCAACCAGGGCGAGCGCGGCGGCAGGATCTGCTGGCTGGTGGCCGGCACCTTCTGCAATGACCGGGTTCAAGGCTCGTTCGCCGAAAAAAGGGCCTCCTGCCGGACCTGTCTCTTCTACCAGAAGGTCCATGCCGAGGAAATCGTCACCACCCTCACCGCCGCCGGCCGGGCGGTTGTCGGCCGCAGCGACCGGGGCCTGGTGCGGAAGGGCAACGAAGACCGTTATTTCATCCGGCGGTTGGCCGACGGCGCGCTGCTGCTGGCGGTGGCCGACGGCCTGGGCGGCGAGGTGGCCGGCGACTATGCCGCCGAACTGCTGCGGGGCCACCTGGCCGGGGTCCGCGATGTGGCAGCGGGCGAGGAGCAGGGCTTTTTTCTGGAACTGGTCGAGGTGATCGACGCCACCATCCTGCAGGAGGCCGAGCGCCATCCGGAACTCGAAGGCATGGGCACCACCCTGGTCTGCGTACTGGTGCGCGACGGCAGGGCAAGCTGGGTGCATGTCGGCGACAGCCGGCTCTATCTCTTCCGGCGCGCAGTGCTGCGCCAGGTGACCCGCGACCATAACTTCGCCCGCTACCTGGTGGACGAGGGGGTGCTGACCGCCGAACAGGCCCGCACCGACCCGTCACGCCACCATCTTGACCAGTGCGTGGGCCAGGGTTTCTGCGAGCCGGACAGCGGCT
>JBFHWX010000196.1:0-6020 GCA_041599275.1 Desulfobulbales bacterium | reverse complement strand
CGCCCGGAAGGCCAGGCGAAATGTCTCGCGGTCATCGGCATGAATACAAGCGCAGTTCGTCTCCAACCGTGGCGCGGCCGCACCGGGCTCAAAACCGTGCAGCCGGTAGAGCTGCTCGGTCCAGTACATCACCCCGGTACCGACGGTGTATTCCCAACCGCCGGAGCCGGTGAGTTGCTGGACCTCGTTCAGCAGCCGCTCGCTCCGGTAGATCCTGTCGTCGAGCCGCAACCTTTCTTCCAGAGCCACGAAGAACATACCGAGAAGTACGGTTGTCAAAGGATACCCAAGCAGTACGGGCAGGAACATCTTCTCGAGCACGCGCCAGCGGATGTCGGCGGGCAGGGTAAGCATCAGGAAAAGCATGGCGGCATGCACCACGAACCCCAAGAGCCACAGGACACCGGCGCCAACTTCCTTCCCCTTCAGGGTTCGTCGATGAAACAGGGTACCGACGAAGGCGGCGGCCCAGATCACTCCTATTCCCGTCCAGGCCCCGGCCCCGCCGAGATGATAACGGTACAGGGAAGCGATGGCGGCGGCCAGGCCGGCGGCGGCCGGGCCGCCGAACAGGCCGGCGAGGCTGACCAGAACGGAGCGGCCGTCGAACACCACCCCCGGCATGAGGGTGAGCGGACTCATCATTCCGATGACCGCAGCAAATCCGAAGGACACCCCCAGCAGAACACCTGCCAGTTGCCGGTGCCGGCTCCAGCGTTTGTGGATCAGGCTGTAGACCATCCCGAGGGAGAGAAGAAGGGTGAGGTTGTCGACCAGATCCTTGTAAAACACGGCCTTTCTCCTCACTCGCGGGGCAGGGAGAAAGAAAACACGGCGCCTTCGCCCGGTCGCCCCGCGGCCCACACCCGGCCGCCGTGCCGGTGCACGATGCGCTGCACATTGGCCAGACCAACGCCGCTGCCTTCGTATTCTTTCTGGCTGTGGAGGCGCTGAAACAAAGCAAACAGCTTCTCTCCGTACCGCGGATCGAAACCGACACCATTGTCCTTGACGAAGAATTCGTGCTCCGGGAAAGTGCCGGCATAGCCGACTTCGATCACCGCCTCGGCCCGGGAGCGGGAGTATTTCAGGGCATTGTCCAGGAGATTGACGACCACCAGGCGCAGCATCGAGGCGTCGGCCGGCACCCTGGGCAGCGGGCCGATCCGCCACTCCACCTTACGGTCGGCTGCTGCCGCCGCCAGCGAGGCGACGGCACCCCGCACCAGTTCCTCCATATCGACCTCTTCCTTTTTCAGCTCAACCCGGCCGACCCGGGAGAAGGCCAACAGGTCGTCGATCAACTGTTGCATCTGCCTCGCCGCCTCGGCAATGACATCGACATAATGCCTGCTCTTGGGGTCGAAACCGGAGCCGGCACGGGCCAGAAGAAGCTCCGAAAAACCGATCAAGGCCCGCAGGGGGGCCTTCAGATCGTGGGATACCGAGTAGCTGAACGCTTCGAGCTCCCGGTTGACCAGTTCAAGACTCCGGTTGGCGGCCTGGAGTTGCGCGGTACGCCGCTCCAGGTCCACCACCGACCGGGACAGGTTTTGTTGAATTTCCTCCAACTCCGCGGTGCGCAGCCGGACGGTTTGTTCGAGGGTTTCGGAAAAATGGCGAAGCTTGTACTCCGCTTCGACCCTGTCGGTGATGTCGGTGTGGGTGCCGAGCATTCGCAGAGGTCTGCCCGATTCGTCCCACTCCACGATCCGTCCCAGGGAAAGAATCCAGATATAACGGCCGTCCCCGGTCCGCTGCCGGAACTCGACCCGGTACTCCGGGACCGTTCCGGATAGATACCCACGGTACACCTGCCCAACCCGCTCGACATCGTCGGGATGCAACCTCTCCAGCCACTTCTGGTTGGTTTCCTCGAAAGTGGCAGGTTCGTAGCCGAGCATCCGCGCATACTCTTCGTTCACCGTCGCCTGACCGCTTTGCACATTGAGATCGTACAGCCCCTGGTTCGCTGCCTGCAAGGCAAGCCGCAACCGCTCCTCACTGCCTTGGAGCTGCGAAAGCATACCCGCCAACTGCCCGGACATCTCGTTGAAATCCCTGGCCAACGAAGACACCTCATCTCTTCCCCTGACCGGGATCATTTCCTGACTGCCGCTCAATATTTTCCGAGTGGCCCGGGACAGAGATTGAAGGGGTACAAGAACAAAGCGATGAAAAAAGAGCCAAAGCCCCAGGCTCAGGGTAAGGAAAAAAGCCCCGATGGTCAGAGAGCGCCGTTGGGCTTTCTGGGCCGCTGCCAGAATCTGCTCCCGGGGATCGATGGACAGAACCACAACCCCGGTTGATGCCGGTAGAACAGCGTCCTGGCCGGGATTGAGCTGAACCGGGAAGAAAGCGCAGATATTTCCTTTGTCGGACAGATCGATTTCTCCGTGAAACTGGCGACGAATGCGTTCAACGAATGGCTGCTGGTGAAAGAACGGGGTTTCTGCAATACCCCTGTCTTCAAATTGATACGGCAGGGAAAAAAGCACCTTATCGTTTTCATCAAACAGAAGAACGGACTGCACGTGCTTCAAACCGGCGAGATGGCTGATTGCATCCCGAGCCTGGCCGGTTTCGTTGTTGCGAAAGGAGCTTTCCAGTTCCGCCGACAGGAGAAAACCGAGCACCTGCGCCTCTCCCCTGGCCTGTTCGACAAGAAGACGCTTCGCTTGGTCCTTTTCGACAAAATACAGAGCGACACTGAAAACAGCCCCCAACAGAAAGCAAACACAGGGGACCAGATACCTGTGGGGAACCGAACCCAGCATCACCGCACCTGCTTCGAGAAGTAGGTACCATCGAGGAATTTCTCCCCTTCCGGAACGCCTTCAAGGATATTCAATCGTTTCATGATGGCCGCAACTCGCAGCGTGGCATCACGAAATTCCGATTCCGGCCCCAGAAATGCCTGGACATTTTCCTCGTGGGTAACAATTTTGATGCCCTGCAGGCTGCCCAGGTATTCTTCCGGCGTCACCTTCTCTCTGCCGCAGATACGTCGCGCCGCCGCCAAAGGATTCTCGTTCAGGTAGTCCATCGCCATGAACCAGCCATCCAGCAGGGTCTTGAGAGCGGCGGCACGCCCGGTGACGTCTTGCTCCCGGACAATGAGCACATCGGCAATCTCGCCTGGAATTTCTCTGCTGTTAAAGAGCTCCACCGCCCCCTCCTGCAACAATTTCGTGCGGATGGGCTCATAGGTGGCAAGGGCGTCGATTTCGCCTTTTTCAAACGTATTTTGCTGGTTTGCAACGTCAACCGGCACGAATTCTATGTCGCTTAACGCCAACCCTTCTTGTTCCAGGGCCCGCAGCAGCACGTACGCCCCCAAGGCGCTGGCCTCGGCTCCGACCTTCCGGCCTTTGAGTGATGCGATGGAGGGAAACTGCTTCTTCGCCACAACCGCATCGGCGCCCGCTGAAATATTAATGACCAGGACGACCCGTTGCTCCTTGTCCTTTTCGAACATCGAAAGAAAAATATGGTTGGTCAGGGCGACCGCGTCGAGCAGGCCATTTCTATAGGCGCGCAACGCCTCGGATGGTGTCCGGTAGTCGACTATTTCGATCGGAGATTTTTCATAATAGCCGAGGTCCTGGGCAAGATAGAACACCTCATAGGGCGGCCAGACGAGGAGACCGAGACGAAAGGGTTTGGGGGGCGCATTCTGGCAGCCGTCCAGAAGGACAGCGCCAAGGAGGAGTAGGAAGATCAGGGAAAATTTCTGCACACTTTTCTCCTGTTGTCGGAAAGGGAACGCAACGGTTTTTGCAACCAAAAACAATCTCCTGCCAGGCGACCTGCTTGCTTTCCATCCTCCGGAAATAACGGTTACACATCCCCGCTGTTCATTCTCTTGCCCCCCAGGCAGGCCCTCGCTTGCGGCCGGGCGTGGCGGCACTCTGCAGCCCCGAGCCGTTTCGCCGCCCGGCGGAGCGGCTCAACTTTCTCTTTGCTTGCCGCGTTCGAAAAAAACTTTCTGAAATTTTTCATAAAATCTTGAAAAATCGAATGGCTTGACAAAGATGCTGGTGGCCTCCTCGGTCCGCAGCACGTCGAGGGCTCCTTGCTCCTCGCTCGGGTATGCGGTGACGATCATGGTCGGAAAGAGATAGCCCTCGGCGCGGATCTCCCGGTACACGGCAAGACCGTGCAGCATCGGCAACTGCAGATCGAGGATCATCAGGTCGATGCTGTGCTGGCGGACAAGGGCAAGGGCCTGCTCGCCGGTGGTGGCGACCAGCACCCGGTAGCCTTTGGCGGCAAGCAGATCGCGGAGGGTGGCGGTTAAATCCGGGTCGTCGTCCACCACCAGAACGACCCCGTCCCTGGGCAGGGCAGAGAGCATCGCCACCACCCTCCCCAGGTCGAAGGGTTTGGTCAGCACCTTCCAGACCCCCTCCGCCAGGGCCTGGTCGAGAATCTGCTCGACACTGTAGCCGGTCATCATGATCACCCGGGCGTCGCTCTGTATTCTACGCATGGCCTGGAAACACTCGAGACCGTTCATCCCGGGCAGCTTGACATCCAGCAGCACCGCCGCATAGTCATGCTTCCTGAAAAGCTCGAGCCCCTCTTCGCCGCTGTGCGCCCGGTCGACCAGGAGGCCTTTCAATTCGAGAACATCGGCGATGGTCTCGGCAAAGTCGTGGTCGTCATCGACCACCAGGATGCGGCCGCCGGGGCCGGCGCCTCTCTCGCGCCCGTCATTGTCCATTGCTTCCTCCCGTCTCGTTTCCAGTATCTTCGTGGATCGGCAAGCGCAGCAGCGCCGTGACCCCGCCGCCGGGGCTGTCGGCGATGTCGAGCCGGCCGCCGTGCAGTTCGATGATCCGCCGGACGGTGGGCAGACCGAGGCCGATGCCGAAACTCTTGGTGCTGAACAGCGGCTCCATGATTTTTTCTCTGTTTTCCGGCGGGATGCCGGGGCCGTTATCGGCGATCCGGATAAACGCCCGGCCATCGGCCAGGCCGGCGTCGGCGCTCACCTCGCCCGTCCGGCGGCATTGTTCGTCCACCGTGAACATGCTGTGCCCGGTGATCGCCTCGCAGCTGTTGGCTATGAGGTTGATGACGCAGCGCCGCATCTTGTCGCTGTCGATGAAAACAAGCGGTTGCTCCGGGCAGGGCGAACACCGAAGCCGCACGGTGGGCGGCATGGCGAGGCAGCGGCAGAGGTCGGCCAGCCAGTCGCCGAGCCGAACCGTTTCCTTTGCCAGAAGCCCTTCCCTCGTATAGTCGAGCAATTCGTCGATGATCCGGTTGCAGCGTTCGATGTTGCGGTCGGCCCGGCCGATGGCCCTGCTCACCAGGGGATTCGGATCGACAATCTGGTCATTGACCAAAAACAGAGCGCCACGCACCGTGGCCAGGGGGTTGCGTAACTCATGGGCGACGGTGGCGGTGAGCCGGCCCATGACCGCCAGCCGTTCGCTGGACAGAATGCGGCGCTCCTGCTCCTTGCTCCCGCTGAGGTCGGAGACCACCACGCCGGTGACAAAACCGTCCGCCGTCATCACCCGCCGGCCCGACAGCCGCACCGGCAGGTTCCGGTCTGTCGCCGTCCGGAAGAGACCCTCGCAGACAAAGCTCTCTTCGCCGGAACCGACGGTATCCCACGAGATGCACTGCTCTTCGGTTTGGTTCGCCAACAAGGAAGAGAACGCTCTACCGGACATCATTTCGCTCTCCACCCCGGTCATTTCCGCCAACCGGCGGTTGGCGAACAGAATCATGCCGCGCCCGTCGAGAATGCAGGCCCCCTCGTTCATCTGCTCGACCAGCAGCCGGTAGGTGATGTCGGCGCTCTCCAGGGTATACAGGCGCTCGCCGCCGGCCTCGCCGACAACAATGGCGTCCACCTCGCCCCGGCGGATGGCGCCCAGGGTCTCCTCGGCCTCGAGCAGCAGGTTTTTCAACTCGGCGTTTTCCCGCTCAAGCTGTTTTCTGGTCTTTTCCCGGATCATGCAGCTCCCTTATTGCTTCCCCACCGCTCCCCCGGCGGCCTCGAT
>JBFHWX010000195.1:0-6154 GCA_041599275.1 Desulfobulbales bacterium | reverse complement strand
TGTCGTTGTGGGCGTGGGAGCGGGGGCCGTCCTGGTCGAAGAACTTCACCGGTTTAGCAACGCCGGTGTAGTCGACGGTGAGCTCGAGGAGCTGACCGTAGATGACGCCAAAGACCGAAGGCGGCATCCGGTAGCGGTAGACAGGGGAGACGTCGCCTGCCACGGTGATGGTGTTGCCGGCCTCGTTGATGGCCACCACCGGGTAGTTCATGCTGGTATTGCCGGTGTTCGGAAAGAGCACGGTGCGGCGCTCAGCTCCGGACTTGTTGAGCAGTCGGGCAGCGGTCCAGCCGGTGGAGGCCTTGTAGGTCAGGCCGCTCACCGTGAGGGTCGACTGGTTGGCGCCGGCGTTGTAGCTGTAAGCGGTTACCGTACCAGTGGCAAGAAAGAGCTGGGCCGCCTCCTGGCTCTTCCAGAGCTTCTGGCGGTGGTAATGGGGGTTGTGGCAATCGGTGCATGAAGTGGACCAGGTGCCATAGGTGGTACTGGTGGTGGCGGAACTGTGGCCCGCCACCAGGGGAGCGGAGGTGGAGGCATAGGGGGCGGCCACCGCCGAGTGGCAGTTCAACAGGCAAAAATCATCAACGCTGGTGACGCCGCCCCAGAGTGGCGAATCAGGCAAAGCCGCGTTGTGGCAGTTGCCGCAACTCACCATGTTGCCCTCGTTGTGCGGTCCATCCAGTGCCGCCTGGGCGCCGGAGACGGCCGCCAGCAGGAAGATCAGGACCAGTACCATTTTTTTCATCGTTACCCCTGGAATATGGCTGCAAGGTGCGCCTTGAACGGTCACCCTGGAATTTCTTTGGTTTATCTCATCCAATCGCTCGATCAACAAGTCTGCAAACACCGCACCAAGCAACTCTAACCAGGAAATCATGCAAATAAATCAAACACTAAACAATGTATTCGGCACAAACAACGAAAAGCGACGCAGACCAATCCAACAATTAATATTGTACAACCCACACCCTTATCAGTGGCCGGCAAACTCACCTTGCCCAACGCCGTAAAAAATGGAAGAGTTAGCCGATGTTCCACTCCCCCCGCCATTCCAACCGCAGCCGTTGCCGGAATCTCCTGCCGGTCGTCCTTGCCGCCCTGGTCGTTGTTGGCTGGGTGCTCCCCTGCTCCGGCGGGGTGGTGGAGGGCATCGTGCTTTCCCGCCAGGGTCCGGTGGCGGGCGGCCGCATCGAGGCCTTTTCCTCCTACGAAAAGCTTGCCGGCGGGAGTCCCGCCGCTGTTTCCGAACCCGGGGAAAAAGCCGGCCTGTTCCGCCTCGATCTGCCCGCCGGCAGCTACTTCATAACCGCCCACGGTACCCTTTCCGACGGCACCCCAGGCTTCTCCTACCACGGGCTGAACCCGCTTACCGTGGGCGACGTTCCTCTCTGGCTCCCCATCTTCCTCTCCGAGACCACCGCAGCCTCCTGCGAGGCCGGCCCCACCGGCATCGGCGGCACACTCACCTACAAAAACGAGCCGCTGCCCCACGGGGTGGTGTCCGCCTACCCGCTGCAGCACCGGGAATACCGCGGCATGGGGTTACTGACCAACACCCTCGACGAAGAAGGAAATTTCTGGTTCGACCTGCCCGCCGGCCGCTATGTGCTCATTGGCCGCAAGCGCCAGGGTGACATCGACATCGGCCCGGTGGAACGGGGCGACCTCTACTGCTACACCGCTGCCAATCCGCTCACCATCGAAGCGGGCGAATCGTGCCGGGTGACCATCCCCTGCTATCCCCGGGACGCCATAGCGGACTATCTGGAGAAGGACCCGGACGAAGTACGGGGCCGGCGCCACCTGGAACGCCGGGCCGCCGCCCTCTGGCAGGTGAAGGTGGAAGCGGTGGGCCAGCCGCCAACAGCCCCCAAAGCTGGCAGCGCCACTCTCGGTGGGCGGGTGCTGGACCTGGCCGGCCGCCCCCGGGCAGGCCTCTACGTCACCGCCTACGAAAGCCGCGGCCTCGACCTCTTCCAGATGCACATCCTCCGGCAGAAGAGCCCCTATATGACCCGCACCGACGAGGACGGCCGCTACCGCATCGAGCTCGACCGGGCAGGCCTCTTCTACCTCACCGCCCGCAGGCAGGTGGGCGGCGCGCCGCAACCTTGCGAGCTTTTCGGTCTGTACACCGGCAACGCCAACCACTCGGTGGAAGTAACAGCCGGCAGCCAACTGCACAGCATCGACCTCATTGTCGAACCGATCATGCCATGATTTTTTGGAAAAAGGACAAAATGACCCGGCGCTGGCGCGCACCATTGCTCTTCGCCCTTCTCGCCGCCATCCTGCCGCGATGGGCCGTTGCCGGGGATTTTTTTTTCACCGACCAGGTGCTCCGCACCGACACCGTCTGGAGTGGCCAGGTGACCATCGACGGGGTGGTGGTGGTGGAGCGGGGCGCTCGGCTCACCATCGAGCCCGGCACCGTGGTCCGTTTCGTCAAAAGAGACAGAAACGGTGACGGCATCGGCGACGGCGAGTTGCGGGTGCTGGGCACGGTCCTGGCCGAGGGCAAGGGCGAGGCGCCCATTGTCTTCGAGTCCGCCGCCGCCAGCCCCGCCCCCATGGACTGGTCTTTCGTCATGGTCTTCGCCTCCAACGGCAAGAATATTTTTAGACATTGCCGCTTCCGGCACGGTTTCACCGGCCTGCAGGTACATTTTTCCACGGCGCGGGTGGAAGACTGCTTCTTCACCAACAACAACGAAGGGTTGCGCTTCGGCCGCGCCAATCTCGAGGTGCTGCACAACGAGTTCAGCGGCAACGACGTGGGCATCCGCTTCACCCGCATGGAGGGTCCGGTGGTGATCCGGGCAAACAGGGTTCGCAACAACCGGCATGGCATCTTCCTCGTGCCCTCGGGCCAGAACATCACCGATTTTTTCGAGCCCGACCGCTCCCGGCCCTGGAACACTGGCAGACTGACGCTCACCGGCAACATCATCGCCGGCAACAGGCGCTACAATCTGAAGATGGGGGAAAAACAGCTCTGGGACCTGGAGGCGGGAAAGAACTGGTGGGGCAGCGCTGCATCTGAAACCATCGAGGCTGGGCTCTTCGACCACGGCCGCGACCCGGATCTCGGCCGGGTGCTCTACCAGCCGGCGGCAACAGCACCGTTAAGCGACGTCGGCCCCAGACGATTAGGAAAAAATTACGGCTCCGAGGCGAGCTCGAGGTCCACTCCAGCGACCTCCTCACGCACCTCGAGCTCCCTGGGCAGCCGATAGCCCCCGGTCTGGGGAAACTGCCGGGCCGCCCCCAGAAAATATCCCCCCGGCGGCAACATCAGTTCATAAACGCCGTCGACCCCGGTCCAGGCCGAGACGTGCCGCGGCAACCCGCCTTTCTCGGCCACTGTGTCCGCCACCGCATAGGCCATGACCACCGGCTTGCCGGCGGCGTCCAGCACCCGGCCGCGCACCGGCACCAGGGTCGATTTTTCCCGGGCCAGGCGGCGAGCCGCCTGCCGCAGATCGAGCACCTCGAATCTTTTTTCCTTTTCCCGTCCCGCCCGCAGTGACACAGCCACCGGCGGCCCGGAATGGCGGTCGGCAAGGCCCAAAGGACCGCTTTCCGCATCGTCCCGGCGCTGGGCCGCCACCGCCCAGTAATCGCCGGCCGGCACCGCCAGCCGGTAGCGCCCGTCGCCTGCCGTACGGTTCGACTTGTAGGCCGCCGGCCGCCGGACATCTTCGGACAGATAGAGAGCCACCTCGGCGCCGGCCACCGGCCGCTGCCCAGCGTCGACGATCACCCCTTGAAGCACCGCAACGCCATCACCGCCGGACGCGAAAGAAACCGGCAACCCCAGCAGGAAGCAGAAAAACAGGAAAAAAACCGTCGGACGCCAACCGTTCATGGCACCTCCCCAAGGGGCGGCGCGGGCGGCACGGCAAGCGGCGGCTGGTAACGGACGGCACCCAGAGCCGGGTCGTCGAGCCGGTCGAAGATCACACTCTCCGGCTCGCCACCCCACCAGTTCGAGGGCGCCTCCAGGTCCTCGCCACCGTCGAGCCCCAGGGCATAGAGGCCGTTGCCGGAAAACCGGTTGTTGGTGACGAGCCCGGAAAAACCGCCGGCGCCCATGCCCCGCTCGCCGTTGTTCTCGAACAGGCTGTCACGGACAACGCCGCTACTTTCCCGCAGCCGCAGGCCATTCAGACCATTGGCCCGGAAAATGGAGGAAGAAATTTCGAGGTTGGCTGAATTTCTCACCAGCATCCCCACCTCAACGTTGCCCTCCAGCCGGTTGCCGGCATACTCCCCCCGCACTCCGTCACTCACCGAAAGTCCAAAACGGTTGGCCTCGATCCGGTTGCCTCGCACCTCCGGGCTGCCCTCACGGATGCGCAGGCCGTCGCCAAGGTTGCCGGCGATCAGGTTGTCGGCGAGATCAAGAGCCACACGAAAAAAATTGAGGCCGTTGGTATTCCCAACCACCTGGTTGCGAAGAAAGACAAGCACCGAATCCCGGGCCTGCACTCCGCTGCGGTTGGCAAAGAAGCGGCTGTCGGCAAAGAGCACCTGGGATTCCTGAAACTGGGCACCCCGGTAGTTGCCGGAAAAATCGGAAGAATGAACGGCGAGCGAGGAAAAATGCAGGTGCAGGCCGCGGTAGCCGTGCTGGAACCGGCAGTGCTCGACGAGGTTGCGGGCTTGGTCGCTGCCCAGGATATTGATGGCGTCCCAGTCGCCGGCCGCGGGGTTTGGCTCGGCGGAACGGAAGAAGATGGGTTTTTCGGGTGTCCCCTTGGCGACCAGGCCGCCCTGGACGAGCAGACCGTTTTCGCCGATGCCGTCGCCGTTGGTGTCCCGCTTCGAAAATTCCACCACCGTGCCCGGCAGGATAACGAGCCGCGCCCCCTCGGGCACCCGCACCACGCCGTCGACCAGGATGTGGCCCCGCCAGGTATTCTCACCGAGCAGTACCTTGTCCCCGAAGAGCCGCCGAGCCTGTTCCTCCCTCTGGGGCTCGGCCGGCAACGGCAGGGAAACCGGTTTGGTTTCTAACAGGAATTCGTCCCGCTGTTGGTTGCCGGCAATGGTAGAGGCCGTGGCCCGCAAGCGCGCGCCGTTGGAGCGCACCAGGCCATAGTCGTTGCCCGAGAGCTCGCACCTTTCGAGAATCCCCTCGGCCTCTGGTCCCGAGAGGAAAAGCCCATAACGGTTGCCAGCAAGCCGGCAATCCCGCAAAATGGCACGCCCGGCGAACAGGGAGAAGCCGGTCGCGGCGCCCTCGAGATCGAGGTGATCTGCCTCCACCCCGCCGCCGTCCACCAGGATGCCGGCCCACTCACCGCCATCGGTTTCCGGGCCGATCCGCACCGGTGCTCCGGCTGTGCCCTCCACCCGCAAAGTGCCGCGTACCAGAACCTCGGTGCGGTTGTCGAGGAACTCGGGATCGATCTTGGTGCTCTCCGCCGCCGAGACACGAACCGAAGTGCCGGCCTTCAGGGTGAGAGTGACCCCGGCCGGCACCAGCACGTCCTCCGCAAGCACCACCTCGCCCTGCCAGACCGTGTCGACGGTGAGCACTTCGGCCCGAGGCAGAGCAGACACGGGCAGAAAACAGTACAGCAAAAGCAGCAAAAAAATCCTTCTGAAACGAACAGATACCACCGAAAACACTTCGAAACACGCCGCCGCCCCTTCTCCACTCACACAAAGCGCTGGAACCATCGGTTCAGCGTACCATAATCCAGCCGAGGGCAACAGTATTGGCCCCCGGATAACCGCCCCCCACCACCGCCCAGTTGCCCCAGGGATGGCCGCTGATCTGGTTGCCGAAGCCGATGATGCGGTCGCAGGAATTGCAGTCGTTGTCGTTGTTCATCGCCAGGCCGATCCGCATCTTGCTGTAATTCTGTTCGGCGTTGAACCCTTCCCGGTTGCAGTTCGGCTGGGTATCGAGGCCCTCGAGCAGGTTCAGCCAGTTGGCCCGGCCGACGGTGGTGGCAACGTACCCGCCGCCAAACAGGCTCACCAGGGAGGACGCCGCCTGGTTCACGGTGATCCAGTCGATGTCATCGGCGGGGTCGGCATACCGCCTCATGCCGAGCCGCACCTGGGTGAAAGGCACGGTGTTGAAACTCTCCAATTTGGCCTGGGTGGTGTCGAAATCCGGGTAGCCCGGGTTCAGGGTATT
>JBFHWX010000194.1:0-6167 GCA_041599275.1 Desulfobulbales bacterium | reverse complement strand
CTATACCCTCGGCACCGATGCCGAGCTCACCGCCGTCGGCAACGTCTGGACCCTGGACGCCACAGGCGTGACGCTGGCCGAAGGCACCTACCCGGTGGTGGCCACCGCAACCGATCTGGCCGGCAACTCGGCCTCCGACAGCCAGGATGTGGTGATCGATATTACGGCGCCCGGCACAGCACCCGGTTTAGGACCTCTCGACATCACTCCGGCCACCGACTCAGGGGCCAATGACACCCTCACCAGCCACGGCAACCCCACCATCACCTTCAGCGGCGAGGCCGGCCTCTCCATCACCCTGATCGGGGCCGACGGTGTGACCATATTGACTGAAGGGCTGCAGTATACTGTTACCTACGACGCCGGCACCTATGCGGTGACGCTTTTCGATGCCACCCCCGGCGGCTCCGCCGACCCGTTCGGCACCTATGCCGGCGCCCTGACCACCGGCAACGCCCCCAGCGTCAGCGACGGCACCTACACCCTCCTCGCAACTGACCGGGCGGCAAACACCAGCACAGTCGGCACCTTTATCATCGACACCACCGCACCTGGGCTAAACGGTGACGGCAACGCGCCGACGATCACCGGCATCAGCACCGATTCCGGCACAGCTGGCGATTTCGCCACCATTGATCAGAGCATCATCCTTGCCGGCACCTGGGACAAAGCAAATGGCGGCAACCTAACAGTAACCTTCAACGGGACCACCTACGTCCTTGGCACCGATCCGCAACTCAGCAGCGTCGGCAATGACTGGAGCCTGGACCTGACCTCCAGCCTTCTGCCTGTCGGCAGCTACTTGGCTACCGTCACCCATACCGACGCCGCCGGCAACAGCACAGCGGTCGATCAACCGGTGGTCATCGACAAAGCTCCAGCCATTACCGGCCCGTCCGGCAACGCGGGTGACAGCACCAGCACCAGAACGATACCTGAGAACACCCTGGCTGTGCATGTCTTCACGGCCAGCAAGGCCGTCTCCTGGAGTCTGGCGGGCACCGATGCCGACCGGTTTACCATCGACCCGGGCGGCAACCTCGTGTTCCGCGCTGCGCCGGATTATGAAACGCCAGAAGATCTGGGCGATGGTGCCGGCAACAACACCTACGTCGTCCTGGTCCAGGCCACCGACGCCGCCGGCAACTTGAGTAGCCAGACGGTGACCGTGACCGTAGCCGATGTCGACGAGATCACCCCCGCTATCACTCCTGCACCGTTGCCGCCGCCACCGGTACCGCCAGTCCCGCCGCTGCCGGCGTTGGATCCGCCTTCCCTGCCTCCCGCAGCGGTGTTTGAGCCCATCATCCCGCTCTTCCCGACACCACCGTCTTGGGGAGTTCTCAATTTTTCCGATCCAACGGGCGCTGTCAGTATCGACTACGACGAGGATATGGCAAATACCTATACCGGCGGTCTCCTGGCCGTCCTGGAGCCCTCCCCCAAAGCACTGGTGACCGATGAACAATCCCTGTTCGGACTGCCTTCCGGCACATTCCGGCAGTCCGACCCCAATGCAACCACGCGCATCGAGGCAACCCTTGCCAATGGCGACCCTCTGCCCTCCTGGATCCAGTTCGACCCCGCCTCAGGACGTTTCACCACGCACCCACCCCAGGGCGAGCAAGGCACTTATGTAATCAAGGTCACTGCCAACGATGACCGCGGAAACACGGCATCCGTCCGTTTCAGCGTTTCGGTGTACAAGACCGGAGAGCAAGCCGCTCAAGAGGCTTCCCGCAATGCCGGCTCCATCAGCGCCGCCCTCCCCTGGGAAACACCGGCGGAACCGGCAAGCCAGTTCGCCCATACCTATCTGGTTACGATGGCGTGGAACAGCGACGGTCATCTTGCCGAGACCCCGCTCTATGTGGTCAAGGAACCGCCGCCACAGGCCATGCAGGTTGGGGAACGGGCAGAATTTCAGCTACCCATCGGTCTCTTTGTCTCCCTCGACAGGGAGGCGAAAATCACCATCACGTCGACCCTGGCCGACGGCCGGCCACTTCCCGACTGGTTACATTTCAACCCGCAAACCGGTAAATATACAGGGACCCCACCCACCGGCGAGGAAGAAATTCTCGACATCATGGTCACGGCCGAGGACGCCCAGGGCCATCGGGCCGTGGTCCGATTCCGCCTCATGATCCACAAAAAAGAGATCCACAAGATCTCCACCGATCACGCCACGGGCGACAGCCAGGACCTTGCCGGAGATGTCGTCCGCGGCACGGTGCTGCCGTTTCCGTTACCGAAGGGCAAAGAGAGTGGAAAAATCGGCCGGCCCTCACTGACCGACCAGTTGTCGCGATACAGTCGCCAGGGCGCGGAAACCAATAGGCTGAAGCTGGTGGAAACCCTGCAGAGAAGCTTCCGTTACAAAAAGAACTCGTGACGAATCCGACAGCATTCAATTCATGACATGAAATTTCAACCGAAGGGACAATATGCAGACTAAGGAATTCGTGGCTCCAGCGGATGGCGGTTTTCGGGAAGGTGACGGAACGGGAAGGAATGGTGTTCGTGCCGATAGGCGCGGCCCCTCGACGCCCCTTCGGAAAGCGGCGTTTTTTTCTCTGATTGGCCTGCTCGGCTGCCTGGCTGTATCAGGTTGCGCCGTCAAGCCCGTCCCCCTGACTCAACAGGAGATCAACGCCCAGGTCGACGGCGATCTCACCGCCATGTTCAGGGGCCAGGCCCCGGTCACCGGCCCCCTGACCATGGACGATGCGGTCCGCAGAGCCATTGCCTACAACCTGGAGTATCGACTGAAGCTCATGGAAGAGGCCCTTGCCATGCGACAACTCGATGCGGCGGCCTATGACATGCTGCCCCGTCTTTCGGCCATGGCCGGCTACAGCGCCCGCAACGAGTATGCCGCCTCCTCCAGCATGAATGTCTTTACCGGCCAGGAATCGCTCGCCCCCTCCACCTCCCAGGACAAGGAGCACACAACCCTCGACCTGACCCTGACCTGGAACGTGCTCGACTTCGGCATGAGCTATTTCCAGGCCAAACAACAGGCCGACCGCAGTCTCATCATGGTGGAGCGCCGGCGCAAGGCGATCCACACCATCGTCCAGCAGATCCGGCAGACCTACTGGCTGGCCCTCGGCGCCCAGGAGCTGGAAGGACAGGTCGAGCCCCTCCTGCAGCAAGTCAAAAAAGCCCTTGAGGCCTCCAATCAAGCCCAGGCAGAACGTCTGCGCACACCGCTCGAAGCATTGAGTTACCGCCGGGGTCTGCTGGACACGGTTCGCCAGATCGAGGCCTTTCGCGACGAACTCTCCCAGGCAAAGATGCGCCTTGCCTCGCTCATGAACCTGCCGCCCGGCGAAACCTTTACCCTTGCCGGACCGAAGACCCTCGCCCCACCGGTTCTCAAGGACCCGCTCGAGACCATGGAGAACCTGGCGCTGACCCGCCGGCCGGAACTCATGGACGCCAGGCTGCAGGAGCGAATCAGCGCCTACGAAACCAAGAAGAGCATTGCCCGTCTACTGCCCGGCATCGACCTGACGTTCGGTCCGCACTACGACAGCAACGGCTTCCTCGTCAACAACACCTGGATCGAAGGCGGCGCCCGCGCCGTCTGGAACCTTCTGTCGATTTTGAGCGGCCCGAGCCAGTACAGTGTGGCCAAGACCCAAACCGAGCTGGCCCGCATGTCGCGCCTTGCCCTCAACATGGCCGTCCTCACCCAGCTCCACGTGTCCTATCAGGATTTCCTCAGCCGAAAGCGGCAGTTCGAACTAGCCGACGAAATCCAGGAACTCGACTCCAGTATCTACGAACACACCAAAAACGCGATCGCTTCCGGCACCCAGAGCGAGCTCAACGCCATCAAGGCGGCGACCGGCACCCTTTTCTCCAAGTACCGGCGTTATCAGAACTACGCCGCCATTCAGAATGCCTACGGCCAGATCCTGGTCAGTATCGGCGAAGATCCTGAGCTCATCACCAACCAACCCGCTTCCCCTGAGGTCGGCGTGAATCCGCCCCCCCTGTCTGCGGCCGGCCCTTCCCAGGTGGTGCAGGTTGAACCGCTCCTGGAATACAGATTACAAACCAGGTATCAGTAAAGGACGACCGGTCGATAGTGGCCGCGGCAAAATCGAAAGGACCACCCCGTTGAAAGAGAGCCCGGGGCGGAACCCGATCAACCAGTTACGGAACCCGGACCGCTGGCTGCGTCGGTATTACGAAACCGTCACCCTGACGTCATGAAAAAAAACATACTTTTCTCACTTCGTATAAGCGCTCTGCTCGGGGTTCTTCTTGCCGGCGCCACCTCCCTTCTTGCCCAGCAAGAAGGGGAAACGGAAAAGATCCGCGTCCAACTGCTCGCCAAGCGCCAGACTTCGCTCTCAGCCGAAATCTCCGCCAAGATCGTTGACATTCCCTTCCGCGAAGGAGATCCGTTCCCGAACAAAGCCGTGCTCGCAGCCTTCGACTGCTCGCTGCTCGAGAAACAACTGGCCAGGGCCGAGGCGATCCATGAAGCGGCCCGCCGGACCCTGGAGGTGAACCGCCGGCTGGCCGAACTGCAATCGGGGACGGACCTGGATGTCGAACTGGCCGCCGGCAAAGTCAAGGAAACCGAAGCGGAATTGGAATACGTACGGGTCAACCGCAACAACTGCACGATTACCGCCCCCTTCAGCGGCCGGATCGCCAAACTCCATGTGGAACCCTATCAGTACGTCACGACCGGCACCAAGCTCATGGACATCCTTGATACCGGTGCCCTTGAAATCCGGCTGATCATGCCGTCCAACTGGCTGTCCTGGGTCAAAACCGGCCACCCGTTCTCGGTCCAGATCGAAGAGACCGGCCACCTCTATGCCGCCAAGGTGACCAGGCTGGGCGCCCAAATCGATCCCTTGAGCCAGACCATCGCCATCACGGGAGCGTTCACCGGAAAACACGCCGACCTTCTGCCCGGGATGAGCGGTTGGGCCGAATTCAAGAAATGACCATGGAGAGTCGTGAGCTTGAGGCCCAGGTCCTCGGCTTGAGCCGCCTGGTCGGTTTTGCCGGACGATGCCGGGCGGCCGCTTCGCCGGAGGAACTTGCCTTTATTGCGGTCAACGAGACACGGCAGCTCCTCGACTACCAACAAGCGGCGCTCTGGGATTCCGGCCGGAAACTGCTCGCTCTCTCAGGCCTGCCCACCGCCGAGCCCAACACGCCGTTCGTTCTCTGGCTCAACGCACTACGCAGGAGCCAAGGCCAACCCGAGGCCCCGCTGGCCATCACCGCTGCCGATTGCCCCGCAGAAATCGCACGGGAATGGGGGGAATGGCTGCCGCCCCATGCGCTCTGCTGTCCCCTTGCCAGCCCGGGCCGGCAGGCATCCGGTCTGCTGCTCCTGGTGCGGGACCAGCCGTGGACCGAACACGAAATCCACCTTGCCGGGGAACTTGCCGCCACCATCGGCCATGCCCTGGCCTTTTTTCTCCGGCAGCCGGCCTGGCCCATGCGCCTGGCCAGAGGATTTTCCCGTTCCCTGGTCGCCCGCCTGGCCCTCCTGGCCCTGGTCGGAGTCCTCCTCATGCTGCCCTTTCCCGTTTCGGTCATGGCTCCCGCCGAGGTCGTGCCCCGAGACCCCTTTCTGGTCAGGGCACCGCTCGACGGAGTCATCGACCAATTCCACATCCGACCCAACGATCAGGTAGTCGACGGCCAGTTGCTCTTTGAATTTAACAGGACAAATCTGCAGACCCGACTCGATCTCGCCAGCAAATCCTATGACGTAGCCCTCGAAGAATACCGTCAGACCTCACAGCGGGCAGTGGGCGAAGATCGAATCAGGGTGGAGATGAAACCCCGCAAAGGTGCCGTTGCGGAACGGGCCGCCGAGCTCGCCTTTGCCCGCGAGATGTTCGAAAGGGCGACGGTGAAGGCTCCCCGCGGAGGGATCGCGGTTTTTGACGACATCAACGATTGGCTGGGCAGAGGAGTGACGGTGGGAGAAAAAATTCTACAGATCGCCGACCCGGCCAAGGTCGAACTGCTCATTTATCTGCCAATGGAAAGTGCGCTCGAACTGGCACCCGGGGCGCGGGTGATCTTTTATCTCAACACGGACCCGCAACACCCGCGGGAAGGGGTGGTGCGCACCATTTCCTACCGGGCCGGGACCACTCCGGCCGGGATCATTGCCT
>JBFHWX010000193.1:0-6205 GCA_041599275.1 Desulfobulbales bacterium | reverse complement strand
CGACACCACTACTCCTTGTATATCGATTTTTTCGCTTAACCATCTTCAGCGGTACGATGGACTTTTCGCGACGCCATCAAGGAAAAGAACAAAAAAGAAAGGGCGCCGTGTCACTTGCCCCGCCTGCGGCGGGATACCCTGCGCGTCCTCGCCGGTTGCCGGGAGTTTGAAAACCCGCCACAAACAGCGTGGCTCGGACAGTTCAAACTCTTTTTTTCGGCCACCGCTGTGGTGCTCGGCTGACTCTCTTTGTGCAACGGTGAAATTGATTGACAGCTCTCACAGTTGCTCACTTCTTTCCCCGCAAAAGTCCTTCCAGCGCCGCAAACGGGTTGTGGGTGGTGGTCGGTTTGTTTCTGCCCCCGGCTGTTACCCCGGTGGAGGCGTCGGCGACGCTCTGGCGTTCGTGCTCGTTGTCGTGGCAGTAGAGGCAGAGCAGCTCCCAGTTGGAGCCGTCAACGGGGTTGTTCTCGTGGTTGTGGTCCTTGTGGTGGACCGTGAGCTCCTTGAGCTTTCGGCCGCTGAACTCGCGGCCGCAGGAGGCGCAGATGTGGGGAAAGAGTTTGAGGGCCTGCTCGCGGTAGCCCCGCTCGCGCTCTTCGCGGTAGCGGCGGGCTTCTTCGAGGATGCGGTCGGTGGCGTTCTTGGGGGGCTCGGTCATGCTGTTGTTCCTGGTGTGTGGTTGCGGCGGTTGGTGTTCTTCTTTGGCCGCTTGCGTTCGTTTTTGTACGACGGTCGCGACAGGGACCATCTGCTGCAGGCTGGTCTTTCTGTGTATCTCATTGATATGTTGCTTTTCTTTCTTTCCTGCCGAGGCTGGCCCGGAATTTGATTTGCTGGGGAAGACTGTCCGTTGAGACATTTACCCCAAACAAGCCAGGAGGAGAAGAGTCATGTCGAAGAAAGAAGTCGAGAAACTGCTCATCGCCGGCGGCGAAGACCGCTCCGTGCAGGCCCGTTACGACGCCATCAAGACCAAGGAAAATTTCGTCGCCCAGGCGGTGGCCGACGGCTACCAGTTCACCGAGGCCGAGCTCGATGCGGTGCTCCAGGAGTCGGGGGACGCCTTTGATCTCATCGGCAACCCGGCCAAGCGCCAGATCTGGTGGCGGTGACCAGGGCAGAAAGAGTGGCCGCTGCCATCAGCTCGGCTCCGCATCGCCTTCGTCCCCTTTCCAGGCCAGGGCCACCTGCACCATCTTCAGGAGTTGGGCGGTGGTGAAGGGTTTTTCGAGGAACGGGATCTTCCTGGTCTGGATCCAGGGCCAGTGCACCTTTTCGTTGGCGTAGCCGCTCATCAGCAGGAAGGGCAGGGCCGGGCGCTGCCCGCGGGCCTTCTTGAACAGCTCGATGCCGCTGGCGCCCGGCAGCACGATGTCGCTCAGCACCAGGTCAGGGATTTTTCCTTCCCCGCCCAGGACGGCCAGGGCCTCTTCCGCCGAGCTGGCGGCCCGGGCCTGGTAGCCGTGCCGGCCGAGGGTTTCGGTGGTCACCTGCAGGATAGCGGGTTCGTCTTCCACCACCAGGATTGTCTCGCCGTTTCCCCGCGGCCCCCTAACGCTCGCTGCCGGCGCTGCCGCGATCTCGCCCGTCGAGGTGCCGACGGGCAGGTAGATCTTGAAACTGGTGCCGAGCCCGGGCTCGCTGTAGAGGTTGATCCAGCCTTTGTGTTCCTTGACGACTCCGTAGACCACGGCAAGGCCCAATCCGGTGCCCTTGCCCCGCTCCTTGGTGGTGAAGAAAGGCTCGAAGATGTGCTGCCGGATTTCTTCTGCCATGCCGCTGCCGGTGTCGTTGATGGTCAGCCGCACGAAGCGGCCGGGCCGGGCCTCGCGGTTGAGCTGGCAGTAGTGCTCGTCGAGCTCGACGTTTTCGGTGCGCAGGGTGAGGATGCCGCCCTCGGGCATGGCGTCCCGGGCGTTCACCGAGAGGTTCATGATCACCTGGCCGATGTTGCCCGGGTCGCCGAAGACCGGCCAGCAGTCGGGTGAGAGCTCCAGGTTGAGGGCGATGTCCTCGCCGATCATGCGGCGCAGCATCTTGCCCATTTCGTCCACCTCGCGGTTGAGGTCGAGGCGGATGAACTCCATGGGCTGCTTGCGGCTGAACAGCAGGAGCTGGCGGATGAGGCGGCCGGCCCGCTGGGCGGCGCTCTGCACCTGGCGCAATTCGTCGCGCACCGGGTGATCGGGCTCGAGCTGCAGGTCGGCGAGATCAAGGTAACCCAGGATGGCGGTGAGCAGGTTGTTGAAATCGTGGGCCACGCCGCCGGCCAGGGTGCCGATGGCCTCCATCTTCTGGGCCTGGGCGAGTTGGGCGGCGAGCTGTTTCTGCTCGCTGATGTCCCGGGCGAACTGGGCAATGCCGCGGACTTCGCCCTTTTCGTCGAGCAGCGGGCTGATGTTGACCTGAAAGCTCTTGCCGAGGTTTTGGTGGTAGATCTCGCCGCCGGCGGATTTGCCCGAACCGATCACCGTTCGCACCGGACAGCCGCCGCAGGGTTGGCCTATGCCCCGGAAGACCTCGTGGCAGCGGTGGCCGACCAGTTCCTCGGGGGTTCTGCCCAGGGTCCGGGCGCCGGCCCGGTTGATCCGCAAGATGCGGAGGTCGCGGTCCATGATGCTGACGATGTCGGTGATGGCATCGAAGGATTCCTCCCAGTCCGCCTCGGCCCGGGCGAGTTTTTCCTCCATCCGGCAACTCTCGCTGGTGTCCCGGAAGATGCCGATATTTCCTCGGCTCTTGCCGTGCTCGTCGCGGAGCTCGAAAATGCAGAGCTCCGCCGCGAACGATTCGCCGTCTTTTCTCCGGCAGCGTACCTGGCGGCAGACGCCGCTCTCTTCCGGCCGTTCGGCCTGGAGGAGCTTGCCCACCGCCTCGAAGTCCTGGTGCTCGGCGTAGAGCAGTTCGGCGCTCTGGCCGCGGATTTCGTCGAGTTCGTAACCGAACACCGTGCGCAGGGCCGGCTGGTTCACTTCCTGTATCCGGCGCTCCTGGTCGCCCACCACGATCACGTCGCGGATGGAGCGAAAGAGGTTGTCGAGCCGCCGGCTCTTGTCCTCCAGTTCGCTCTTGGCCCCTTCCAGTTCCCGGACTTTTTCCTCGAGCTTGGCGGCGACGATGGTGCTGTATCTTTCGAGGAACTGTTCCTGCTGGGGAAGGGTGGCGGGGCAGGGCCGGTCGCCGTTTTCCCTGATCGTCTCCAGGCTCCGCTTGAGGATTTCCCAGAACTGTTCGGGATCGCAGGGCTTGGTGACAAAGGCCTCGGCGCCCAGGGAGAGGGCGAGTTGTTCCTCGTTGTCGCCGGTGTAGACCGCCGAGTAGAAGAGAAAGGGGATAGAGCAGAGCCGCGGGTCGCGTTTCATCCGCTGCAAAAGCTGAAAGCCGTCCAGCCGCGGCATCAGCGCGTCGGAAACCACCAGGTCCGGCAACTCGCGGCTGGCCACCTCCAGCCCCTCGAGCCCATCCCGGGCTTCCAGCACCCGGCAGCCGTGGTGCTCCAGGTTCACACGCAGAAGCGCCCGGTCGTCGTGATTGTCTTCCACCACCAGTACGGTCTTCACATGTTCCTCTCTCTCCGCTATTACGGTCGCCGGGTTTGTTGGTGCCGGGGACCTGCTTTCCGGGCGACGGCTTTTCGTGTTTCACCTGTCATGATGAGAGAAAGCCGGCGTCATGGCAAGTTTTTTAGGCTTCGGTGCCCGATCTGGCAGGCAGGGGCAACGGCGGCTCCTGGTTGGGAAGTTTTGGCTTGGCCCCGGGCAAAGCGGCCAGTCCGAACCGACCTTGCCGGCAAGACACCTTCAGCGCAGAGCGAGGAGATGGGCGCGCAGGCTGGCGCCCGTCTCGGTGAGCCCGAGCTTGCGGCGCAGTTTTTTGCGGTGAAAGTCCACGGCGCTTGTCGAAATCCCGAGAATGGCGGCGATCTCCTTGCTGGTCCTGCCTTCCCGGATGAAGGCGGCGATCTCGATTTCGCGGGGCGAGAGAAACCGGTGCACCGTGGTCAAGCGGTCGAGGAAGGGGTCCACCAGTTCCCGGAGCTGGCGGTCGAGGCTGGCGAGCAGCGCTTCCTCCCGCGCCGGCCGCTTGCCGGCGCGCAGGTTTTCCACCAGCGGCAGCAGGCGGCTGCGGACGTTGGTGACAACGGTTTCCTCGAGCTGTTGCCGCTCCCGGTCGCCATTTTCGAGCAGCACCTTGAGGGCGATGTTGCTCTCTTCGAGCTTTTGTTTCTGCGCCCGCAGTTCCTTTTCCGTGCGGGCCAGGGCCTCCTGGGCCTGGACGATGGGCGTGATGTTCTCGTGGCTCATCACCAGGCGCGCCGGGCCGGGGTAGCGGAAGGGCACCGCCCGCAGGGCATACCAGCGTTCGCCGTCCGGCCCGTGGCAGGGGTAGCGGGTCAGGAACTCGGGCAGGCTCCCGGCCAGCACCCGCCTGAGGCCGCTGCCGATGGTTCGGGCCTCGGGGTCGCGGTCGCAGACCGCCAGATAGTCGACGCCCACGCAGTCGAGGCTGCCGGTAAGGCCGTTGGCGCGGCCGAATTCCTGCCAGGCCCGGTTGGTTTCGAGGATCACGCCGCCGCCGTCGAGCACGGCAACGTGGACGGACAGCGAATCGAGAATATTGCGGTGCAAGTCGTCTGTGGTGCGCATGGCCGCATCCCTCCAAGGAGTATGTCCGGGAGCTGAAAATGGTAGTATCCGCTACCATTCGGTTAGTGTTTTTCTCCCATTGTGTCAAGGCCCACCAAGGTTTAGGGTTTCAGGCAAGAAGAGATATGAACGGATACTCATCAAACAACAGGAGGTGCGTCATGACGAAAGGTGGATATGAATCCATGGTGTGGGTCAGGGACAAGGACGGCAAGGAATACGCCTGCTACCTCGATGCCCTGAAGGGCAACATCAAGACCAAGGAAGAGCTCACCGACGAGGAAAAGGCCAATTGCCTCGACGTCAGCCAGATCGTCGGCACCGAGCGCTGGTAAAGAGAACACCTCAGGAGCCAGGGCGGGGATTCCCCGTCCTGGCGTTTTTGGCGTGGGGAAATCACCGGAGGATGAAATCATGACGGATGTATGGGGCAGGGTAGTGGTCTGCGGCGTGGCTCTGGCTCTTGCCCTTCTGCTCGCCGCATGCGGGGCGGGCAGAAGGCCCGCCGCCGAAAGCCAGGAACCGCTTGCCGTGGTGGATGGCGTGGACCTTGCGCGCTATGCCGGCACCTGGCACGAGATCGCCCGTTACAACCACAGATTCCAGGACGGCTGCGGCCCCAGTCAGGCGACCTACACCCTGGCCGCCGACGGTACGGTGGAAGTGTTGAACGAGTGCCTGAAAAACGACCAGAGCGGCGAATGGCGCCGGGCCCGGGGCACCGCCAAGGTGGTGCCGGGCTCGAACAACGCCAAGCTGCGGGTTTCTTTTTTCTGGCCGTTTTACGGCGATTACTGGATCATCGACCTGGGCGCGGCATACGAATACGCAGTGGTCGGCCATCCGGCGAGAAACTATCTGTGGATACTGAGCCGTACGCCGGTCATGGATGGCGCTGACTACCGTGGAGTGCTCGAACGCTTGGAGAGCCAGGGTTACGATACCGGCCGGCTGAGAGTGACCGGCCGGGTAAAGGAGGGTATATGAATCTGAAAGAATATTTCGCCGTCACCCCGGGCCGCGGGCTTCTGGCCACCGCGGACGACAAGGGGCGGGTGGACGTGGCGGTGTACGCCACGCCCCATGACGAGGGCGACCGCCGCGTCTCCTTTCTCATGCGGGATCGTTTGACCCACGCCAACCTGCAGACCAACCCCCATGCCGCCTACATTTTCCTGGAAGACGGCCCAGGCTACCGCGGCGTGCGCCTCTTCCTGACCAAGGTGGGAGAAAGCAGCGACGATCCCCGCATCGGCGAGCGCACCCGGCGCCACCTCTCTCCTGTCGAGGACGAAGCCCTGGGCCCCAAGTTCCTGGTCACCTTCCAGGTGGACCGGGTGCTGCCGCTGGTGGGAAGCGGTGGGTGAGGAGGTGATCGCCAGCCGGCGGGGACTGACCTCTGGTCTGTCCCCACAAAAGGTGCCGTCAAGCAAGGACGGAGGTGGCGGCTCCTTTTGAGGGAGATTTAATTTTTTGCCTTTCAAAAAATTAAATCTGTTTGAATGGATAAGTAGATAAAACGGGAGCCTCCCCGTGGCGGACAGCTCATAATGATG
>JBFHWX010000192.1:0-6211 GCA_041599275.1 Desulfobulbales bacterium | reverse complement strand
GGCTCCTGGCCGGCAGCCCGGCAGCGGCGCCTGGCCCGGGAAGCCACCCTGGTCCAGCAGCACAAGGGCACCCTCTACGGGGTCAACCTGGCCCTCGACATCGCCAGCGACGGCGGCGTACAGCGCGGCGAGATCGTGCTGGTCGAGAACTTCCGGCTGCGCCGCACCATGGCCACCATCCTGGGGGTGAGCATGGACGACGCCGACCATCCCCTCACCCTGGGCACCGGCATGAGCGGCAACAGCATCGTCGGCGACAGCCTCATCCTGTCGGAAACAGACGCCCGCGAGTTCCTGGCCCTGTTCGCCGCCGAGCTCGCCACCGGCGAGGAGGCGAAGAGGGTGGCGAGCTTTTTCGAGCAGTACGCCCACCAGGTCACCGTGCTTCTGCACGGCCGGGCAAGGGGGCTGCGGGCCGCGGTGGAGCAGGTGCTCGCCGAGCAGATGCCGGCCCACCTGCAGTGGCGGCTCTTCGAGACCGAGCACCCCTTCGTGCTGGGGCTCTCGCCGCTGCTGGCGGTGGACACCTTTGTCGAGCCGCAGCCGGATTTCCGGCGGGTCGCCCTGGACGACACCCGGCTGGGCAAGGAAGGCGTGCTGAAGAACAAGGCGGCGTTCTTTCCCGCCGATATCAATGCGCTCTCGTCCTGAGCGCGCGAGGAGACAGGCAATGGATACGGTCAACGATCTCACCACCCTTGAGCAGGATGCCACTTTGGCGGAACCGTTGCGGAGGGTGGCCTACGAGGCGGGCATGATGCTCGGCCTGGAAGCCACCCGCGACGAGCAGGCCTACCACCGCCGCCGGTTCAACCGCCACCAGTACTGGCTGCACGGCTACGGCACCCTGGCCGGCATGCGGGTGACGAAGAGCCCCGCTTCCCATCCCAACAGTACCGATCCGCTCACCGTGCGGCTCATGGTCAGCCCCGGAATCGGCATCGACGGCCTCGGCCGCGAGGTGCTCATTCACGAGACGTATTGCATCAATCTCGGGGAATGGCTGGCGGCCCAGTCCGAGAGCCTGCTGCGGGAAGGCTACGCCGACGACGACAATCTTTTGTGGCTCAAGGTCTGCGTGCGCCAGATGGACTGCGCCGTGGCCCAGCAGCCGGTGCTGGCCCGCAAGCTGAACCTGAGCACCGATGCGGTGCAACCGAGCCGTACCGCCGACGGCGTTCTGCTCGAGTTGGTGCCCGAGCTGCCGGAAGCGGCGAGCGGCGGCTACCAGCCCTGGGCCTGTCATGAACCGCTGGCCGCCGCCATGCCGCCGCTTTCCGTCGCCGAGCAGAGCACCCTGGCGGCGGCCAGCGCCGAGAGCGCCGCCGCCGGCGCCCAACTCGCCCTGCATGCCCGCCTGCTGCACGCCCTGGATTCCGGCGGCGTTTCGGTAAAGGAACTCAACGACCGGTTCGAGGTCGGCGCCCGCCTGTTGCTGGCCCGGATATCCATCACCGTCACCGATATCAACGCCATCGTGGTGAACCCCGAACTGATCTCGATCAACAACCTGGTGCGGCCCTTCCTGGCCAGCGCCAGCCAGCTCGCCTGGCTCGCCCGCCAGCCCTGAGAACGGAGGACCTCATGAGCGATATCACTTTTCACCCTCTGGGCAACCCGGTTGCCGCCGGCCAGGGGCTCGGCCGGGTGGCCGACATCGACGCCCGCCTCACCCGCACCCATTACTTCGACGGCCGTCTGCTCACCGCCGAGGACCTGACCCGGGACCAGCTCTACCTCGACCAGCGGCTGCGGGAAGTGGGCCGGGTGCTGGGCAGCGGCGTGATGGCCGGGCTGGAGCTCTCCTACGATCGGTATAGCGGCCTGCTCACCCTGCAGCCGGGCCAGGCCCTGACCCCGGCCGGTCGGGTCCTGGAGCTGGGCAGCCGGCTTTCCATCAACCTCGGTGACCGGGCGTTGATCGCCCGCCTTAACGACGGCGCCCACCGCCGGTTCAACCGCGGCCTCTACGCCGTGGTGCTGCGCTACGCCGAGGTCGGCACCGATATCGCCGAGGTCTTTCCGAGGGATCTCGGGGCCCGGCGCGGGTTTCAGTACGCCCTGGTCACCGAGAGCGTGCAGATGGGACTGGTGCCCCTGCCCCTGCCGTTGCCCCAGCAGAGCCCGCTGCAGATCCGCTGCCGGCTGCTCCGCGAATTTTTCGGCGGCGAGCAGTTTGCCGGCATCATCCCCGAGGATGCCGTGCCGCTCGGCGTGCTGGCCGTCCAGAACGATTCTCCGCAGTGGCTCGATGCCGAGCTGCTGCGCCGGCCGCTGCGGGGCGAGCCGCGGGCCGGCGATCTGCAGGCCGATCTCTGCCGCCAGTACGAGAACATTCTCGCCGACATCCTCACGGCCCGCCGCAGCGGCGGCCTGAGCGGCGATTTTCAGGCCACCGATTACTTCTCCCTGCTGCCGCCCGCAGGCCTTTTGCCCAAGGACGCGGTGGATCCGGTGAACGGCCGCCAGGGCTATTTCCCGGAAAACTACCAGGTGGCCATCGCGCCGATCCGCCAGTCCGACGTGGCGCTGATCCGGGCCGAGTCCCTCGGCCTGCCGGCAATCGATCTCGTTGCCGGCGAACCGGTGGACGTGGTGGTGCTGGTGCCCCTCAACAACCTCGACTACGGCCATTACGCGGCCCGCCTGGAGCGCCGCCTCGATCCGGCCAGCCGCCGCCTGCCGCAACTCGATCTTCTGAAGCTGAGGCTCCATCCGGTGCGGCCGGTGCACGACCTCGACACCGACCGCGCCGCCTGGACCGACATCTGGGCCCGGCTCGGCGACAACCAGCCCTTCTACGTGCGGCGGCCGACCCGGGCCGCCGAGACCGGCATCAGCTCCATCGTCCTCGCCCTGGGCGCCGGCTCGCCGCAGCCCCCAGAAACGGGCGAATCCGGCGGCCCCGCCGATGGCGGCGGCCTGGTGCAGGACGCCGACGCGCTCTTCCTCGAACGGCTCAACCTGAAGAATCTCGCCGAGCTGCGGCCGCCGCTTGCCGACGAGGGGCGGGAAGCCCTCGAGAAACTGGCCGCCGGCTTCGGCAAGGACGCCGCGGCGGTGCAGCTCTGCGCTTCCATCCTGATGCGGGTCGAGCGCCGCTTTGACGGCCTGGTCTGGCAGACCCTGTTCGCCCTGGCCGAGAACGAGCGGCTGAATGAATTCCTGCGTGGTCTCGTCAAGAGTGAACCCGATACATCCACCGCCAAGCTGGTGGCCGGTCTGGCCGCCGACCTCGGCCTTGCCGGCAGCCTGGCCAGCCAGTGGGAAGCCCTGGCGGCCTGAGCAAAGGAGCGTTCGTCATGACCCTCATTCTGCTGCATGATCCGGTAGCCAGCACCCCGCCGGGCAGTTCCCGCCGCTTCGAGCGGGTGCACATGTTTCCCGGTCGCCATCTTGGGGAAGAGGAATTCGACCGCCAGCAGCTTTATGCCGACCTGCGCCTGCAGTCTCTGCTGCGGGGCCAATCGGCCGGCATCGTTTATGGCCTCGAGACCAACCTGGGGCCCGACGGGGTGGCGGCCGACGGTTTCACCGTTTCCCCCGGCCTGGCCCTGGACGGCCGCGGCCGCGCTCTGGGGCTCTCCCATCCGTTGCGGGCCGAATGGCAGGAACTGCTCGAGGCCGTCTCCGGCCCGGGCTCCGACCCCACCGGTGTCTACTACCTCCTGCTGCAGCGGCGCAGCGGTACGATCGATGTGCCGGCCGTCGATCCCTGCCAGCGTTTCGAACTCGATCCCAACCGCGACACCCGGCTGGTGGTCACCGGCAGCCTGGCCCTGCAGCGGCTGGCCATCGAGCCGGGAGCGGTGGCCGCCACCCCCAGGGAGCGTATCGAGAACTGGGTGGCCGCCGACCGGGTGGACGCTGCCTTTCTGGCCGGCCTCGACACCGCCGTGCCCCTGGCCCTTGTCGCGGTCGCCAGCGACGGCGGAGGCGGCTTCCGGCCCCTCTGGCTGTCGCCGGAGGCGGGACGCTACGAGGCGGTGGCCAACTCCGGCTACCGGGTGCTGCTCAACCAGACCATTGCCGCCTTCCGCCGGGTCATGCAGAGGGCCGCCCTCGAGGTGAACGAGGCCAACCCGTTGGCCCAGTTCCTGGCCGCCAACCTGCAGCTCGATTTTCTGCCGGCCGCCGGCCAGTTGCCCCTGGAATGGCTGCAGAGTCCCGATGCGGCGCTTCCCTCCCTGCTGTGGTTGCCAAACCACCTGGGGGTCGACATGGTGCCGGTGCCCGAAGAGGCGGTGGTGGAGCTGGTCGGCCGCCATATCGCCCGCCGGGTCATCGACCTGCGGCAGCCGGCCGGGGACGCCATCCGTCTGCTGCTCGCGGTCAACGAGCCGGATTACCGGCCCGACCTGCTCGATATCCCGCCGACCGACGGGGTGCTCGAAGAGGACATCTACCGTTACCACATGCGGGCCTACGAGGCCTGGCGCCGCTGGCGCCGGCAGTTCGACCTGCTCTACTTCGTGGAGCCCTCCGACCTGCCGCCCCTTGCCGCGCCCGCCGAGGCGGCGGTGGAAAAGAGGGTGCTGGACCCGGCCCAGTTCAAGCACCTCGGCCTGCCAAAGCCGGAGCCGCAGCCGCTGCGGCCGGCTTTGTTCTTCGAAACGGTGATCACCAGAGCCGACGCCGAGCTCGACCCGGGCAACGAGACCCTGGCCTATCCCTTTAACAAGGGGGTGCCCGCCGCTCCGGCCTTTTACCGCAACTGGCTGCAGGACGGTGAGCCGCCGGCGGTGCCAGCCGCCAGCGAGGACGGCCTGCTGGTGCAGTACGCCGTGGCCCTGGTGGAGCTCGAGGCCATCGAGAACCAGATCCGCGCCATCCGCGCCCGGCTGGAGAAGAGCCGCGATTTTCTGCTGCTCATGCGCCAGCAGCTCGATTCCCAGACCGTGGCCCTGGCCGCCCTGGCCGGCGGCGTGGCCGGTGACGGCTCCGGCCTGCAGGTGGCGCGCTGGCTGCCCTACGCCAATCTCGAGAGGCCGGAAAATGGCGCCGAGGCGGCCACGGCACCGGCCGCGGCCCGGGCCGCCGGCACCACCACAGCGATGCTGGCGGTGGCCGGCACGGTCGGAGGGGCCGGGGCCAAACCGGCACCCAGCGGCCAGAGTTCGCTCAGCTCCAGCCTGCTGCGCACCGCGCTTGTCTCCACCTCCACCGCGGCCCGGGCCAACCTGCTTCTGGCCAGCCGGCCCCAGACCTTTTCCGCCTTCGAGCTGGGGATCAACAAGAACCGGCTCGACCAGCTCGCCCGGATCAGCCGGCAAGCGGTGGCCAAACCTGCCTTCGAGGCCAAGGAGTACCGGTTCGGGGTCATCGACCACATCAGCCCGGAGGTCAACGAGTACGCCAAGGCTTACCACGGCATGAAGGAGCTGCTCCTCACCGTGAACGACCTGTTCGACGCCACCGACGCCCGGCGGCTGCGCAGCGACCTGATGCGGGTGGGGCGGGCCGACGAGCAAGGCGAGGGCCCCGGCTCGGTTTCGCCCTTCGAGCGCTCGAGCCGGCTCGAGTCGCCGGCGGTGCTCGACAACCTGGCCACCAAGGCGGCCGCCGGCGACGCCAAAAAACGGGCCCTGCTGCTCAGCCAGTACCGCTACCATGCCCTGTTCAAGGCGGGCCGCATCCTGGCCCAGTGGATCGCCATCTGCGAGACCCGCTACAACACCATCGAGCGCTCCCTGCAGGGCAAGCTGCGGCAGCAGGCGGCAAAGATCGCCCAGATCGACAAGCTGGCCGGGCTGATCCGGGTGGCGCGGGAAACCCTGGAGAGCCTCGACCGGTTCCGCATCGAGCAGCTCGGCGACTACGGCGTTGCCCAGCGCTTGCTGGAGGAGGACTGGCGCCGGGTGTACGCCGTCAACAAGGAGCGCAGCCGGGTCCTCACCAGCGGCCTGCGCGGCCTGTACTACGTGCGGCTGCGCTCGACGCCGGTGAGCGCGCCGCTGGCCGACCCGCTTGCCCTGCGCCATGGCAGCTCGCGAGACATCGTGCCCGGTTGCGACTGGCAGCGGGAGGTCGACCTGCCGGATGCCCTCGATCCCTTCTTTCAGGCGGTCTGCGAGGTGCCGATGGACGACTGGCAGCGGCTGCAGCCCCTGCGGCCCAGGCTGCCGGTGGTCGAGCGTTTCGATTTCCTGGGCCAGGTGCGGCGCTCGCGCTTCAAGGCGCGGCCGGCTGCCATGCCCGGGCTCGGGGCTGG
>JBFHWX010000191.1:0-6246 GCA_041599275.1 Desulfobulbales bacterium | reverse complement strand
GCCGGGGCGTTGCCGCCCCGGCTCTTCCGTTTCCCACTTTTCCCTCTTAAGAATTCAGCCGCCGGTGCCTTCCCGTTTCAGGCACGGTGTGCCTTTCTGCCCGAACATCGTCACCCTCTCGGGCGGCTGGTGGCGCCAGGCTTCCTTGATCAGGGCCTTCAGCTCGGACTTGATCTCGGCCAGCGGCCGCAGCGGCGGCAACACCGGCAGGGCAAGCTCGATGGCCTCGGGGACCTCGATGTGCAACTTCCGGTCGAGCTCCTCGGCGATGCCGATCTCCATGCCTCCCTGCATGCAGCCGCACACTTCCGCAGACCCGAGGGAGCGGAGAAAACCAATCATCGCGTTCATGTCGTTCTGCTCGTAAAAGAGCCTGATTTCATCGGCGATCATGCCCTGCTCCTGCTGCAGTTCCTTTATCTTCAGGGCGTAGTAGTCGGCGTGAAAGAGCAGGCTTTCGTAGCAGTCGAAGAGATAGTGCATGAAACGCCTGAAACGGGTAATGCCCCGAAAATGCTGACATTCGAAAACACGCTGGGCAATGGTGGGCGACTCGATCAGGTAGGGATCGAAGAAGAGGTCCTGGTTGAGGTTGATGAGCCCGAGAAAACGCTGGATCACCCCTTGGTCCCGCAGCAGGATGTAGATGCGGATGAGATCGAAGCTTATCCGTTTCTGGAGGATGAAGGAATACTGGCGGATCTTCTGGGCAAGGTCGAGCTTGTCTTCCTCGATGAGCTTGCGGAACCCGAAATAGCGGTCCGCCATCTCCCGTTTGATTTCCGAAGACAAGGTTTCATCCAGGGTGGGGCGGGCGGTCATGGCAGGCTCCAGTGGTGTGGGTGAAAACACTTCTCAAAACTATATTCCACCGCCAGACCTGCGAAAAGATTTTTTTTCTTTCATCCCATGGGCTGCTCTCAAGGGCAGGCCAATCCCGGTTGCCTCGCCGGCCGGAACCGGCTATGCTGGATTCCGTCCGGCACGAAGAACCGGTTTCCTACAAAATTTCCCCCGTACACCCATGTCCATCCGTCTGCTCGCCATCGAACTCTACCGCGCCCAGCGCGAAGTCGACCGTCTCGAAAAGGAACTCGCCGCCGCCCCCTACCGGGAGCAGGATGCGATCCGCGATCTGTTGCGCCGTAAAAAGGCCGAGTGGCAGCAGATCCGCAACATGCTCGACGGCGCCAAGGCGGAGCCCCTCTGCCGAACCTCCTTCAAGCCGGGGCGTTGACCTGCCGGCTCCCCCACACGAAGCGAGGGCCGTACAGGAGCCGATCAAGGCCACCAGTTGCCGCCGACCGAACGGTCATTCTACTGAAAAGACAACTTATTTTTTGGGCACCCAGCCAAAAAACCATTGCCAAGCCCCATTTTCCGCTCTATAAAAATGTTATCGATTCGTTGTCTGGACGGCGCGGCGCTCTTTTCCGACCGTCTTCCGCCCCGCAGTGTGCAGGGCATTTTTTAGCCGGCGGGTCTGACCGCCAAAAAGGAACCGAGAGGGACAGCAATGGTAGATGGTACTGTAAAATGGTTTAACGCATCAAAGGGGTATGGCTTTCTCACCCAGGAAAACGGTGACGATGTCTTCGTTCATTTTTCCGCCATTAAATCCGATGGGTATAAAACCCTGGAAGAGGGGGAAAAGGTCCGTTTCGAGATCACCCAGGGCCCCAAGGGCCTGACCGCCCAGAACGTCGTCCGGATCGGTTGATCGCCGTTTCCGCCAGATAACCAAAAGCCCCGCACCACCCGGTGCGGGGCTTTTTTCGTTCTCGGCGGTGGCCTTTTCAATCCCGCCGCCGGTATTCCGCCACGGTGTAGGGATCACCTCCTTCCACCCTTTCCTCTCCGGCCAATTCGAACTGCTCCGCCACCATTTCCGGGAAGAAAATATCGCCCTCCACTGTCCGGTCCAGGATGGTGAGGATCAGCTTGTCGGCCCGGGGCAGCGCCTGGCGGTAGATCTCACCGCCACCGGCGATGAACACCCGCTGGTCAGCAGAGCAGAGGGCCAGGGCCTCGTCCAGGGAATGGGCCACCAGACAACCTGCGGCCCGGTAGCCCGGCCTGCGGCTAATAACCACGGTTTTGCGGCCGGGCAGGGGCCGGCCGATGGATTCGAAGGTTTTTCGGCCCATGACCAGGGTGTGGCCCATGGTGGTGTTCTTGAACCGCTGCTGTTCCCCGGGGATATGCCAGGGGATCTCGGCGCCCCGGCCGATCACCCGGTTGGCGGCCATGGCCGCGATCAGGATGATTTCCACAAGAGGCCTAGCGCAGCTTCTGTTCGTACTGTTTGACGAACTCGATGTTCTGCCGCTCTGTCTGGCTGAGCAGGGCGGAGACGTCACGGTTTCTGGGTTCATACCAGGACTGCTTGCCGAAATAACCGGTCATCTCCGCCCCGGAAAAAATGTAGCCGTGCCGGGCAAAGATCTCGTTACGCATGATACGCAGCTCTTTGCGGCTCTTGCCCTGCAGGTCCGCCTCGGAGAGCAGCCGCCGTGACCCTTCCGGGTAGCGGCCGGCCCCGCCCTCTGCCGCTGCCGCAGGTTCCACCGGCGGCGCAGCCGGCCCGGGGAAAGATATCGGTTTTCCCCCTCGCGGCTCGGCCGGTTTCGCCGCCGGCACGACAGGTTCCGCCACCTGGACCACCACCGGCTCCTTTGACAGCACCTCCCGCAACAGGGGAGGCGGCGAAGCCACTGTTTTTTCCGCGGCTGCCGGCCCGGCCAGAATACCCGGAGACTTGGCGGTCTCTTCCGCCGTTTCGGGCTGCGGGGCCACGACCGGCTCAGGAGCCGGAGCCGGTTTGGCTGTCGAGGCTGTCGTGACCGGCCCGGCCTGGGGTACGGATACCGGAGGACTCACCATGCCCATGTCCTCATCGAGATCCCCCTTGCCCAGGGTGAGCATCTCCTTGAACAGTCCGCCTTCGCGAAACTCACCCACCACCGCTTCGCCGCTCGGCTGCATGAGAGTGCCCAGCCCATGGTAGCGGCCCTTCTGCCAGTTGCCGATATAGACGGTACCGTCGGCGAGAGTGGCGGTTCCCCGGCCGTGGAAGAGGCCACCCTTCCACTCGCCGTTATACTTGGTTCCATCCGCCAGCCTGCCGCTGCCCGAACCATTCGTGCAATCCCCTTCGAGGCAGTCCACCCCATAAAGCGGGCCTGCCAGGAAGCAGAAAACACAAAGAGTCAACACCGCCCGTTTCATGTGTGTCCGCTTCTCCATTCTTTTTTTCTCGAAATACCGCAACCCCGCCCATCAAAGCCCAAGATCGGGCGAGCGGTCGACGGGTATCCGATACATTTCCATAATTGCACCGTGACTTGCAAGGGCCTGTTGCCGGTCGATAACGATTCGCTGCTCATGCTTGTTGCGGAACTCGACGTAGGGTCCCTCACTTTCCGCCACCACTCTGTAAAACTCTTGAAAATCACGAAATGTTTTACCATTCACCTCGGTAATCACCCAATTGCCCAACTCATGATAGCCCCGGTTGACCTCCGCCGCCAGCACCTGCAGGGCGACCACCACCTGGCGCCGCTCCTCGGTGGGCCAGTTGTCCAGCTCGGCCAGGAAGTCCCGGGGGGCCCGGGCCGCCCACTGGTTGCCCCAGACGGAGATCAGATTGCGGCTCAAGGGACAGAAGACGATGCCGCCGAAGATGAAATAACTTGGCGCCACGTCGTACTGGTCCATGGGCACGAGAAGAAGATCGGCGGCGGTCTTGGTGAGAAGAAGATCGACCTCCATGACCTTGCCCTCCCGGTAGACCGAAAGCCGCAACGGGTCGCCGATCTGGTGCATGTCGACGTAATGGCCGAAGGAGGTTCGCTCGTGCCGGCGGAACTCCACGGTACCGTCGTTGGACACCGGATGCCCGTCGATGGCGAGCACGATGTCTTCGGGCCGCAAGCGGTCGGCGGCCGGTGAAAAGGGCAGGATATGGTTCACCAGCACCCCGGTGGAACCCTCCGGCATCCGGAAGCGGGCCCGCAGGCCGGGGTTCTCCATGGGCTGGGTGATCAGCCCGAGCTCGGGGAAACCGTCGTAGCGGTCGTCCTCCATATCGGTGAGGAAATGGCGGATCACCGGCATGGGGATGAGGTAGCCGATATTTTCGGCGTCCCGCCGCCCCTGCATGGCAATGCCCGCAAGCCGGCCGTCGGCGATCACCGGCCCGCCGGAGTTGCCGGCATTGATGGCGGCGTCGATCTGGCCGCCGAGAAACATCAGGTTGCTGTGGGCGTACACCACGTGCTCGATGCGGGAGACGATGCCCTTGGTTATGGAAAGGGTGTCGCCGCCGGTGGGAAAGCCGAAGACGAAGACCTCCTGCTGGACGGCGGGCAGATCTCCAAAGGGGATGGGGGTGACGCCTTCGAAAAAGGCGGGATCATCGACGGTCAGCAGCGCCAGGTCCGCCTCGTGGGACACCGACAGCAGCCGGGCCTGGTAGCGGGCCGGGTGCCCGTTTTTGCGGACTTCGATGAAAGTGTGGTCGGCCACCACATGGGCATTGGTGAGGATGCGGCGCCCTTCGATGATGCAGCCCGAGCCGGTACCGCGGCGCAGTTCCCGCTGCCAGGGCCGGTAATAGTCAGGCATGTTGACCATGGTGTAGATCTTGACCAGGGCGTCCTCGATCACCTGTTTGTCGGGGATCGCCGGCTGGGCTCGCAACGCCCCGGCGCTCAGAAAAAAAACGGCCAGGGCCGCGATCAGGGTGCGGAGCAAGCCGGCCCCGGGGCAACGTATCAGCATCAGACTCTCCATTGAGCCGGCTCAACCTGAGGCCCGCCCGGTTTGGATGGATGGCGGCCGGTTTTTCAGCGCCCGGCCTGCAGCAGAGAGAAAAATTGATCCGCCGGCAGGGGCCGGCTGAAGAAAAAGCCCTGGTACTGGTGGCAGAACCTGTCCTGCAGGAAGCCGAGCTGCTCTTCTTTTTCGATGCCCTCGGCCACGGTCATCAGATTGAGGCTGTTGGCCAGAAAGATAATGGTGGAGGCCACCGCGCAGCAGCCTGGATCACCGGGCAGGTCCATGACAAAGGAACGGTCGATCTTCAGTTCGTCCACCGGCAGCTTGCGCAGGTAGGAAAGCGAGGAGTAGCCGGTACCGAAGTCGTCGATGGAGAGCTTGAGTCCCATTTCCTTGAGTTGGGCCATGAGGGCGATCTTCTCCTCGATTTCCTCGGCCAGCACGCTTTCGGTGATCTCCAGGGTGAGTCGCGCCGGCTCGACACCGCTTTCCTCGATGCCGCGGCGGATACTGCCCAGAAAATCGGAACTGGCGAACTGTTTTACCGAAATATTGACGCTCATCGACAAATCCGGGTAGCCGGCGTTCTGCCATTGCCGCAACTGGCGGCAGCTCTCCGCGAAGACCCAGGCGCCGATGGCGGTAATCAGCCCCGTTTCCTCGGCCAGGGGTATGAAATCGGCGGGCGACACGAACCCCTCCGGGCTGTCCCAGCGGACCAGGGCCTCGCAGCCCACGATCTCACCGCTGCCCACGTCCACCTTGGGCTGGTAGTGAAGCACGAACTCACCCTGCTCCACCGCCCGGCGCAGCCGGTTCTCGAGCGAGAGCCGCTTCTCGTACATGGCGTTGATCGCCGGCGAGGAAAACTGAAAGGTGTCACCATCGTTGTTCTTGGCATAATCCCGGGCGCTGGAGGCAAGGCGCAGGAGCTGCCCGGCATCCTCGCCTTCGGCGGGATAGGTGGCGATGCCGAGGCTGGCGGTGACGTAGATCTTTCTGCCGGCCACCAGCAGGGGAACCCTCAGGGTCTGGAGAATGCGTTCGGCCACTGCCGCCGCACCTTCCGCCCCTTGGTTGTGTTTGAGCAGCAGGGAAAAAACGCTTCCTTCCAGACGGAACAGGTTCGTTTCGCCGGGGGCCTCGATCACCGCCCCCCTGCCCACCAGATCGGTATCGCGGATCACCGAGCCGAGGCGGGCCGCCACCTGGCGCAAGACCTCGTCGCCGGCCGCCAGTCCCATGGTGTCGTTGATCCGGTCGAAGTGATCGAGCTCGATGGAGAGCAGGGCCAGGTTCTCGCCGTAACGTTTTGCCTCGCGCAGCACCGCCTCGAGAGACTGCAGGAACATGTGGCGGTTGGGCAGGGTGGTGAGGGGATCGAAATAGGCAAGCTGGTCGAGAAAGGATTTGGCCGCCAGGGTGTTGCGGATCCGCAGGCCGAGCTCGCTCTGGTCAACCGGTTTG
>JBFHWX010000190.1:0-6263 GCA_041599275.1 Desulfobulbales bacterium | reverse complement strand
GTGGTCGAGCGTTTCGATTTCCTGGGCCAGGTGCGGCGCTCGCGCTTCAAGGCGCGGCCGGCTGCCATGCCCGGGCTCGGGGCTGGCGAAACCCTGCAGGCCCGTTTGCAGACCGTGCATCTGCAGAACCGGGCGGTGCTCGAACAATGGGCCGGAGCCTCCCTGCCGGCCACCGCCAAGAGCAGCCTGCAGGCCCAGGAGGAGGCGGCCCGGGTGCTTTCCCTGGAAGACCTGGCCCTGGTCACCGGGCCGCTCCGCAAGGAAGCCCAGGAGTTGCGGGACCAACTGGAGCACTGCATTTCATGCCTGCTCGACCGGCTCAACCTGCTGCCGGGCTCGGTGCGCCTGCAATGGGGGCAACTGGCCGAGGACGACCAGTTGCGGGTGGAGGACGTGGCCTGGTGGCCCGGGCTCGAGCGGGCCGAGATCGACGACTTCAACGCCACCCGCACCGTGGCCGAGCTGATTGCCTGGCTGTTCCGGCAACTGGCGCCGGGCGCCTCGGCCAACGGCCGCAGCGCCGTGCGCAACCTGGTGCGGGCGGTGCTTATCCACGCCTCCCTGGGCGATCCCCAGGAGATCCTGCGCGGCACCGTGCACGTGCCGCCGAGACTGGCCCGGGTCGGCGAGCGGCTGCAGGTGAAGCTCAACCGTGCCCCGGCGCCGGGCACCCGGCTGCAGCTCATGGACCCGGAGCAGCGGCTGGTGGCGGTGCTGGCCGTGGAAGACCATGGCGCCGACAGCACCCGGGTCGCCATCGTCGATCTGCTGCAGGCCGACGCTCGGATCAGCACCCGTTACTCGGTGGTGGCCAACCGGCGCACCATGGAAAAACTCTAGGGAGACCGCTTGGTGTTCGCTCTTTTGCCAGACACCGTTGCCATCCGCCACCTGCGCCTGCGCGCGGGCTCCGCCAGCGGCCCTGGAGGCCAGGAGGCGGCCCGGCTGCGGCGGGAACTGGAATGGGCCGACTGGCCGGAGGCGCCGGGTGAGTCCTGGGTTTTCATCCGCCGGCTGGCCAGCCGCGCTCCCCGTGGCCGGGTGGCGGCGGGCCTTGTGGCTGAGGCCCGCCGGCAACTGGCAGGCGGCGGCCGCGACGAGGTGGTGCGCTTTGCAGATCTCGCCGAGCTGCTGGCGGCGCTGGCCGCCGATCTCGTGCAGGGCAGGGCGGCCCAGCGTTGGTACTGGCAACGCTGGGCCCACCTCTTCGAGGAACCGCCGGCGCGAGCCCTGGGCACACTTTTTACCGAACACACCGAACAGTTGCCGGCGGTTTCCGCCCATCTTGCGGCGCGTAAGCTGCTGGCGCCGGTCTGGCAAAGTCTGAGCACCGAGGCTGCGCGGCAGCTGAGCCATGGGCTGGCGGGCAGCTTCGGGTTCCGGCCGCCGACGGCGGCCGATTTGCAGCGTGGGCGGGCAGAAGGTCGGCAGGGGCGGGTTGCGGCGGCTCTTCCCTTTTTGCGCCAGCGCCTCGTTCAGCGCTGGCGCCCGGTGCTGCAGGGGATGGCGGCGGAGGATGAACGCATTGTGCCGGCTCTGCTGCTCATAAGCCAGGAAGCGGCGCCGATCATGTTGCGGCAGGCCCCGGCCCATCTTCTTGCCGCACTTGTCGAGGTGTTTGCCGGGCGTGGAGAAACGGCAGAGCTTGGCCGCGGCCGGCAACCGGACCCTGCTTTCAGGTCTGGCGAAGGAGCGGCCAAGAGCAGCCCGCAACTTGAATCGGCCGCGCCGGCAGCGCAAACCTTCGGCCCGGAGCCGCACCTGGCGGGGGAGGGCGGCGGAGAGGCGGCGGTGCCCGAGCCGCCGCCCTCGGACGGCACCAGGTCAGGGGCTGACGGCCGGCGGCGGGGCGGCGGGCCGGCTGCTCCCCGAACAGCGCTTACCGGTCGGGGCCTGCCCGCGGTTGCGGCGGGAGAGCCGCTGGCGGCCGGAGAGCAGGAGCCCGCCGTTGTGCCCCTGCCGCGGCTGCGGCCGGAAGCGCCGGAGCGGGCTTCGGATTTCGAACGGTTCCACACATGCCAGGGCGGCCTGCTCTATCTGCTCAACGTGCTCAACCGGCGTGAAGTGCAGGAGCTCATGGCAGAGCACTGGCAATTGCTGCCCGCCGGCTGGGCCTGGCTCTATCACCTGGGCCGGGAGCTCGGGCTCGACGAAACCGATCCCATGGCCGGTTTTCTGGCCGCCCAGCTCGGCCTGGAAGGGGCGGCGGACCTGGGCTCGCTGCCGGCGCTGCCCTGCCGGCCCGAGCTTCTTGCCCTTGTGCAGCGCTGGTACCACAGGACCGGGCTCTGGCAGCCGTCCCTGCTCGTGCTCGAGGCCCAGGTGCGCAGCACCCCCGCCCACCTCGACCTTTATGCCGGGCTCGACGCGGTGCGCCTTCCGGTACGGCTCGCCGGCCTCGACTGCAACCCCGGCTGGCTGCCCTGGCTGGGCCGGGTGGTGCGTTTTCATTACGACTGAAAGGAGGCCGGTGCCGGTTATGTCCCATCCCCCCGTGAGTATGCCGCAGCTTTTGCCCCGCCAGCCCCTGGGGTCCCTGGTGCGGCTCGGCCTGGCCCGCTTCTGGCGCCTGGAAATGGCGAACGGGGCGGAGTTGGCCGACGAGTTGGAGCGCCAGGCCGCCGGCCAGTTGGGCGTGGCTGCGCCGCCTGTATGGGAGGAGCTGCGCGACGCCATCCCCCTGCTGCTCGGTTCCCTGCCCGGTCCCTTCGGCCGCTGGGTGCGGGAGCAGGGTCTCGATCCCGGCGAGGCCTTCCTTTTGGCTCTTGCCGGCGCTGGCGAGACCGACCATCTCGTTACCCTGGCCCTGAGCGAGCTGCAGGCCCCCAACCGTGGCGCCCGGCTGAGCGTTCATCTGGCCCTGGCTCTGCTCGATTCCCTGTTCGGGAAAGGACCCCGCGACGCCCTCGACCTCAGCCACTCGGCTCTGGTCCGCCACCAGGTGCTGGCGCTTGAAGGCAACGGCCCCCTGTCGCTTCGCCAGCTTCGCCTGGAGCCGGCTTTGTGGTCGGTGTTCTGCGGCCGGCCGGCGCTCTGGCCCGGCACCCGCGCCCTGCCCCAGGTAAACCGCGAGCTCCTGCCCCGCAGGGTGCGGGCCCGGCTGCCCCATCTCGCCACTCTCCTGGCCAGGGGCGAGGTGCGCGGCCTGGTGGTCCGCGGCAACAGCAATTCCGGCAGGGCAGGGCTTGCCGCGGAGCTGGCCCAGCTTTTGGGGCTCGCCCCGCTGGAGGTGTCGCCCGAGATCTGGCAGCAGCCGGTTTTTTCCCTGGCCTGCAAACTTGCCGGCTGGCTGCCGGTGGTGCGGGCCACGGTGGGGGCCGGCGACAGCTGGCAGATGCCGGTGGCGGAGCCCGACATTCCCCATGTGGTGGTGCTCGGCAGTACCGACGCGGTGAGCGGCCGGCAGATGCTGGAGCTCGAAGTGGGCGTGCCCGACGAGGAAGAGCGGCGCCGGCTCTGGGAGCGCGACCTGCAGCAGCCCGAGCTGGCCGCCTGGGCCGCCGCCGCACTGCTGAGTGGGCCGGTCATCCGGCAGCTCGCCGCCAATGCCAGGCTGCGGGCGGAGCAGGAGAAAAAGCCGCTCGCCGCCGGCCACATCGCCCGGGCCCGGCGCGACCTGGGCTCGGAGCGGCTGCGTCTCCTGGCCCAGCCGGTCAACCGCCAGGTGCGGCGTGAGGCCGTGGTCTTTCCCAGCCTGGTGGAGCGCAACCTGAACGATTTCATCCACCGCGCCCAGCGCCGCGAAGCCCTCTGGCACGGGCTCGGGGCCACCCTGCAGGCGAGCCCCAATCCGGGCTTGCGGGCCCTCTTTGTGGGCGACTCCGGCACCGGCAAGACCCTGGCCGCAAGCTACGTGGCCACGGCGCTGGGCGCCCCCCTCTACCGGGTCGACCTGGCCGCGGTGATGAACAAGTACGTGGGCGAATCCGAGAAAAATCTGGGCACGCTCCTCGACCTGGCCGCCGCCGCCGACGCCCTGCTGCTCTTCGACGAGGCCGATTCCTTGTTCGGCCGCCGCACCGACGCCAAGCAGAGCGGCGAGCGCTACGCCAACATGCTGACCAATTTTCTGCTGAGCCGTATCGAGAACCATCCCGGCATCGCCATCCTCACCACCAATAACCGGGAGCGGATCGACGCCGCCTTTACCCGTCGGCTCGACGTCATCGTCGACTTTCCGCTGCCCGGCTTTCAGGAGCGGCTGCACCTCTGGCACAGCCATCTGGGGCAGCGCTCGCCGGGCGAGGCCCTGTGCCGCACCCTGGCTTCCTACTGCGACCTGAGCGGCGGCCAGATCCGCAACGTGGTGCTGGCCGCCGCCGGCTCTTCCGACCCGCAGCAGCCCATCGGCATCAAGACGCTGATCGCGGCCCTGCAGCGTGAATACCAGAAACTGGGCCGCAGTCTGCCCGCCCAACTGGAACAACTGGGGAGGTAAGCCATGGCTACCCTGTCCGCCGCTCTTCTCAAGAAGAAGACCCGCCGCGCCACCGCTCCGGCCAAGCCGGAAGAGGAGAAGAAGAGGCGCAAGCCCGCTTACCTGCGCCGCCGCATGGAGGTCAGCCAGCCCCAGGACCAGGAAGAGCAGGAGGCCGATCAGGTGGCCCGGGAGGTGTGCCGCGCTTCCCGCGTCGCCGCGCCCGGGCCCAGGGAGGACAAGGAGATGATCTCCAGCCAGCCGGCGCCCGGGGTCCGGCGCTTGCTGCGGCGGCTGAACCGTGTTGTTGCCCGGCAGGCCGAGGAAGAGGAGGAAATCGCCCAGCCCAAAGTGCGGTGTTCGGTGGAAACCGAGGAGCCGGAAGAGGAAGAGGCCCAGCGGCTGCACCGCAAGGCCCGTGGCAGCGCCCTGGGTAGCCGGCTTTCCCGCCAGGCTACTGCCGAGGAACAGGAGGAAGAACCTGCCGTGGCCCGAACTCTGCGGCGGGCAGTTGTGGCCAGGCAGCAGGAGAACCCGGAACCGGAAGCGGAGGGCCAGGAGGCGGAGAGCGGCGTCAAACCTTCGCTTGAGGAGCGGATCGAGAACAGCCGCGGCCAGGGCGCGCCGCTTCCCGAAACCGTGTTGCGGGAGATGGAAAAACAAATGGACCAGGACCTCTCCAGGGTCACGGTGCATACCGATGCGGAAGCGGCCGAGCTCTGCAAGGAGCTCAATGCCCGGGCCTTCACGGTGGGCAACGACATCTATTTCGCGCCCGGTGAATACGCCCCCGATTCGGAGAGCGGCCGCGAGCTGCTGGTGCATGAGTTGACCCACGTGGTGCAGCAGAGCGGCGCCATCCAGCAGAAGCACCGGATCGCCCGGCAGGCCGGTAGTGGCTCCGGAGGCGGCGGAGGGGCAACCACCGAGTTCGAGGCCAGCGAAGCGCTCGAGATCCCGCCGATCAAATCCCGCCATGGCGGCCGCTACCAGGCGATGGCTCGGGCCGGCAGCCTGCGGCGGGCGGCGGGCAGCGTCAGCGCCGCCCGGGACACGGCCCAGCGTTCTACCTGGCTTGCCAGCATCCGGCCCGATATCAGCCGCATCCATCCGGACCAGCGGCCCTCGGCGGCCAGCGGCTACCGGCTGCGGCTCAACGTCAGAGGCGGCAACCGGGTGGTCGAGGCCGCCGACGAAGCCGCTTTTCTGGAGCTTTTGAAGATCCCCACCTGGGACAACACCGGGGCCGCGGCCACCTACCAGGTCGACCATATCGTCGAGCACCAGCTCGGCGGCCCGGACGCCATCGACAATATGGAGTTGCTCAATTCCGCCCACAACGCCTCGGTCGGTTCGTCGTTCCGCTACGAGATCCGCGACGCGGTACGCCGCACCATCGACGCCAGGCCCGCCAACCACCCGAGTTTCACCGGCCTGCCCGGCGCGCCCACGGCCAAACCCACCCCCGCCGACGTACTGAACAGCCGCACCGTCAAATTCACCCGGGTCGACGCCACCGGTGCCCACGAACGGCGCCGGGCCGAAGGCGACAGCACCTTCTGGAGCCGCACCGATATCCAGAACCTGGTCCATGTGCTGAGCCTGCTCGACGCCTCGTTGCGCGAGCGGCAGGGCAACGCCACCCAGCTTTCCATCCTGTCGCCCACCGGCGGCCTGGTGGTGGCCAAGATCCCGCACGGCGCCGCCGCTTCCTCTTTTTCGGTGCCGCGCGCCCAGCAGACCGCCCTTTCCGGCTTCCGGCTGGCTTCCGTGCAACTGGACAACGGCTACAACACCGCCGCCGCCGGAGCGCGGGTCGGTGGGGTGAGCGCCACCCTGGACCTGG
>JBFHWX010000189.1:0-6310 GCA_041599275.1 Desulfobulbales bacterium | reverse complement strand
TCACCCATCGCCGCAAACACGGCGGCGACCGGCGCCAGGGAATCGGCCGGGCCCTGGGGCTGAAAGGCGGCCATGCTCCTTTCGTGGTCGACGCCACCGCCGGCCTCGGCCGCGATGCCTTCATCATGGCCCACCTCGGTTGCCGGGTGCTGCTGGTGGAACAGTCCGCGGTGCTCAATCTGCTCCTGGAAACGGGTCTGCAGCAGGCGGCCCTCGCCCCCGGATTGGCAGCCACCATTAGCCGCATGGCGCTTGCCCCAGGTAACAGTCTGCAGATTCTAAAAAAAATTGCCGAAGGCCGGCTCCAGCCGGAAATCGTTTACCTCGACCCCATGTTCCCGCTCCGGGAAAAGTCCGCCCTGGTCAAGAAGGAGATGCAGGTTCTCAAGGTGCTGGTCGGCGACGACCAGAACTCGACACCTCTGCTCGCCGCGGCCCTGGCCTGCGCCACCCGGCGGGTGGTGGTCAAGCGCCCGCGCCTGGCCCCGGCCCTGGCCACAGAGCGGGCCCCCTCCTTTGCGGTCACCGGCCGAAGCAGCCGCTTCGACGTCTACCTGGTCCCTTCCTAGTGGCCTGTTTGGTTAATCCTGTCTCATAATTGTTGGTCCTCGCGGCCCCTCGCTGTGTTGCGAAAAACTCGACATAGCGCTGCTATGCCTTCGTTTTCGCGCCTTGCGAGGCACCACGATTCCTCAACAATTTCCGGTCACGATTAACCGCACAAGGCCACTAGGCGATGGCCGCGGCCGCAGCTTCCACGGCGGCTTCGATCTGGGCGAGGCGCTCGCCGGAGAGCTTGACCGGCACCTGATAGACCAGGAGCCGGCTCATCAGGGCAGCGGATTTGGGCAGCACGGCCGGGTCGTAAACCACCCTTCTCTTACCGTCCTCGCCGGTGAACGGCCAGCCGTTCTTGGCCAGGGTGGCGCCGGCGGCCAGGTGCTCCCACTTCGGGTAATAGTGCCAGGTGTTCTCGGCAAAGGCGATGGCGCCGGCACCTTTTTCCCGCAGCACCCGGTTGACCGCCGCCGCCTTTTCGGCAGTCGGCAGGAAGAAGCCGAGGAAAGTGGCCGAATCGCCCTCCGCGTCCACCTGGTGGCGGAAGGTGACGCCGGGCAGCTTGCCCACCGCCGCCCGCATGGCCGCCTTGTTCTTCTTCTGGGCGGCGATAATGGTGTTGTCGAGCTTGGCGAGCTGGGCAAGGCCCATGGCCCCCTGCAACTCCATCATCCGGAAGTTGAAACCGATGAAGCTCCGCCCCTCGCCGCCGCGACCACCGGGATTCACCACATGGTCGTGGCCGTGGTCGTGGTACTCGGACATATCCCGCCAGATTTTCTCTTCATTGGTGATGATCATGCCGCCTTCGCCGGTGGTCATGGTCTTTACCGCGTCGAAGGAGAAGGTGCCGCAGGCGCCGAAGCTGCCTAGTTTTTTGCCCCCGCAGGAGCCGCCCACCGCCTGGGCCGTGTCCTCGATCACCGGGAGGTTGTGGCGCCTGGCAATGGCCATGATCTCCTCGATGCGGGCGGCGGCTCCCAGCATATGCACCGGGATGATGGCCTTGGTGCGGGGAGTGATCTTCTTCTCGAGATCCACCGGATCCATGTTGAGGGTCTCGTCCACCTCGGTGAACACCGGGATGGCGCCGACATCGAAAATAGCCTCCCAAGTGGCCACGAAGGTGAAGCCCTGGGTGATCACCTCGTCGCCGGCTCCCACCCCGAGAGCGGTAAGCGCCACCTTGAGGGCGGCGGTGCCGGAGGTCACCGCCTGGGCGTGGCTGGTGCCGCAATAGCTGGCGAATTTCTCTTCGAAGCTCCGCACCTTGTAGATGCCCCTGCGCTGCTCGCCGAACTCGTATCGGAACAGGACGCCGGTGTCGAGCACTTCCTGGATTTCCCGTTTTTCCTCTTCTCCAAAAACCTCAAAACCAGGCATGGTTTTCTCCTTACGTTATTGACATACTGTTTTTTTCAAACAAAACGCCAAAAGATTATTTTCAGATATCGAGCTGGGCCTTGATCCGGTTGTTGGCGTCGAGGAGCACGATCTTCGGTTCGTATTTCTTGAGATCCTCTTCGGTGTAGAGGGCGTAGCTGACGATGATGATGAGGTCGCCGGTGAGCCCCTTGCGGGCCGCGGCGCCGTTGAGGCCGATAACCCCGCTGCCCGGCTCGCCGACTATGGCGTAGGTGTCGAACCGTTCGCCGTTGTTGATGTTATAGACCTTGACCCGTTCGAAGGGCAAAAGCCCCACCCGGTCCATGAGATTTTTATCGATGGTGAGGCTGCCCTCGTAGTTGAGATCGGCCTGGGTGACCGTGGCCCGGTGTATCTTGCACTTCAGCATGGAATGCAGCATTGCTTCTTCTTACTCCTGTACTTCGTTACCGGTCCCGTCGGGCCAGACCGCGCCGTTATCGATGAGGCGGGTGCGTCCGACGAAAACCGCCATGACCAGTATGGTGTCCCGGTCTATTTGTTGTTTCTCGTGAAGCGACAGGCGATCGACCAATTTGCAGTAGTCGATCCGCACTCCAGGCTGTTTGTTGATGCCCGCCGCAATCTCGGCCAACACCCGGTCGGCCCGGCGCTCTCCCCCCTCCACCAAATCCCGCGCCCTGTCAAGGGCCTGGGGCAGGCAGCGCGCCACCTCTCTTTCGCCGGCGCCGAGGTAGACATTTCTTGAGCTCATCGCCAGCCCATCCGCTTCGCGGACCACAGGATGGCCGATAATTTCCACATCGAGGTTCAGATCGCTCACCATCCGCTCGATGACCGCGAGCTGCTGGAAATCCTTTTGGCCAAAGACGGCGAAATGAGGCTTCACTATATTGAAGAGCTTGGCCACCACCGTGGCGACGCCATCGAAATGGCCGGGCCGGCTGGCGCCGCAGAGCCCTTCGGTGATGCCGCTGATGTGGATCCGGGAGGCGAACCCTTCCGGGTACATATCCAACGCTTCCGGCGCAAACACCGCATGCACCCCCTCCCCTTCGGCCAGGGAGAGATCCCTTTGCAGATCCCGGGGATAACGGGACAGGTCCTCACTGGGCCCGAACTGCATGGGGTTGACGAAGAGGCTGACCACAACCAGGTCCCCGCGCCGCCGGGCGGCGCGCATGAGGCTGAGGTGGCCTTCATGAAAATAGCCCATGGTCGGCACCAGGCCGACGGAGCGGCCGGCAACCCGATGTTGTTCGGCCCAGGCCGTCATCTCAACCGGCCGGGAGAAAATCTTCATGGGGGGTCTACCGCGGGTTTGTCTTACTGGGCAGGAGCACTTTTAAGGATCGCGAGCCTTTCCTCGACCATGGCCCGGCGCTCGGCTTCGGCGGGATTTTGCGGCTCGTTGAGATAGCTCTCATAGGCCTCCACCGCCTTGGCCGTGTTGCCTGCCGCCTCCTGCAGGCGGCCGACGGCAGCAAGACCCATCCCCTTGAAACCATTGACAGCAGCCAGTTCGCCATAGGTGACCAAGGCCTTGTCGACCGCCCCGCTGCTTTCCTGGGCCAGGGCCAGACTCTGGAGGACCAGTGGCCGCATGGGGTTGGAGCCGGAAAGAGCACCGAGCACGGTCTCGTACTCCTTGAGTGCTTCGTCGAAACGGCCTTCCGCGTAGGCGGCATGCGCCAGTTCATAGCGGGCCCAGATGGCGCTGGAAGTGCGACCGAAATCATCGGTCACCCGGGCGAGGGCTGCCGCCCTTGCCTCAGCATCCTGCTCCTTGAGGGCAAGGGTAAGGGCGGAGGCCCCCTTCTGTTCGCGGCGTTCGACGTACTTATTGTAGAGGGACCAGCCGGATGCTGCCACCACCACGCAAACCCCGGCGATGATGAAGTTCTGCCGGTTGGCCCGGATGAACTTGATGGCCTGGGGAGGCAGGTTGAGTTCCTCGAGGATGCCGCGGCTTGGCGGCATGGTGGCGTTTTCCAATGTTTTCCTGCTGAAGGCGCTCTGGTCGCTCATGCCCTGTCCTTATTTCGTTCCGGGGTATAGCCGCTGGTAATGTTGTGGGATTATCTTCGATTTTCAAAACGTAATCCGGTATTATACCTGGGTCCAGCGGAAAATTCATTATCGTTTTTTTCAGGTCCGGACTGGGGTTTTCCTGTTGCCAGGCCGCCGGCCCGGCCTTGAAGATTTCATAACCCCTCTTCAGCAAAATGACCGTCGTTGGGCGTGAGCCAAAGATTTTTTTCTGTGCACGGAGTTGTGTGAACGCCCGGAAGCGTGGCAGGGTCGCGTGGCGGACGATTTTACGACGATGACGTGTCACAGGGAATTTTTGGCCGATCGGAGGAGACGTTCATTTTGCACGAGGCTCCCTGCACAAGGATACCAAGCATGCCAGAAAACGGTGGTCCCCGCGTCTTGACGGTGAGCGAACTGAATGCCTCGATCCGGGGCCTGTTGGAAACCCAGTTTCCTTTCGTTTCCGTGGCCGGCGAAATTTCCAACCTTAAACGTCCGTATTCCGGCCACCTCTATTTCACCCTCAAGGACGAAGACGCCCAGATCCGCGGTGTGCTCTTCAAGATGCAACAACGCTACCTGAGCCACCTGCCGGCGGATGGCCAGCAGGTCATCTGCCGTGGCAGGATCACGGTTTACGAACCGCGGGGCGACTACCAGTTACTGGTCGATCACATTGAGCCGCGGGGCGCCGGCGCCCTGCAGCTTGCCTTCGAGCTCCTCAAGAAAAAACTGGAGTCCGAAGGCCTCTTCGATCCCACCCGCAAGAAAAGACTTCCCCTGTTGCCGGAACGCATCGCCCTCGTCACCTCGCCGGACGGAGCCGCAGTGCACGACTTTCTGAAAACGGCGGCCCAGCGTTTCAGCTCGATCCCCATCGATGTCTATCCCGTGCGGGTGCAAGGCGAGGGAGCAGCCGGCGACATCGTCGCCGCCCTGGCCCTGGCCAACCAACAGGCCGACTGCTCGCTCATTGTGCTCTGCCGTGGTGGCGGCTCCCTGGAGGATCTCTGGCCTTTCAACGAAGAGCGGGTGGCCCGCGCCATCGCCGCCTCGGCTCTTCCGGTGGTAACCGCCATCGGCCACGAGGTAGACTACACCATCGCCGATTTCGTTGGCGACCTGCGGGCGGCCACACCAACCGCGGCGGCGGAAACCGTGCTGCCGGACCGCCGGCTCCTGCAGGAAAAAACAAACCAGCTCGTCACCCGCATAACCCGCAGCATGACCGTTCGCCTCGCGGCCAGCCAAAAGCAGGTCGAAACCTGCCGCCGCATGCTGGGCGATCCGCGCGCAGTTCTCGCCCACCTCTTTCTTCGCCTCGACCATCTGCGGGCCAGGATGGACCACGCCCTCGGCCGTGCACTGGCCGCACGCCAGGCCCGGCTCGACCGGCAGCTCGGCGCCCTCCAGCGCCATCACCCGGCCCTTCGTTTACGCCTGCAGGAGCAGTATCTGAAGGACACCATCCATAGATTCCAGAGGGCCATGCTGGGGCTCGTCGCTACCCAAAGAACCGCATTGCGGGGCACCATGGCGCTGCTCGACGCGGTAAGCCCGCTGGCCACCCTGGCCAGGGGGTATTCCGTGCTGCGCACCCTGCCGGACCATCACGTCATCCGTTCGTCCAAAGAGGTCGCAGCAGGAGAACAGGTGGAGATGCTTCTTGCCGAAGGTTCCCTGGTTGGCAAAATCCTCGAAAAAAGAAACGGCTGAACACGGACGGCTCGGGAAAAGCGAGAAAGGTCAGCGACCAACTCCAGTCGCCTGGTTGGCTGTCTGCTCGACCTCCGGTAGCGCTCCCCTCTCACCGGCAGGGTTATAACGCACCACCCGGTTCCTCCCCCCCTCCTTGGCGGCATAGAGGGCGGCGTCGGCCTGGCCGATCAGCTCTTCTATATCGTGGGCTTCATAAATCGAGGAGCTCACGCCGAAACTGCCGGCGATCCAGATCTCCGGCACTCCTTCGATGGCGCCGGCCGCCCCGTCGACCACCCGGCTCCGCATCCGCTCGGCAATCAGCACCGCGTTGTCGATATCGCACCGCGGCAACAGTATGCAGAACTCCTCGCCACCGTAACGGCAGAGGGCATCATCACCGCGCACCATGCCCTTGAGCACCCCGGAAAAATACTTGATCACCTGATCACCCACCGCATGGCCCCAGGTGTCGTTGATGGACTTGAACTTGTCGATATCAGCCATGATGCAGGCCACCTGCTGGCCGGTATCCGGGTCCCCGATCCGGAATTTCTCGGCCCTTGAGAAAAAGGCACGGCGGTTCAGGCAACCGGTGAGGGGGTCCTGGGTTGCAAGGATCTCGAGCTCGACG
>JBFHWX010000188.1:0-6314 GCA_041599275.1 Desulfobulbales bacterium | reverse complement strand
GTGTCACTTGTCCCGCCTGCGGCGGGATACCCTGCGCGTCCTCGCGGCTGCGTGCCAATGGGAACTGCGTGATCGCCCCGTGCCGGGGCTCCAGAGGAAGGCCGCTTGCGCGTCATCTCGTTGTTTTTGTATTATTCATCTCACATCTCACATCTCACATCTCACTTCTCGCTTCTCACTTCTTCACTTCTTACTTCTGTCCTCAGACCTCGGGGCTGCCCCGGTTTCCGCCTCGCCGGCTGGACGTTACTTTTCTTTGCTTGCCCAAAGAAAAGTAACCCAAAGAAAGGGCACCCGTGTCACTTGTCCCGCCTGCGGCGGGATACCCTGCGCGTCCTCGTGGCTGCCGGGAGTTTGAAAACTCGCCACGCTTTTCGCGTGGCTCAGACAGTTCAAACTCCTCTTTCGGCCGCCGCTGCGGTGCTCGGCTGCGTGCCAATGGGAACTGCGTCATCGCCCCTCGCGGGGGCTCCAGAGGAAGGCCGCTCGCGCGGTATCTCTCTGTTTTTGTATTATTCATCTCACATCTCACATCTCACATCTCACTTCCTCCTTCCTCAGCACTCAGTCCTCGGTCCTCAAGCCCTCCTCTCAGGCCGTCAGCGGCGGTTCCTCCATGAGCTTGAGAAACAGGTTCTTGTCGATGGCCTTCTCGTAGGCGGCCTCCGGGGTGATGCGGTCTTCCTTGATGAGCCGCATCAGGTGCTGGTCCATGGTCTGCATGCCAACGGCGGTGCCGGTCTGGATGAAGGAGTTGATCTGGGAGATTTTCCCTTCCCGGATGATGCTGGCGAGCGCCGACGAGCCGATGAGGATCTCGTTGGCGGCGCAGCGGCCCTTGCCGTCCTTGGTCTTCAACAGCTGCTGGGCCACCACCGCCTTCAGGGAGTCGGCCAGCATGGTGCGGGTCTGGGCCTGCTGGTCGGCGGGGAAGGCGTTGATGATCCGGTCGATGGTCTTGGAGGCGGAGTTGGTGTGCAACGTACCGAACACCAGGATGCCCAGCTCGGCGCAGGTGAGCGCCATGGAGATGGTCTCCAGGTCCCGCATCTCGCCCACCAGGATGATGTCCGGGTCCTCGCGGCTCGCCACCTTCAGCGCCTCGGCAAAGCTCTTGGCGTGGCTGCCCACTTCGCGCTGGGTGAACAGGCAGTTCTTGTTGGGGTGGACGAATTCCAGCGGGTCCTCGATGGTGACGATGTGTTTTTTCATCGTCTCGTTGATGTAGTCGATCATCGCGGCGAGCGTCGTCGACTTGCCGCTGCCGGTGGGGCCGGTGACCAGCACCAGGCCCTTGTTGAACTCGGCGATCTCCCGCACCGCCGGCGGCATGTTGAGCTGCTCGAGGGTCAGGATCTTGGTGGGGATGATCCGGAAGACGGCGCCGATGCCGCGCTGCTGGTAGAGGAAATTGCAGCGGAAGCGGCCGACGCCCTCGAGCTCGTAGGCCATGTCGAAATCGCGGTGCTCTCCCACCCGTTCCTGCTGCATGGGCCCGAGGATCTCGAAGAGGATTTCCTCGTTCTTGTCGGCGGTCAGTACCGGAAATTCGGTCATCGGTACCAGGTCGCCGCGCAATCTGAGCAGCGGCGGAAAGCCCACCACCATGTGCAGGTCGCTGGCGCCGCGGCTCTGCATCTCCCGGAAAAAGGTATCGATCTGTGCCATTTATGAAAACTCCGTTTAGGCTCTGGCGCCGGCGGAAGATTTGTCGCCCCCGTTCTGGGCCTCTTCCTTGTCGACCAGGGGCTTGAACAGGGCCTTGTTGCCGGCGTTGGTGTAGGCGGTGCGGGCGGTTATCTTCTCTTCCTTGTAGAGAGCCATGATCGAGTCGTCCATCAGCCGCATGCCGGCGTTCTTGCCCATCTGCATGAGACTCTGGAGTTGGAAGGTCTTGTCGTCGCGGATCAGGTTGCCCACCGACAGGGTGCCGATGAGGATCTCGAGCGCCAGCTCCATGCGGCTGCCGTCCTTGCTGGGCAGCAACCGCTGGGTGATCACCGCCTTGAGCGATTCACTGATCATGGCGCGGATCTGGGACTGCTCGCCGGCCGGGAAGGAGTCGATGATGCGGTCCACGGTCTTTGGGGCGTTGGAGGTGGCGAGCGTGCCGATCACCAGATGGCCGGTTTCCGAGGCCGAGATGGCGAGTTCGATGGTTTCGAGGTCCCGCAGCTCGCCCACCACGATGACGTCGGGATCCTGGCGCAAGGCCCCCTTCAGGGCGTTGGCGTAACTGAGCGTGTCGTGGCCGAGTTGGCGCTGGTTGACCACGCCGCGTTTCAACGGGTGGACGAATTCGATGGGGTCCTCGAGGGTCAGGATGTGGTGGGCCCGGTTGGTGTTGACGTAGTCGACCATGGCGGCCAGGGTGCTCGATTTGCCATGGCCGGTGGCGCCGGTGACGAGAATCAGCCCCTGGTGGTTGTCGAGCACCCGGTTGATGATCTCGGGCAGGCCCAGCTGCTGGAGGGTGGGCACGGTGAAGGGGATGACCCGGAAGACGGCGGATAGGCCGTTGTTGTGCATCATGGCCGAGCCGCGGAAGCGCCCGAGCCCCTCCACCTGGTAGGCGAAATCGAGCTGCAGGTTGGCGGTGAGGCTTTTCCGCTGCTCGTCGGTGAGGATCTCGAAGACCACCTGCCGGGTGTTTTCCGGAGTCAGCTTCTGGCTCTTGAGCTTGACGAAGGTACCGAGCCGGCGGACGATGAACGGCTCGCCGGGCGCCACATGGACGTCGCTGGCGCCGCCGTCGACGGCTGCTTTGAAGACTTTGTCGAGTACAGCCATCGAAGCCTCCTCAATCGTGGTGGTTCAAACAGGTGCGAACACCCGACGGGCCCCATGGTCCGTAGCGCATCAGCGGGAGAATATACCATTTCCGGCCCGGCCGACCAAAGACAAAACTGTGCCGGCGGGAAAAAGAAAAGCGCCCCGGGGAAAGGAGCGCTTTGCTGAGGAGGGAGCGGGCATTGGGCCCGCCGGGGGGAGGAGAGCGGCTGCTGGCGGTCAGCCGCGGCTGGTATCTCAAAGGGGCGTGAGTTGGATGGTGCTGGTGTTCACCTGCAGGGCGAGAGCCAAGTCGAGGCGCACTCCGTCGAGGGAGAAGTAGAGAGTGCTGCGGTCGAGCAGGTGGCTCAGGTCCGACCCGGACTCGTCCCGCACCGTGCCGACCCGGAAGAGGTTGGCCGGCGCCGGAGCCCGGCGGCCCGGTGCTTTGTCGTAGATGCAGTTTATCTGCAGAACCATAGGGGTGCTCCTTGCCCGTTTTCTTTTCCCTTTGCTGTTCTTTTCGACGAAGATTTTTCGAAAATTTAGGGAAAACTGGCGGAGGCAGAGCCGTGGCTCAGGGAGTGGCGCAGCCCTCGAGCAGAGCGACGAGCTCTCCCAGGGTGGTGGTGAGCCGGCAGGTCACGTCGTGGATATGGATGGATTCGAGGGAAAGGGACTCGATGGTCACTTCGGTGTGGCCCGGCAGGTGGGGAGCGAACTGCAGGGCTGCGGCCCGGGCCGTGTCGCGCACCGCGTCCTCGGCGAACTGGGGGCGTTTGTGGGCCCGCAGCACCAGATCGGCCTCGTCGGGGCGCTTGAGCAGGTCGTGGACCGGGTGCAGGGCGGCGGCCAGGCAACGGACCAGCTCCAGGTGGGCCGGTGGCTGGTCGCTTTCGGTGCCCAGGCAGAGGCGGGTGACGGAACGCTGGGAGTGGGTGGCGAGCGGCGCCGGGCAGTCGGGGAGATGAAAGAGCTCTTCGTTGTAGACCTGGGTGCAGGGACAGGCGGTGAGGTGGTGGATGGCGGCGCTGGTGGCAACGGTGCGGGCCAGGGTGTTGTCCGCCCGCCGCTCCAGCCTGGCCTGGCCTGCGATGCCCACCGTGTCCACCGACAGCCTGGCGCTCACCGGGGTCTGCTGGAGCGTGGAAAGCTTGCCTTCCACCTCCACCCGGCAACATCTGCTCTGCTGGCCGTCGAGCACGGCGGCGGCAAGCAGAGCCGCATAGTCGCCCAGGGAGGCGAATTGCCGGTCATGGAGGGCGGCGATGGCTGCTTCGATCCGTGACATATGGATGCCGCGCCGGAAACCGGGCAGGTCGACGGTGACCCGTGCCGCGCACGGCAGCCGCTCGCCCTCCGCCTCGGCCAGCCGCACCCACACGGTTTTGCCGGAGATGCCCACCTCGGGCAGATCCAGGGCAAAGGCCGGTTTCTGCTCCGGCACGTCGGTGCCGGCGGCCAGCACCCTGCGGTGATCTTCCAGGGAAAAGAAAAACGTCACAAAAGACCCTCCCTGCGCAAAGCCGTGTACCAGGCCTGCACGGTCTGCCATTTTTTTTTGTTGGCCGCGGTCCAGGCGGCGAGCTGGGCCAGCCGGGCGCTGTCGGCGGGCTCGGCGCCCGGTTGGGCGGCGAAGAGCGTTGCCAGGTGCGAAACGCCGCGGGCGATCCGCTCGGGGTCCGCCCGGGCGCAGAGGCTGCCTGCGTGCAGGCGCCGGCGGGTGATCGGTTCGCCACCGGCAAAGGCAAAGGGCGCGCGGCCGGCCAGGCGGATGAACAAGGCCCAGTCCTCGGCGAAATCCTCGGCTCCGAAGCCGCCCACCGCTTCGAAGAGCTTTCTTTCCACGGCCAGGGCCGAGGGCACCAGGAAGCACCAGCGGCTGAGGGCCGGCAGGCAGTTGCCCGTGGGGCCGCGGCCGTGCTCGGGGATCAGGAAACCGCCGCCGCCCACCAGATCGTCGGTGGCGGTCACACCGTAGCTTACCTGGCCTGCGCCGGCAAGGGTTTCCGCTAGCAGCCGCGAGTGATGGGGGAGCCAGCAATCGTCGGAATCGAGGAACATGAGGATGTCGCCCGACGAGGCCCGCGCCCCGGCGTTGCGGGCAGGCCCGGGCCCGAGGCCGACAGTTTGCACCAGCCGCACCTTGGGAAAGAGGCGCCGCAGATCCATTGCCGTGTTGTCCCGGGACCCGTCGTCCACCACCACGATCTCGTCCACCGGAAGCTCCTGTTCGAGCACCGAACCGATGGCTTCCCGCACCATCAGCCGCCGGTCGCGGGTCGGGATGATGCAGCTTATGGTTTTTTTAAAACGGGCCATGGGAGCAGGAGAGTAGGCAGGAGCCAGTTGGCAGTTGGCCGCGAGACCGGAAGAGATGGGGGCGTCTGCAGAAGAAAGGCAAGCCAGGTGGCGGCATATTTTAGAGCGTCGGTGACCAACTGAGGTTTTTCTGCCTACTGCCTACTGCCGACTGGTCAACCCCTCTGACACCCACGCTGGCCATGAAAAAGGGTGCCGGTTGTCTTGGTGCTCAGTTCTCACCGTCCTTCTCCGGTGGCAGTTCGCTTTCGTCGAAGGGCAAGAGCCCCAGCCGGGTGAGCTGCTCGGCGATTGCGGCCAGCAGTACCCCTGGTTCCACGCTGCAGGCGCGGCCCTCGAGGATGTTTTCCACCTCGTCCTGCAGCTTTCTGAAATCGAATTCCGGGGCGAGAAACCGTTGTTTCAGAAGATGCTCGCAGAGCAGGCGATCGTCTTCCAGGGTGGCGTCCCGGTGCCGGTGGAGCGGCCCGAGCTTTTCACGGTGCAGGCGCCATTCCATGGCCGAGACCAGGGCGTCGTAGAGCGAGGTGATACCACTGGCCAGCCGGCCATCGAGCAGCCGCTCGCGGCCGCCCCGCCAGTGGAGCCGGGCCCGGAGCAGCAGGGCTTCCTCCCGGCTCAGGGCCTTTTCGTCGACCAGACCGAAATGGGGCATGTTTTCCGCTTCCTATTCCTCGATGAGAAAATCTTTGAGCTTGCGGTACAGGGAGTCGGGCCATTCGTCCGTGTAGAGAAAGGCGTTGACCTCCTCGCGGCTGAGGGACTGCTTCACCTCGATGGGCAGGGAACGAAGAAAGAGGACTTTTTCCTCGGGCGGCTTTTCCGGTTTGTGGTCGAGTTTTTTTTCGGTCATGGTTGTTCTCCCGTGTTTGAAGGGGGTGAGGCGCTTGAACGCAGGTTACGGAGTTCCTCTACCCGCTCGTGCAGCCGGGGAAAGAGCGAACTGTCGGTGTGGGGCAGGAAGAGGGAGGCCACGTACTGGTCCTTGAAACGGCCCACTTCCGAGAGTTCGAAGCTCGTCATTCTTCGCACCGTGTCCACCACGTCGCGGCGGATGTGGTTCGACAGCTCGTTCATCCTCGAGCCCATCAGCGAGCCGTTGCCCACGTAGAGCACCCGCTCGGGGTCGACTTCGGGCAGCAGCCCCACGGTCATGGCGCAGTCGAGGTCGATGAAGGAGCCAAAGGCGCCGGCCAGGATGATCTGCTCGAGGTCGGTGATGG
>JBFHWX010000187.1:0-6315 GCA_041599275.1 Desulfobulbales bacterium | reverse complement strand
GGCCGTGGGCCGGCGGCACGGCGGAGCTGAGAAGCTCGTTGTTCTGCAGATCGGCGCGGGTCAGAATGGGCACGGAGCGCCAGGAGGAAGGCCCGATTTGTTCGAGATCGCGAAGACCGGCCTCGGCAAACCGCTGCTGGTAGAAAGGCACCGTGCGCACGGCGTGGGCCAGCAACGGCCGGAGCTGCCGAAACTGGCGGGAGAGAAGGTCGCGGCCCGCCACCCACTGGCTTTGTTCGAGGCTGCGCAGCAGAGAGGCCATGGCGGCGGGGGCCCGGCCTGCCACCTGTTTTTTTCCCGCAGCTCCCCTTCCGCCGTCCCGCCCCCCATGCTGTTTGATCATTTTTCAGCAACCGGCTCCGTAATCCTGTGTCCACCCCCGGCGCAAAGGCCGGCGCACCAACACGCCTGTCTTCACTCCCCTCACGCCTTCTACTGCCCTTGTATGTTTGTTCAATCCCGTCCCTTGGTTGGTGGCCTGGCCCTCGCGCCCTCTCCCTAATGTTGCGAAAAAGTTCGGCACCACGAGGCTATGCCTTCACTTTCGCGCCGTGCGAGGAACCACGAAGTCTCAACAACTCCCGGCCGCGATTAACCTCACAGCCCACTAGCCGCAACGGCTTTCCAGCCTACCCGGCGCGCCATGAGTTTTCAACGATATTCCCCCGTGACCTCCTGCAGACAAGGTCCCCCAGGCGGCACAAGGAATGCGCAGGCAAAAAAAAGAAGGAAGAGGAGTTTTTCGCCCCCCTTCCTTCTCCTACCCCAAACAACTCTTTTACTTATTTATTCCTGCCTTTGCCGCCTCCCTTAGGAGGTTTGCCACCGGGATCGGGGGTTGGGCAGGGAACTTCGAACTGTTCGGTTTGGCCGAAGACATTGTTAACCGTGAAAAGGCCGCAGGAGATTGGGCAATTTGCCTTGATCACCGTGTCGGCCCAGGAAATCACCTCGCAGGAGCTGGTTTCGCTGGAGGTCTTGCCTTTCTTGTTGGTGGTCATCGTCGAAACCGTCAGATTGGTTCCCGAATTGTCTGCCCCGACGTAGCCGCTGAAACCGCTGCCGGTGAGGGTCACCGATCCATCGGCGTTGCCGGTGGCCGAGTCGATACCCAGCGCCGGCAGTACCGCGAGCACCGTTCTGTTGCTCACCTTAGGCCCCTTGATCGCCTGCATCGCGTAGTTACCCGGTGCGAGGGTGGCGGGGATGGTCACCACCATGTTCGATTCGGTCACGCTGCTCGGCACCAACGAATGAACCGTGCCGTCCGGCGCCTGCAGCTTGAGTTCCGAGGCGACGGTGATGGCGGCTGGTCCGCCAGTCACATCGTTGGTGAAGGCTGCCCCCCGCAGGGTGACAGGAGTCGCCTGCCCGGCCGGCACCGAATGCTTGTCGAAATCATAGATATAGGGCACCAATGCTCCCGAGCCCGGGGCGGCTGCCGCTGCAACGGTCTGGAAGCCATGACATCCCTGGCAATCGGCGTTGTTGCCGATATGCCCATAGTAGGGATTTTCTTCACCTGGCCTGATGATGCCGGGGTTTTCGGGATTGTCGGAATCGACCTGGATGTTGTGCAGCGAAGAGATGCCGTGGCAGTTTTCGCAGCTGCGGATCCTTAGCGGATCGGTGGAATCGGGGCTGAACCAGGTCGAACCGTTGGCCGGATCGGTTTTTTCGACCATGATGTGGCACCAGGTGCACTCGCCCACCCCGGCATAGAAACCGGCGCCATGGTGGGAGAGCATGTTGTAGATGACCTCCCGGCCATCGGTATGGGTTCCCTCGTCGTGGCAGAAGTTGCAGTTGCCCTGGACAACGGCCACTTCGTTGCTCTGCACGACCCCGTCGCCATTAGCGTCCACCCAGCCGTCGGGAATGCCGTCGTAGTTACTGTCCTTTCGGCTCGGTTGCGGCGTCACCAGACTCGGGCTGTAGGTGGGCTTGGTATGGCCGTCACCCATGTCGTCCACCAAAGAGCCGTGGCAGGCCGAACAGTAAGTTACCGGCTCGCCGGCGGCGTTGGTGTCCTGGACGCCATCCCCATCCAGATCGGCCCAGGCCAGGTCGGTCGTATGGTGCGGCGACCAATTGTGGTGGTCGCTGCCGTTGGGCAACGGCTTATGGCACTGCATGCAGTCCCGTACCAGAACGACCTTCCAGGAATAGGTCAGGGCATCATACTCCATGTCATGGCAGGTAAGGCATTCGAATCTCGTGCCCTCGTTCACCTTGGGGGGGGCCACCGTCCGCGGCGCGTTGGGGGCGGCCGAATATTTGTTGACCAGAGTGCCGACCAGCAGGTGGTGGCGGTCCGGCAGATAGGTGGTATCGACCGGTATGCCATCGGGGGGCAATTCGTTGTTTGAAACGTTTACATGACACCCCCGGCATTCGGCTTCGGTGCGCTGATCAAACCTGGTTTCGAAGATACCGATGTTCTGATTCACCGGCGGCGCCGGCACCAGTGCCTGCGCAGGCTTTGCCGGCTGCCACATACTGGCCGCGAACACGACGACGAGGCCTACCTTGGAAAATACTCTCCCCTTCATTTTTCCCTCCTCAACTGTTTTTTTCGTGTTTCTGGTTTCTGTCTTGTTCTTCAAATCAGCGGCCAAAATCCAGGGAAACCACTCCCCCAGGTTACCTCCGCCGCGACCAGGAACATCAGCGTGCGACCACCGTAACATCGGCCCGCGCCCGCAGGGCCCGGGTATGCTCTTCGACCAGGCGCGGCCGCTGCTGCTCGGCCAGGTATTTGCGGATGAATTCCCGTACCCCCTGGTATTCGACCCGTCCTTGTTCACGACGCTCCTCGACCCTGATAATGTGAAACCCATGTTCCGTCTCGACCAGATCGCTGGTTTCCCCCGCCGACAGAGCAAAGGCGACGGCGTCGAACTCCGCCGGCATGAAACCGCGTTCCACAAAGCCCAGGGCGCCACCTTCGGTTTTCGAGCGGGCACAGTCACTGGACTCGGCGGCCAGGACAACGAAATCGCTGCCTTCTCGAACTTTTCTTAAAATTTCCGATGCCTTTCCCCTGGCCGCCCGCCGTGCATCCTCCGGGGCATCCGGCCGCGCCTGCACCAGGATGTGCCGTACCTTCACCGCTTCTTTCTGGACGAAGCTCCGGTTCTTTTCGTAAAAGGCCCGGATCTCGTCCTCGCCCACCGCGTCGGCACCGATTCCCTGGCTTTCGAGATAGGCCTCCAGCCGCAGCTTGTCCTCCAACCGTTTCACGAACTGCTCGTGGGAGATGTGCCGCACCTCGAGATAACGCCTGTACGCCTCGTCGCCACCGTACTGTCTCTTGATCGCATCAATCTCCGCACCGACCCTGCTGTCGAGATCGGCAATCTTCAGACCCCGACTTTCCTGCAGCAGCAGTTCGGTGCCAATGAGCTGATCAAGCTTTATCTGCCGGATATTCTTCCGCTGTTCTCCGGTATCGGGCGAGGAAACACCAAGTCTTTGGTACCGTGCAAGCTCCTGCTCGACCAGCGCGTCGACATCGCGCTGCGGGATAACCACGCCGTTCACCCGGGCGGCCACCCCATCGTCCGGGGGCGCCGGGGCGCTCCATACCGGCGGGGTAAAAAGAGTGCAGAAAAAAGCCGCCAACACGAGAGTCATCGCCTGACGCGTGGTTTTCCTGCCTTGGGGCCAACCGATTGGTTCCAACATGCACATTTCCATGTCTTTCCGTTTTTTTTGCAGTTCCACCCAAACCAAACCGTCTCCGGACCGGCAGCGCTTGCCTGCCGGCTAGCGAGTGATCACGACCGCTGCCGTGGCTCCGGGGCGGCCGGCCACTCCAAAGGTCAACTCCAGTGGACCGGCAGTGGCGTCGACCACGAAGTCGATGCGCTGCGGATCGCGTTTCCCGAAGGAATAGACCACAGATGAACCGGAGTGGCTTACGCTCAGCTGCCTGAGCGAATCGTTGACAACCGTCGCCCTGTAGAGCCCTGACGGCAGCGAAATCGTCGTATTGGGAACGCCTGCCTTGTTGTGGACCGCAGCAAGGGTGAGCCGGATGGGCTCCGGGGCGGCGATGCCGAAGGCAGCCCGGGCGTCGACCAATCCATAACCAAACTGGCTGTCCGCGCCTGACGCACCGAGATCTGCGGCGCTCTCCCGGAGCCGGATGCGGACGTCGCCTGCGTCGGCGTAGCCATTGCCGTTGGCATCGGCGACTCCATGCCCCAGAAGCAGGGCGGCAACCCCGGCCACATGGGGAGCCGCCTGGGAGGTGCCGCTCAGAAGGCCGTAGCCCGCCGACCGCACCGTGGAGAGAATGCCGACTCCGGGCGCGGCGAGCTCAACCTCGGGGCCAGTGGCCGAAAACCAACCGAGCGAGTTATCAGGACCGCTGCCGTTCACGGCGATGACCGATTCGTATGCCGCCGGATAGCTCACCGCGCCTCCCCTGGTGTTGCCGGCGGCGGCCACCAGAAGCAGGCCGGCATCCCGGGCTGCCCGGCACGCCTGCTCGAGACCGGCGCTGTAGGATGGCAACTCGAGACTCAGGTTGACGATATCCATATTGTTGAGAACGGCCCATTCAAGGCCGGCGATGAGCCAGGAGGTCGTGCCGAAGCCCCCCCCATCCATCACCTTGACGGCGTAGAGCTCAGCCGCAGGGGCAATGCCAGCCACTCCCATGCCGTCGCGTTGCGCCCCAACGATGCCTGCGACATGGGTGCCATGGCCGTTCCAGCTGTCATCCATGGGATCGCCGTCACCATAGGCAATATCGATCCCGCCCCGGTAACCGGCCGCCAGATCCGGGTGGGTGTAGTCGATGCCCGTATCAAGCACCGCGATCTTGACCCCGGCCCCCTCGATACCCGCCTCGTGCAAGGCCTGGACCCCGATCTGTCTGGCACCCCAGTCGTATTCCGCATCGGAACTGGCCTCCACCGGCTCGACGACCTGGGTGGGCATGTCCTCTTCGACGAAGCGGACATGGGGATTGCGGCGCAACCCGTCCAGGGCCTCCTCGGGCATGGTGGCGGAAAGCGCCGGGATGAGGCGGAACACCTTCTTCACCTTGCCGCCCGCTCCGTGGACAAGACCATTTTCCGCGGGGCCCGGGGTCTTGCCAAACCCGACGATGACCGAACGCTCGGCGCCAAGACTCTCGACTGGCATGCCGGCCAGCAGCAGAAAAAAACCGGCGAGAGGAAGGAGAAACTGTCGTCCCTGCATCATATTGAATTCTCCGTTTCGTGTTAGATTGGTTGCGCTGTGGCCACTGTCTTGGCAGAACCGGGCGGCAATCGCCCAGAGGTCGACAGAAACTTACATAAAAATAGATTACTTACGAAATGACTAGGTCACTCCTGTGCACCACTGTGCAGGCCGGGAAGGGTTCGCGGACTCCTTCCCGGCCTGCTTGCCGATCGACCTACTTGTTCTTGCCCTTGCCTTTATTGCCCTGGTTGCCGCCGGGACTTACGCATGAGAGGTCAACGGCAACAGAACCAAAGACCGAGTCCACGGTTACCGAAACCGGCGTGCCCTCGAAAGTGACGACGATTTCCGTGTCGGACCAGGAAACCACCGAGGCGTTTTCGGTCACGGTCTGGGTTGTCTTGTTCTTGCCCTTGCCGCTGACCACGGTCACCGTGCCGGAGACGCCGGTACCGGTGCCATCGCCCGCAAGGTAACTGCTGAAGCCGCTGCCGGTGATGGTGACGGTGGCACCACTGCAAGAAGCGGCGTCGATCACCACCGCCGGCGAGACGACAAGGGGCATCGGGTTGCTCGGGTTCTGGCCCTTGACCGCGGCCAGACTGTAGTTTCCAGGGGCAAGGGAGACGGGAAGGCGGGCCACGATGCTGGTCGGGGTGATGCTCTCCGCCGCAAGCACAATGGCGTTGCCGGCCGGACCGGTGAGCTGCACCTCGCTCGTGAGCTCAACCGAGGGCCCGCCATAGGGATTGGGGACGATGCTTACGAAGCCGGAGCCCACAAGGGTGATCGTGGTGTCGGCTCCGGCCACGATGGCCTGGGGCGAAACCCTGTCGATGGCCGGGTATACGGGGCCGGCATAGGGGGCGGCGTCGGCCGAAGCAGCCACCTTGAAACCGTGGCAGCCATAGCAATCGTTCTGGGCGCCGATATGGCCGAAGTAGGCCGGTTCGGAACCGGGAACAATGGCCGACTGGTTGGAGGCGGCCTGGATATTATGAAGCGATTTCACGGTATGGCACCCTTCGCAGCCGCGGATGCCGTTTTCGGCTCCGGTGTAATCGGCATCGGGATCCATGGTCAGGATCTCGGCAATGTCGTGGCAGGTGGCGCAGC
>JBFHWX010000186.1:0-6327 GCA_041599275.1 Desulfobulbales bacterium | reverse complement strand
CCCTGGTGCTCACCTATACGGTGAAGGTGGCTGACGATGCGTCTGTTCCGGCAAGCGCCAGCGAAACGGTGACCATCACCATCACCGGCACCAACGACTTTCCGCAGCTCACCGGCGGCCCGGCCACCGCGTCGCTCTCCGAGACCGATGCGGGGCTCAGCGCCAGCGGCAGTTTTACGGTAACCGATGTGGACACCACGGACCTGGTTTCGGCCACGGCCACCCTCGCGGTCTCCGGCAGCTCGGACCGCACGGACCCGGCAGCGCCTTCCGACGCGGCTCTGCTTGCCATGTTCTCGCTGAGCCCCACGGCGGTCCTCGACGGCTCGGCCACCAGCGGGGTGCTTTCCTGGAGCTTCGATTCCGGCGCCGAGAGCTTCGACTACCTGGCCGCCGGCGAGACCCTGGTGCTCACCTATACGGTGAAGGTGGCTGACGATGCGTCTGTTCCGGCAAGCGCCAGCGAAACGGTGACCATCACCATCACCGGCACCAATGACAAGGCCGTGATCAGCGGCACCGTTGCCGACCAGCTCGTGGACGATACCATATCGCTCAAGCCGTTTGCCACGGCCGCCATTGACGATGCCGACCGGCCGGCCCAGGTGCTCTTCGTCACCGTGACCCTCGAAGACAGTGCCACCGGGGATTTTTCCGAGCTCGGCGGTTTCCTTGAAGTGAGCGACGGGGTCTACACCTATGCCGGCACCGCCGTCGAGGCCACCGCTGCCCTGCGGGGCATGGTCTTTCAACCTGTCGCCAACCGGGTGAGCCCCGGCAGTTCCGAAACCAGCCGCTTCACGATAACGGTGGAAGACGGCCTTGGCCTGCCGGTGGTGGACGCCACCACCTCTGTGCTCTCCCGGTCGGTGAACGACGCGCCGGTTCTATCCGGCGTGGTGGCCGGCCAGACGGTGAACGACAACCAAACTCTGCTTCCCTTTACCGCTGTAAGTGTTACCGATGCGGACCGGCCCGACCAGGAACTCGTGGTGACGGTGCGTCTCGACCATGCCGCCAAGGGCGTTTTCAGCGATCTGAACGGTTTTGTCGACGACGGCGGAGGTCTCTATTCCTTTCGTGGCACGGCGGCGGCCGCCACCAGCGCCCTGCGTGGCCTGGTTTTTCAACCGACCGAGAACCGGGTGGCGCCGGGCCTCACCGAAACCACCTGGCTCACCATCGAGGTGGCCGACGGCTTGGCTCTGCCGGTGACCAACGCCACGACCTCGGTGGTCTCCCTGTCGGTGAACGTGGCGCCCACGGTAATCAATCTGAGCGCTGCCGAGACCTATGTGGAGGATGTGGTCCACGATCTCATCGACATGGTGGTGAGCGATTCCGACCCCGACGCGGTGCTCACCGTCACCCTGCAGCTTTCGAATCCCCAGGCCGGCCGTCTGAGCACCGAGACCAGCGGCTCCACCACCTCGAGCTACAACGCCGCCACCGGCCTCTGGAAGGCCACCGGCCCGCAGGCTGAGATAAACGCCATCCTCGCCAATCTCGTTTTTGTGCCGGCCGAGAATTTCTACACCACCTTTTCCATCACCACCAGGGTAGATGACGGCACGACGGCGGTGAGCGGCGCCAAGAGCATGACCGGCAGGGGGGTGGGGGACACGCCGGTGGTGGGGGCGGCCAGCGCCGTCGAGGGCTCGCTCTCGGAGCCCATCGTGGTGGCCCGCAATCCCGTCGATGGTCCCGAGGTCACCCACTTCCGGATAAGCGGCATCAGCGGCGGCACCCTCTTTCTGGCCGACGGCCTGACCCAGGTGGCGGAGGGTGGCTTCATCACCTTTGCCCAGGGCCAGGCTGGCCTTCGCTTCCGGCCCGCCACAGGCTCTACCGCCACCGGTGGCGGATTCCTGGTGGAATCTTCGGAAGACGGGCTCTCGGTGGCGGCCCAGAGCGGTGCCGCGGTTTCGGTGATCACCGTCACTGCCGCGCTTCGAAACGACATCATCCAGCCTCCCGTCGTTTCGGCGCCGCCGCCCACTCAAACGGTGAGCGAGGAGCCGCAGCCAGACGAAGAGCGGCAGGACGGTCCGGAAACCTCGGCGGAGGCCGGTGGAGAGGAAGTCCGCCAGCAACTGCTCAAGAACCCCATCGTCCGCAAGGAGCGCAGTCAGGAGCGGGGCGGCAGGCCGCGGCCCGGCGAAGAGGAGCGCTCGGCCTTCGGCCGCCGACCCGATCTTGACGGTGATGGGGAGGAAACCGGCGGCATCGACCGCATCCTCGGCCGCCATCGGGAAACGCGGCGGTTCTATGGAGTGTCGGAATTGCTGACCACATTCGATGGGGCCGGAAGCGAGCCCCTGGGCAGCTCTTCCTTCTTCATGCCGCTTTCCCTGCAGGAATACGAGCTGATCAACCGCAGCCTCGATTCGGTGCGCGAGGAAACCTCGGAACAGGCTCAGTTCGAGAGGACCGTGGTCGGTTCGGCAATTGCCGTGTCCACTGGCCTGTCGGTGGGTTATGTGGTCTGGCTGCTGCGCGGCGGCATGCTGCTCAGTTCGCTGCTTTCCTCCATGCCGGCCTGGCAGATCGCCGATCCTCTGCCGATTCTCGCCGGTAGGCGGGACGATGAGGAGGACGAGGAGAGCCTGGAGACCATTCTCGCCGACGGTTCGGGTAGCGCCGGCCCGGAAACGGGCGGCGGCGAGGACAAAAAAAGGAAATGAGCCGCCCTATCCGTTTGTCCGGCTTCGGTTAAAATGGTATAAATTCTCTGGCCATGAAAATTCTCAACCCCAAGTTCCGCATCGTTTCCGGCCTGGTTGGCATGATAACCAGCCTCATCATGCTGGCCAGCTATCTGGGTTTCGTGCCCGACCGCCTGGGCGCGGTGCGGGAGGGACGCACGGCGCTCGCCGAATCCTTTGCGGTCTACAGCACCGCCCTCGTGGCCCGGGCCGACACCAGGCGACTGGCCGACGATTTCACTCTGCTGGCCGAGCGCAACCCGGATTTGCTTTCCATCGGTTTGCGCCAGGCCGACGGCGGTTACCTGGTTGAGGTGGCCGGCCATGCCGAAGGCTGGCAGGAGATGCGCGGCGATTACTCCCGGGAGAGCCAGGTGCGGGTGCCCATCTTTTCCGGCAGCAGCAAGTGGGGCGAACTCGAGCTCCGCTTCGTGCCCCTGGCCGCCGAGGGGTTGGCCGGGCTGCTGGCCAACCCCCTGGTGCGGCTCATCGGTTTCATGGCCTCGGGCTGCTTTCTGATCTTCTACTTCTACCTCGGCAAGGTGCTGCGCCAGCTCGATCCCTCCCGGGCCATCCCGGGGCGGGTGCGGGCCGCCCTCGATACCATGGCCGAGGGCCTGCTCATCCTCGACCGCAAGGAGCACATCGTGCTTGCCAACCAGGCCTTTGCCAGCCTGGTGGGCCGGCCGGCGGACGAACTGATCGGCTTCCGGGCCGGCGAACTGCCCTGGGAAGACCGGCAGGGCAGGGCGGTCGGCAAGGAAGAGAGACCATGGATCACGGCGCTGGCCGAGGGGCGGGTCCTCTCCAACCGCTCGTTACGCATCCGGCTCGCCAACGACCGGACCTTCACCTTCAAGGTCAACTGCTCGCCGGTGCTGGGCGACGGCAAACGCTATGCCGGCGTCCTGGTGAGCTTCGACGACATCACCGAGCTCGAGGCCAAAGAGGTCGAGTTGCGCCAGTCCAAGCAGAAGGCCGAAGAGGCCAACCAGGCAAAGAGCGCCTTTTTGGCCAACATGAGCCATGAGATCCGCACGCCGATGAACGCCATCCTGGGCTTCACCGAGCTTCTGAAGCGGGGTTACGTCAAGAACGAGCAGGAAAGCCTGCGTTATCTCAATACCATCCATTCGAGCGGCAAGAGCCTGCTGGAGCTGATCAACGATATCCTCGATCTCTCCAAGGTCGAGTCCGGCCACCTGGAAATCGAGAAAATCCGGGTCGAGCCCTACGGGGCGTTGCGGGAGGTCGTTCAGATGCTGGGGGTAAAGGCCAGGGAAAAGGGGATCAGCCTCGATTTTGAGGCCGAAAATCCCCTGCCCCGGGAAATCGAAACCGATCTCGTGCGGTTGCGGCAGATCGTCTTCAATCTCACCGGCAACGCCATCAAGTTCACCGACCAGGGCGGGGTCACCGTTTCCTGCCGTTTCGAGGACAGGGGTGTTGCCCCCCGGCTGCTGGTGAGGGTGCGGGACACCGGCATCGGCATGGCTCTCGACCGGCTGGAGGCGATCTTCGATCCCTTTGTGCAGGCCGACGCCAGCACCACCCGGAAGTACGGTGGCACCGGCCTGGGGCTCGCCATCAGCCGGCGTTTTGCCCGGGCCATGGGCGGTGACATCACGGTGGAGAGCGAGCCCGGCCGGGGCAGCATCTTCACCGTGGCGCTGCCCACCGGCGAGCTTGCCGGTGTTTCCTTCCTGCAGCCCGAAGAGCTCATGCTGCCCGCCGAACAAGAAGTGGGCGGCGAGACGGTGCGTTGGCGGTTTCCCGCCGGCCGTCGGGTGCTGGTGGTGGACGATGGCGCCGAGAACCGGGAACTGGTGCGGCTTCTCCTCGAAGAGGCGGGGCTTGCGGTGGACGAAGCGGAAAACGGCGAGGTCGGCGTGGGCCGGGCCACGGCCGGCCGCTACGACGCCATCCTGATGGACGTGCAGATGCCGGTGATGGATGGTTTCACCGCCACCCGCACTCTGCGGGAAAAAGGTGAGATCACCCCCATCGTCGCCCTCACCGCCAATGCCATGAAGGGTTTCGAGCAAGAGTGCCTGGCCGCCGGCTATTCCAATTATTTCACCAAACCCATCGTCATCGACCGTTTTATGGAGTTCATGGGCGAGCTCCTGGGCGGCCTGCGGGTAGAGGTGGAGAAGGCCCCGGCGCCAAGCACGGTGGCGGCGGCCGGCTCGGCGCCGTCCCCGGCAACCACTGGCGCTGAGAAGGCTTCTGTCAGCGGCCCGCCCATTGTCTCCCGGTTGCCGGTGGCCAACCAAAAATTCAGGTCATTGATCATCCAGTTCGTCGGCCGCCTTCGGGAACAGATGACCGCCCTCGAGGCCGCCGCGGCCGCTGGCGATCTGGCGGCGGTGGCCTCTCTCGCCCACTGGCTGAAGGGGGCCGGTGGCACGGTGGGCTTCGATGCCTTCACCGAACCCGCCGCTGCCCTCGAGAAGCTCGCCAAACAGGGCAGGGGAGAAGAGGTGGCCGCCGCGGTGGCAGGCCTGCGGGCCCTGGCGAACCGGGTGGCGTCGCCGGCGGAGCAGAGCGTGCCTGCTGCTGAGGTGGAATCCCCAACACCCCAGGCGGCTTCCGCCGCCATCGAGGGGGGGGCGGCAACGGTCCAGGCCCTCGACGCTGCCCCGCCGGTAGTCTCCCGGCTGGCTGGCAAGGAGCGGTTTCGGCCGATCATTCTCAGTTTTGTCGAGAAACTCGGCAGCCAGATGGTAAAAATGGACGAAGCCTGGGAGCGCCGGGACCTGGCGGAGCTCGCCGTCCTGGCCCACTGGTTGAAAGGGTCCGGCGGCTCGGTGGGTTACGATGCCTTCACCGAACCGGCCCTGCAGCTCGAGGGCTATTCCAGGGGGGGCGACGTTGAGGGGGCCGGCCGCATGTACGCCCGGGTGAAGGCCCTGGCCGGTGCCGTGGTACCGCCGGGGGCCGAGCAGGAGGCCTGATCGGCCCCCGGCCTGCCGGTTGCCCGGGCAGCGCATTCAGCAGTGCTCTTGAAGGAGAAGCGCCCGAAGGTGCCGACGCCGCTTTAACCAGCCCGCCGGCGCCAGAAGGTCCAGCGATCAATCCAGATGAGACGGTATTCTATGGAATCCTTCGACATAGATTCGACCGACGGGGTCTACTCGCGGTTCAAATACAACTACCAGCACATGACCGAGGCCACCATCATGATCGTCGACGACGAGCCGATCACCATGGAGGTGGTAAAGGTCTTTCTGGAGGATTTCGGCTACCACAAGTTCGTGCTGGTCGAACGTTCCACCGAGGCGTTGCGCATCATCGAAGAAAAATGCCCCGATCTTCTGCTGCTCGACCTCTTCATGCCCCAGGTCTCCGGCTTCGACATCCTCTCGGAAATACGGTCCCATCCCCGTTACCAGCATCTGCCGGTGATCGTGCTCACCGGTTCCTCCGATGCCGATGACAAGATCCAGGCCCTCGACCTCGGCGCCACCGATTTTCTCGCCAAACCGGTTGACCAGAGCGAGCTCGGCCTGCGGATCCGCAACACCCTGGCGGCCAAATCCTTTCTCGACCAGCTTGCCTATTTCGATCCCCTCACCACCCTGCCCAACCGCCACATGTTCCTGCAGTCTCTCGAGGCGGT
>JBFHWX010000185.1:0-6337 GCA_041599275.1 Desulfobulbales bacterium | reverse complement strand
GCTTCGCGCAGAAGGAGGGCCGCGGTGCGGGTAAGCGACGAGGTGAGAAGCTGGAAGGAGGCGAGCAGGAAGATGACCCCGGCAAAGACCAGGAGCACGCTGAGGTTCTTGACCCGCCGGCGCCACAGGCAAGAGAGGGCATAGTCGAGGAGGTTGAGCTGTTTTTCCAGGTGGGGCCGCAGACTCATAACCTCCCCCCTTCGGCAGCCGCGGTCCAGCCCGGGTACCAGAAGGAGCCGCTGGGAAAATGCTCGAGTCCGCCGGGATGGTCCATGAACGGCACCAGGCCATCGCTCACCGCCGGGTGCCGGGTATAGCGGGCCTCGGTGGCAAGGCAGAGGTCGGAGAGCCCGAGGGCGGCACAGGTGGCGTCAAGGTCCGGGAGTTGCCCGCTGAAACGGTGCTGGCGTGCCCTGGCGTCCAGCAGCAGGCCGGAGGCGGCCATTGTCAGGAAGGCAAAAACAAGAAGCAGCAGGTGGGAGGGGCGCATGGCGGGGCAACGAAAACTAGTGGCCCATGCGGGCACCGGAACGCATGGCTTCTATGCGGTCGGCGCCGATCTCGGAAAAGAGCAAAATTTCCGAGCCGTGGTGATCCTTCAGGAAGCTGTCGGCCGCCTCCCGGGAAGCGAAGGGGATGAGTTCCTCGCCCATGGGGCCGTAGGTGTCGCTGCCCACCACATAAAAGGCTTCGCGGCCATCTATCCAGTCCACGGTGTAGTAGTCCTTGACCCAGATTTCTTTGATTTTTCCTTTGTCTGCGCCGAACTGCCCGGGGTTGTGAAAAAAAACCATCAGATCCTTGACCCCGTCGTAGAAGGAAACCGTGCCGTCTTCCATGACGATCTGGGCGAGCCAGCTCGGGTACTTGGCGACGAACATGCCGCAGACCGCGCAGCGTGCCTTGCTGTCTGTAATTTCCTTGGGCTCTGCGGAGACGGTAATGGCCGTCGGCAGGGTGAAGAGAAGAAGGAGGAGGAGGGTGAAAGGGCGCATATGGGCTTGGCTCCATCATTATATTACTCAAAAGGCGGAGAAGCGGGCCAGAGACGAAGCCCGGGCCGGCGACACCCCAGATCGTGTCAATGGCGTTTTCCCGAGCCTGTTCAGGATATAACGGGCAGCAGGTTGTGTCAACGCCGGGCAGGGCCGGCTTGGAAATAGGCGGTAAGCAGGCTGTCGAGCTCCTCGCGGCTCACTCCGCCAAGCATGGCAGCCCTGATCCGGTGCTCGGGGTCGAGGACGATGGTCTGCGGCATGGCCTTGACCTGGAAGGAGGCCGCTATCCGCCCGTTTTCGTCGTTGAGGACCGGAAAGGGGATGCTGAGTTCACGGGCAAAGGCCGCGGCCTCTTCGGCCGGGGCCTTGCTGTTGATGTAGAGCATCACCAGGCCGAGATCGCGGTGGTCTTCGTAATAGTCGTTGAAAACAGGAGTGTCGGCCCGGCAATAGGGGCAGTCGGTGAGAAAGAAGCGGAGCACCACAGGTTTGCCGCGCTGGGAGGCAAGACTGAAGGCGGCTCCCGCGAGGGTCGTCGTCTCGAAGGAGGGGGCGTCGTCGCCCAGCTTCAGGGCCTGCTTTTCCGGGGAACAGGAAGAGAGCAGCAGAGCCAGAGAAAGAGCCAGGCCGATGAGAAGGCGGGGTGCGTGAAACGCCATGGGGAATGTGATCAGAAGAATTCTTCGGTGAGGATGCCGTTACGCATCCGCATGACCCGGGCGGCATTCTGGGTGCGGGCGAGATCCGAATTGTGGGTGACCACCACAAAGGTGGTGCCCTTTTCGTTGTAGTGCCTGAAAATCCCGAGAATGTCCTGTTCGGTTTCCTCGTCGAGGTCGCCGGTGGGTTCGTCGGCGAGGATGATTTCGGGGTCGTTGATGAAGGCCCGGGCAATGGCGATGCGCCGTTGCTGGCCGCCGGAGAGCTGGGCCGGAAAGGCGTGCATCTTGTCCTCGAGACCGACCATTTTCACCAGATCCTCGGCTTTTTTGCGGCCCGCCGCCGAGACCCCGCCAAAGGTGAGGGGCAGCAGCACGTTCTCAAGCACGGTCAGGGTGGGAATAAGGGAGGCGAACTGGAAGATGAAGCCGATGGTGCGGTTGCGGAGCATGGACAGTTTACCGTCGGCCAGTTGCGAGTTTTCGGTGCCGTTGATCCTGACTTCGCCGCGGTCGGCAGCGGTGAGGCCGCCGATCAGGCTGAGGAGAGTGGTTTTGCCGGAACCGGAGTGGCCCAGGATGACTACGAATTCACCCCGAGCGATGGAAAGGGTGACGTTGTCGACGGCGCCGAAGGGCTTGCCGTCCATGGTGTAGGTCTTGGTGAGGTTGCGGCATTCGATGAGCACGGTGCGGGATCCTTGTGTGGAGGAAGTGCGGACAGTGAGAAGCAGCGCTATCGTAGCCGAAAAAAAACGCTTCCGCAAGGTCCTGATGGCGGTGCGCTTGTGTTCTTTCTGCATGGGCGTCACCAGAAAGGCAGCCTAAAGATTTTTCTTGACCGCCCTACCACAGTGTGGTATTTGATTCCGTGGAGCATGTGCCACAGGGTGACATGCGCCACCTGCAAGGGCTTCCCGGGCTCCTGGTCTGGCATGAAGTGTCAGGAAAACCTGGGATGAATTGGGAGACCGGCAGCTCGATATTGGGATGAGGCTGCCAAGGAAAACAGAAGAGTTTCTTTTTTAAGGAGGTAGTATGAAAATCTCGAAGAAGGCGTGGATGTCCACTCTTACCGCGGGGGCTCTGGCCCTCGGTGTCATGGGGATGACCGGAGAGGCGTCCGCGAAGTACGAGGCGACCATGTACGTTGCCGGTATGGGCGGTCACTTTGCCAAGGCGGTGGTGGAGATTGATCCCACCCAGGCCCAGCCCATCAAGGTGAAAGAGCTGACCAAGGTCGACATCGGCGACAAGGACAGCCATCCGGTTCATGACGCCCGTATCGACAATGTGGACAATAATGTTCTGTACTGGTCCACTTACAAGAAAGATCCCGCCACCGGCAAGGCCCATGTTGGCAAGACCGACCTCACCACCGGCCAGATCATCGCCCAGGTCGATGTAGACGTCGACGCTTCGGTGACCAACGACAAGTCCCTGTACTGTGCTTCCGGCCAGAGCGCCGATATGTTCCTGCCGATCACCATGACCAGCAAGAGCTATATCGACGTGTTCAGCAAGAGTGACCTCTCCCACGTGCGCCGCGTCTTCCTGGAGGGCACCGAGGGCGACCCCGGTGTGCCTTACAAGTTCTATCATGGCGCTTCTTCGAACGACAACTCTAAGATGGTGGTCACCATCAACGAGGCCGACAAGGACCATGGCACGCCGGTGGGCAAGTTGCACATGATCGAGCTCGACATGGCCGAACTGGTCAAGGGCAACGTCAAGGTAACCAATAAGACCGTGGTGCCTGGCGCCGAAGGTAAGACCGTGAGCTTCCGGGCCGACTACTCCAATGACGGTTCCCTGATCGCCGTCGGAGCCGGCGACCGGGTGGTGGTGCTCAACACCGCCGACTTCTCCCTCAAAGATGCCGAGATGATGGGCTCTGTTCAGGAGACCCATGACGCCATCTTCACCCCGGACGACAAGTACCTGATCGCCACCAGCCGGACCAAGGTGCCCGGTGCCGAGTGTGCCGATCCGTCCAATCCCAAGGACGGCGAGTTCACCATGGATGGCCATCTGATGCTCTACGACGTGGCCGCCGGCGCTTTTGTGGGCGAGGGGGTCTCCGTCTGTACCGCCTGCCATGCCGCGGAAGGTGTTGATACCCACGCCGTGCTCTGCGGTGTTGATGCCAACTGGAGCAAGATCGGATCCTAATGCAACCTGGAGTCTTGCCGGTTGAAAGGTAAGACAACGTGGGGCAAGCAGAAGGGCCTGGGGACGGCGGCAAGGCCGAGCCCAGGCCCTTTCTTTTAGCTGTTTCCATTTGCAGGCGAAATTGGTAGGTTGCCAGCAGGTTGCGGCCGGGCAGAGGATGCCGAGGCCTTCATTCCCTCCAAACTTTCCTCAGAACAAGACCATGTCCGGAACAGAAAAGATCTCCATCGTCTTCATCGCCTGGAAGAACGTCGTCCGCAAGCTCTTCCGCAACATCGTGGTGGGGCTCGCCGTCTCGCTTCTGGTGGCTCTCCTCGTTTTTGCCGTGCTCTTCGACAATTCGGTCAAGGAAGACATCGAGGCGGCCAGCCGCAAGCTTGGTGCCGACGTGGTGCTGGTACCCCCGGAGGCCAAGGAACTGGCCGAGGATTTCATTCTCGAAAGCCGGGAGAAGACCTTCTATATGGACCGGAAGATACTGGAAGAGGTGGCGAGGCTGCCGGAGGTCGAGCAGCTCACCTACCAGATCTATATGGATACCCTGGAGTCGGGCTGCTGTTCCATCGTCGAAGGCCAGGTGACGGTGATCGAGCAGGACACCGACTTTGTGATCAAGCCCTGGCTCGCCCCCGGCGCCCGGCCCCTGGGGCCCGGCGAGGTCTACGTCGGCAGCTACGTCTACGAATACCTGGGCCGCATCTCCACGGCCCGGCTGTTCGACAAGGAGATCAAAGTGGCGGGGCACCTGGAGAAAACCGGCACCGGTCTCGACCACGGCATCTTCATGCGCAGCGAGGACCTCGACATGACCTCGCCTGCGGTGGCCGGTCAGTTCAAGCCGGGGCAGGTCTCCATTGTATTCATGAAGGTCAAGGAAGGCACCAGCCTCGACGCCGTGATGCGCAAGATTGTCGACATCAACCCCTCCATCGGCATCATGACCCGGGCCAACATCGGCGGCGGCGTGAAGGCCACTCTGAAGGACATTACCCGCATCTTCTCGATCACCATTGTCATCTCCTCGGTGCTGGCCGTGCTCCTGGCCTGGTCCACCTTCACCGCACTTGCCAACGAACGGCGGCGCGAGGTCGGCATCATGCGCGCGATCGGCGCCAACCGGGGTCATATCATGAGGATCTTCCTCTCTGAGGCGGTGATCATCTCCCTTCTGGGGGGGCTCATCGGCGTGGCCATTGGCCACTACCTCATCCATCACCTGGCCCAGGATTTCCAGCTCCTCACCAGGCTGGAGGCAATATCCGTCACCTCCTGGCGCACGGTTTCCCTGAGTGTCCTCTGTCTTGCCGCCGGCGTCGGGGTTTGCCTGATCGGCGCCATGCTGCCCATCATGCGGCTGGCGCGGCTCGAACCGCTTCTGGCGATCAAGGACGAATAGAGTTTTTGTGAATTGAGCAAATCAACAAAAATGGTGTCCGGGACCTGCCGGCTTCCCGGTCATGGCGCCAGAAAGAGGGCCAGGGCCGGATCGGTCCTGGCGGGGTAGAGGAATTCGCAGTTGAAGCCGCGGCCGGAAGAAGCCAGAATCGTCACATAACGACTTATCGTCACTTTTCTGGGGTCGTCGGTGGTGAACTCGACGAGCAGTTCATCGCCGTTCTTGAGGGCGCCGTGCTGGTCGAGGGCCTGGAAGCAAAGACCCCCCATGGAGATGTCCACCAAGAGGAGTTGGCCTCGGTATTTTTTTCCTGATTCCTTGGTGTAGGTGCCGAGGAGCTTGGTGTCCTTTCGGTAGAAGCGTCGGTAGTCCAGGCAGAGCTGGAAGATTTCACCGCAACCGCACCTGACCTTGATGGCCCGGGGTGGCGCAGGCAGACGGGCAGCATCCACCCCCTTGCAGTTAGCGCAGGCCGGGCATTTGATCCGCGCCGTGTTGTCCTTTGAAACGCAAATTTTTTGTATGTTCATGGGGCGGGACAATTCGTACCTGGTAACTGCCAGCCTGACGATCTTTATCTTCTCCTAGTAAACCGCCTCCCCTCTTTTCGTCAAGCAGAATTCCTGCTTCGTCACGATTGGCACAACCGCTCCGGAAAGGTCCCTTCTGGCGAGGAAGGCCAGTGAACTGGCTGTAGAGCAGATCCAAAAAAAAGCGGGATTCCGGCAGTACACCGGAATCCCGCTTTTTCTTTTTCAGTCAGTCGGAAAGAGCTCTCAGCCCATATTCTTGCGGCCTTCGACCAGGACGTCCACCACCGACGGATCGGCAAGGGTGGAGGTGTCGCCGAAGTCGTCGTACTGGCCGGCGGAGATCTTGCGCAGGATGCGGCGCATGATCTTGCCGCTTCTGGTCTTCGGCAGACCGTCGGAGAACTGGATGAATTCCGGCGAGGCGATGGGCCCTATTTCCTTGCGGACATGGGCCCGCAGCGCGCCTTGCAGCTCTTTGGAGGCCTGGACGCCGGCGTTCAGCGACACAAAGGCGTAGATGGTCTGCCCCTTGAGGTCATGGGGGGCGCCGACCACCGCGGCCTCGGCCACGTCGGGGTG
>JBFHWX010000184.1:0-6348 GCA_041599275.1 Desulfobulbales bacterium | reverse complement strand
CTCCGGCCGGCTTCCTCGATAACGGCGGCCGTTCCTTTATGGCCACCGAGGTCCAGGAGAGCATGGCCCACATGAAAGGGCCAGAGACCTACCGCCGCGACGACGAACTGTACCAACAGACAGTCACCCACTACCGGCTCAATATCGAGCGCATGGCGGCCATCGCCCGGGCGGCGGGCAGCGGGATCCTGTTCGTCAACCCGCCGGTGAACCTCAAAGACATGTCACCCTTTGCCAGCCAGCACCGGGACGGGCTCACCCCGCCGGATACAACCCGTTGGCAGATCTTGTCGGATTCGGCGGACGCCGCCATGCAGGCCGGGCGACTCGACGAGGCCATCGGTTTTTTCGAGCAGGCCGTTGCCATCGACCACCGCCATGCCGATCTCCTCTTCCGTTATGGCCGGGCGCTCTTGGCGGCTGGCCGCTACGACGAGGCAAAGCGGCAGTTCTCCCGGGCGGTGGACGAGGATATCTGTCCGCTGCGCATGGTCTCGCCGCTCAACCAAGCACTGCTTGCCACCGCTTCAAAACCCGAGGCGCCGGTGGTCGATCTGGTGCGGCTTCTCGAGGAGGACAGCCTGAGCCGTTTCGGCCACGACATACTGGGCAACGAGTATTTCCTCGACCACGTGCACCCCACCATCGAGGTGAACCGCAGGCTGGCCCTGGCGGTTGTCGAGAGCATGGTGGATCGCGGTCTTGTCTCTCCTGCCCCCGGCTGGGGCGAGGACAAGATCGAGGCGGTGCGCTCCGCGGTGGAGCAGCGGGTCGATGCCGAGAAATCGGCCTGGGCCCTGCGCACCGTGGGCGACGTGCTGGGTTGGGCCGGCAAGCTCGAGGAATCCCACCGCCTCTACCTGCGGGCCTACGAAACCCTGGGTGACCACCCCGAGCTCCTGGTCAACCTGGGCATTTCGTCACTGAGGCGCGACCGCGCCGACGAGGCCCTGGATTTTTTCCAGCGGGCCCTCACTGGCAGGCCGGACATGGGTTCAATCCACTACAAGGTGGGCATATTGTTCGGGGAAAAGGGCGAGCACCGCGAGGCTGCCCGTCATTTCAGCGAGGCCCTGCGGATCGGCAAGGAAAAGGGCCTTCCGGAAGAAGACTTTTTTTCGCTCCGGCATGCTCTGGCCGCGGCTTACATCGGCCTGAACGACTTCGAGGCGGCGGCCGAGCAGTACCGGTTCCTGCTCGAAAAAGATCCCGAAAGCCAGCAGAATCACCTCGAATACGGCGCGCTGCTGTTGGCGGCGGGCGACCTTGCCGGCGCCGAGAGGGTGCTGGCCGGGGCCGTTGCCCGTTTTCCAGGTTCGGCGCCGGCCCACCGCGGCCTTGCCGTGGTGTTCGAGCGGCAGGGCAGGGCCATTCAGGCGGCGGAACAGTATGCCGCCGCCCTGGCCATCGAGCCGGCCGACCCCGAATCCCTGGCCGGGCTTGCCCGGGTGGGCGGTGGCAGATGAACGGCCGTAGAGGATAGACGCCCGGCCGCTAACGCCCCTCCACCGGCTCGTCGGCCGGCCGGCGATAGAACTCGAGCTCACCGGTGCCGGGTCCCTCCACCGTGGAGTTCACCCTGATCTCATCCACCAGCCAGCCTCCGTTCGGGCTCCGCACGACAAAGTAGGTCAGCTCGTAGCTCACTTCGTTTTCGTAGACCTTTCTGCCCGAATCGGTCCGGTAATAGACGTACAGCCATTTTTCGGAAGCGTCCACCTCGGCCCCTGCCGGATCCGTCAGCCGTACGGCCCCCAGCTCGATACTCTGGAGGCCGGGGTCCATCTTCACCCGCGCCTCGCCCATGGCCGCCATGTGGTGGTAGGCCTTCTGGGCCCGGTCCGGCGAGGCGACGTGGAGCAGCGGGGTCATGTTCATGGTCCGGTAACCGTCGGCCAGCAGGGCGAGGTAGGTGAGCACCGTGCCGGCCACCTGCTCTTCGGCGACTCCTTCCTGGGGTGCCGGTGGGGCAGGGGCTGCGGGCTCTGCCGCCAACTCTTCGACCGGTTCCACCACGACCCGGTCCACCAGCCACCTGCCGTCTTCCTCGACCAGGCTGTAACTGCCGGCGTAGCGGGGCGCCAGTTCGGTCACCAGCTGGCCGCTCGCCAGGCTTTGGTAGCTGAAGTCCCAGGATTCGTCGGTGGTTGCCCGCAGTTGGCCGGGCCCGGTTTTTTCGATGCTGGTGAAGCCGATGCTGCGCAGGGTGGCCTGCAGCCGGATTTTGTTGTTGGCGAAATCCCGCAACCGTTCGTCGAGGATAACAGCCTGGTCGGGGGTGACGACCTCTTCGAGGCCGGCAACGTCACCGCTGGCATAGGCCTCCACCAGCCGGGCGTTGTAATGGAGCACCGCCTCTTTGGCCTGGTCGGTATCAACGCCGCAGCCGGCCAGAAACGGCAGCAGGAGGAGAAAAAGATAGAAAAAATTCATTGGAAGTATTCCGAGTGAACCGAAGAGGAGAGCAGCGGCACGAAGAACATCGACAGCACCGCCATGGTGAAGCAGAACAGGAAGAGTGCCGCCGCCTTTTCCCCCTGCCAGCCGAAGAAGCGGCGCAGGTGCAGGTAGAGCCCGAAGAGCGACCAGGTGAAGAGCGACCAGTTCTCCACCGGGTCCCAGGCCCAGAAGCGGCCCCAGGACTGGTAGGCCCAGATGGAGCCGGCCAGCATGCCGATGGCCCAGAAGGTGAAACCGAAGCCGGCGAAACGGTACGAATAGGCATCCAGGCTGCCAAGCTCCGGCAGCCGTTGCAGCCAGGCCCATGAAAAACGGTTTTTGAGGACGAAGAAAAGCGAGAAGGCCAGGGCCACCAGCAGGGTGGCGAGAGCGATCTTGTAGAAGGAAACGTGCAGCACGAGCCAGATGCTGCTCAGGGTCGGGGGCAGCTTGCGGATCTCCGGGTTGGTGAAGATGCCGATGGCGAGAAGCAGGAAGACGCCGGGAAAGACGATGATGGAGGTCGGCCGCACCCGGGGGAAGAGCCGCGCGAAGAGGAGAAAGAGCACCAGCGCCATCCAGGCGTTGGAGGAGAGCACCTCGTAGCGCACCATGTACGGGCCGTGTCCGGCTTCCACCCAGCGGTGCAGAAGAGCCGCGCTGTGGACCAGCAGCCCGGCCAGGGCGAGGCGGTAGCCGGCCCGCTCGGCTCTTGGCCTTGCGAAGATGAGGCCGGTGGTGTTGGCCAGCGAGGCCAGCACGTAGAGCACCACCGCGGTCCAGTGCAGGATGGTTTCAACCAGGGCCGGGTTGTTCATCTTCCAAGATTCCTTGCAACTCTGATTCGTAGAAAGCGGCGAATCTGCCCGCTTTCCAGGCCAGCCGGCAGCCGGTGCCCGCCGCCTGGAGGACGATTTCCCGGGGCGGCAGACAGTATATGAGCACCCCGCCTCCAATGATAACGAAGAATCCGAAAAAGACGAGCCCCATGCCCTGGAGATCCGAGAAAACCAGGCCGGTCCAGCGGGCCGTGCCGATGAGGCGGGCGGTGTAGGGGCCGAGAGAACCCTGCTGGCCGGGGAGAAGGGAGATCTCACCGGCGCTTTCGCCGGCCAGGTCGAGACGGAGGACGAGCTGCGGGGTGCCGGAATCGATGCTGCGGTGGCTGGCGTCGGCGTAGTACTTCGCCTTCACCAGATAGGGCACGCTTTCGAACTCGAAGCTGTTGTAGCTTGCCTGGTCGCGGCGGCTGGGGTGCTCGAGGTCCATGCGGAGCGGCAGCTCGCGGCCGGCTTCGTCGACCAAGATCACCAGAAAGGCATGGCCGAAGGAGGCCGACTGGTCCACCCGGATGTTCCGGTGGAACACCGTGCGGTTGATCTCCAGTTCACATGTGGTGCTCTCGGTGCCCGGTTCCAGGAAGGTGACCGTGGCCCGCTGCTGCTTGAGATCGTCGGTTTCCCAGAATTCTGGGCGCACCGACTCGAGCCGCACCGCCTCGGGCAGGAAGAAGAAATCGGCCAGCACGCCCTTTTCCTGGGAAGTCCAGGCCATGCCCGGTGAAAAAACTTCGCCCTCGGCCAGGTGCACGAGCCCTCGCTTCTGGGTGAGGACCAGGAGCAGAACTCCGGCCAGCACCAGCAGCAGGCCGAGGTGAAAGAGGGCTGCGCCCCAGTAGCCGGCAGCGTTTCTGACCAGGCGGCAGGTGTGGTCAACCCGTGAGACCAGACGGAAGCCGGCCTGTTGGGCAGCGGCCAGCACCTTTTCGAAGGGCCTGGAGGAGGCGAGGGGCAGATGCTGAGCCGGCGGGGGCGGCCCCCAGGTCCGGCGAAGGGCGAGACGGCTCTGCTCGATGGTGGAGAGCAGAAGGCTCGACAGGAAGAGGGCAAGGAGCACGGCGAACCAGGGGGTGGTGTAAATATGGTCGAGGCCGAGCACCGCGGCGAAGCGGCCGAGGACCGGGTTGGCCTGCTGCCAGCGGGCCAAGGTGAGATCTGGGGTGTTGAAGCGCTGCGGCAGGGTCGAACCGAGAAACAGCGAAGACATGAGCAGGATGAGCAGCAAAAGGACGGTCTTTCGCGCCAGCAGAGTCTGTTTCAGGCGGCTCAACAAGGGAGGTTTGTCCAGGTCGGCAAGGGGGGTATCCTGAAAAAACAACGGCATACACGAGGCATGTCGGGTCTCCGGGAGACTGTCATCACCCCGGAGACCGGACTTTTCGCGACCTCAACGAGAAAAGGGCTAGCGGAAAAAAGAGAGCCCACGCCCTACCAGGTTTCGCCGCTTCCGACATTGTGGGAGCTGCGGCAGGTTCGGGCATAACAGTTGCTGTTGCCGCCGCTGTAGGAACGATAGGCTGTTTTGACAAAGCGCATCATCTCCGGCGTAAACCCGCCGCCGTTGCCGTTTGGCCAGTACCGGTTTGGTAGATTGGTGGCGGTGAAGGCGGCGTTGATCAGCCGCGACACCTTGCCGCCGTGCGGCACCCGGATGTGACAGGTGAGGCAGCGGCCGTCGGTGGAGTTCTGGTGGTCGCCGGTGGTATGGACGTTGTTGCTGTTGGTGGAGCTGGTGTCTGGGTGGCAGTTCCGGCAGAAGGTGTCGTCCTGGGCCGCGCCGTTGGTCAGATAGGCCCAGTCGGTAGCGGTGGAGGAGCCGTTGTTGGCCGATGCCTGGAAAGGCCAGTTCTTGTAAGTGCCCACCAGCATCCACTTGATCGCAGAGCCGTGGGGGCCGGCGATCGCCGGCGTCGAGTCGCTGGCATGGCAGTCGGAGCAGTACATGGTCTGCCCTGGGGTCCAGGTGCGGTCGGTGCCGATGAGTTGGGCAGCGTTGAGACGGCTCGAACCGTTGGCGCCGGGATCGGCTGCGGGCAGCGCCCCTGCCACCGGGTGGTAGGACTGGTTCGAGGTGCTGAACTCGAGGCCGACGTCGGTCCAGGCAAGGGCGCCGGCGCCGCCCCAGGTGAGCACGTTGGTGTTGAAGGCCGAGTGGCACTTGAAGCAGATTTCGAACTCGGCGGTGGCCGGCAGCTTGTAGGTGGCAGCATAGGAGGGCGCCGTCCAGTTGGTGCCGGAGAAGCTGACACTCACCCCCTTCACCCCGTAGAGCGGCGAGTTGGCGGCGCTGATGGCATTCGAACCCTTGGTGCGGGCAGAGGTCCTGGTGGCCATGTGCGGGTTGTGGCAGTCGACGCATTCGACGTGCTTGTTGGCGCTCAGGGTGGCCTTGTCCTCGCCGGCGGAGTGGATGTCGGTGTAGGTGGCCACCTGGTGGCGGTAGGTCTTGGCGATGTCGAGGTCGATGCGGCGGGCCGCCGCTGCCGGCGAACCGTCGTGGCATTCGAGGCAGAGGGTCTGCTCGCGCTTGAACACCATGCTGGGGATCGGGTTTATGAAGGCCGAGCCGTCGTCGTAGCCATGCGGGTTGTGGCAGTTGTTGCAGTTGCCGGCATCGTTCACCGCCGGTGCCGGCGGCCCGGCGGTGGGCCAGACCACGTTGGCGCTGGTGTTGTGGGAAGAAGCGACGTAGGCCGCGGTCTTGCCCATGTAGACGTCGTAGCGCCCGTAGTTGACCGCGGTGGTGCTGACGTTCAGCACCTCGTGGCAATAGTAGCAGACCTCGTTCTTGCTGCCGCCGGTGTCCACGTTGTAGTTGGTGCGGAAGAGAGAGAACCAGTTGGCCGTGCCGCCCACCGGCGTCGGCTCGCCGCCGCTGATGCTTGCGTGCATTTCGTGGCAGTGGGCGCAGTTGCCCTTGGAATAGGGGCGCAGTTTGCTGTCGCCCAGAGCGCCACCCAAGACGCCGGTGTCGGAACGGTCGACGCCGGCGGTGGAGCTGCCGTGCACGGTGCTCGTAAAGGTGCCCGAACCGGGCGGTGGCGGAGGGGCCCAGGCCCGGTCGGCAATG
>JBFHWX010000183.1:0-6359 GCA_041599275.1 Desulfobulbales bacterium | reverse complement strand
TTCACCGAGCGTTGCCCGGGCAAGGCCCGCCTCCTCGGGGGTCACCGACCAGGTGCGCACCGCGAGGCCATCCCATTCGGCGATCTCGGTGCGGCCGGTGACCGTCATCTCGTCGAGGTTGCCCTCGCCCCAGACCACCAGGGCCCGCCGGCTACCGAGCCGGCCCAGCACCGAGGCGAGCTTTCCGGTCAGCTCCCGGTCGTAGACCCCGAGCACCTGGACGTTGGCGCCGGCCGGGTTGGTGAGCGGCCCCAGCACGTTAAAGACGGTGCGGATGCCGATCTCGCGCCGCGGCCCGATGGCGTGTTTCATGGCGCCGTGCAGGGCCGGCGCGAACAGAAAGCCGATACCCACCTCGCGCACCGCCGCCGCCACCTGGTCGGCGGTGAGCGACAGGTTCACCCCCAGGGCCTCCAGCACGTCGGCGCTGCCGCACTTGCTGGACACCGAACGGTTGCCGTGCTTGGCCACCGGCAACCCGGCGGCGGCCACCACAAAGGCGGTGGCGGTGGAAACGTTGAAGGTGCCGGAGCCATCGCCGCCGGTGCCGCAGGTGTCGACCACGATCTCGTGGCCGCCACCGACCACCACCGGGGTCGCCTTGCGGCGCATGACCCGGGCGCCGCCGGTGATCTCCTCGATGGTCTCGCCCTTCATGCGGAGTGCGGTGAGGAAGGCGGCGATCTGGGCAGGGGTTGCCTCGCCGCCCATGATCTCGTCCATCACTCCCACCATTTCGGTCTCATCGAGATCGTGGCGCTGCACCAGTTTGGCGATCGCTTCCCGTATCATTTCCCCCCTCCCTGCCTGACCAGTTGCGGATACTTCGGATCGATAAAGTTCTTGAGGAGCTGCACCCCGTCCGGGGTCATGATCGACTCCGGGTGAAACTGCACGCCCTCCACCGGCAGTTGCCGGTGCCGGAGGCCCATGAGCTCGTTCTGGTCGGTGCGGGCGCTGATCTCGAGGCAGTCGGGCAGGCTCTTTTCGTCAACCACCAGGGAATGGTAGCGCATCGCCTCGAAGGGGCTGGGCAGGCCGGTGAAGACGCCGCGGCCGTCGTGGAAGATGGGGCTCGTCTTGCCGTGCATGAGGCGCCCGGCCCGCACCGTCTCGCCGCCAAAGGCCTCACCGAGCGACTGGTGGCCGAGGCAGACGCCAAGCACCGGGATGCGGCCGGCGAAATAACGGATCGCCTCGATGGAGATCCCCGCCTGCCTGGGCGAGCACGGCCCCGGCGAGATGAGCAGCCGGTCGGGCTGGAGCCCGGCGATAAAAGAGATATCCACCTCGTCGTTGCGGAAGATCCGCATCTCGGCCCCGAGCCCGCCCAGGGTCTGCACGATGTTGTAGGTGAAGGAATCGTAGTTGTCGATGATGACGATCATATTTTTCCAGTGAGATGTCAGGCGTTAGACGTTAGACGTGAGACGTGAGACGTGGAAGGACAGAAACAACGTCTACCGTCTTTCGTCTCACCTCTCACCGCCTCTCTCAAAACCCCTCTTCGGCCAGGGCCACGGCGCGGCGCAGGCCCATGGACTTGTTGATGGTTTCCTCGTACTCGAGCCGCGGGTCGGAGTCGGCCACGATGCCGGCGCCGGCCTGCACGTAGAGCTCGCGGCCGTGGAGCACGAAGGTGCGGATGGTGATGCAGAAATCCATGTTGCCGGAAAAGCCGAAGTAGCCCACCGAGCCGGCGTAGGGGCCACGGCGCTCGGGTTCGAGCTCGTCGATGATCTGCATGGCCCGGATCTTGGGAGCGCCACTCACGGTGCCGGCGGGAAAGGTGGCGGCCAGCACGTCGAACTGGTCGCGGCCCGCTTCGAGCTCGCCGTGCACGCCGGAGACGATATGCATGACGTGGCTGTAGCGCTCGATCACCAGAAGATCCCTGACCTCCACCGAACCGTGCACCGCCACCCGGCCGACGTCGTTGCGGCCGAGGTCGACCAGCATCAGGTGCTCGGCCCGTTCCTTGGGATCGGCCAGGAGTTCACGCTCCAGGAGAAGGTCCTCCTCGGAGCTGGCGCCGCGGCGGCGGGTGCCGGCAATCGGCCGCACCTCGATGTCGCTGCCCTCGAGACGGACCAGGATCTCGGGCGAGGAACCGATCTGGACGAGATCGCCCAGTTTCAGATAAAAGAGGTAGGGGCTCGGGTTGATGTGCCGAAGCGCCCGGTAGAGAGCAAAGGGCGCGATGTCGGTTTCGGTGCGGAAGCGCTGGGAGAGCACCACCTGGATGATGTCGCCGGCCAGGATGTACTCCTTGGCCCGCAGCACCATGCTCTTGAACTCTTCCTCGCTCATGTTGGAGGAGAAGGCGTGGGCCTGGCCGCCGCCCCGGCTCTCGAGATACTCGTAGGGCAGGGGCTGGCGCAGGGTGGCCACCACCTGGTCGATGGCGGTCAGCGCCTCGCGGTAGAGCAGCTCGGGGTCGTCGCCCGGCTCCACCGCCACGCAGCGGACGATGGTGAGTTTCTGCCGGAAGGAGTCGTGGATGAGCACGGTGCGCGGCACCATGAAGGAGCTGTCCGGCAGGTCGAGGGGCGGGTTGGAGTCCGGTAGCCGCTCCATGAAGCGCACCATGTCGTAGCCCAGAAAGCCCACCAGTCCCCCGTAAAAACGGGGCAGATGGGGTGCCTGCTGGGCCCGGAAAGAAGCGAGCAGCTCCTTTAAAAGCTCGAGGGGATTGCCCCGGCGCTCCTCGCAGCGACCGCCGCGCTCGACGGTCAGCCGGTCAGCCGTCGAGGTGCAGGTGAGCAGCGGGTCGAGACCGATGAAGGAATACCGCCCCCACTTCTCGCCACCCTCCAGGCTTTCGAAGAGAAAAGCATGGGAATCGCGGGCCGCCACCTTGGCAAAGATGGTAAGCGGCGTGTCGAGGTCGGCGACGATCTCGCGGTAGACCGGGATCAGGCCATGGAACTCGGCCAGCTCCCGAAAAGCCGCCAGAGTGGGCTGGTGCATGGGGTTCGCTCTCCAGAAAATATTCTCGGCCGGCAGGCAAGCCGGGCAATCGCCAAACAGCTGATCACGGCCGCAACCGCAGCAGGCCAAAGGCCCCTGAGACAAGTGGTCTCAGGGCGCCGCCGGTAGGCGGGGCCAGTTGCCCACCGTCTTGCCCATGCGGGCAGAGAGACCGAAGCCCGGGCAAGCAAGCCGGGAAAGACTCCGGATGCAACGCCCAGGGGCCGTTTGCGTCGTTACCGGCTCTACCACGAACGGCGGCGAGAGGCAAAACAAAAAAAGCCATGGGAGGAAGCTCCCATGGCTTTTCGTGACCCTCGGATCACGCACCGTTCACAAACCTGTCCCGCGAAAGAGCCAGGCCGCGGCAGCGAATCAGGCGGCGGGCTCGGCAGCGTCGGCGGCGAGAGCGTTGACCCGCTTGGTGAGCCGGGAAACCTTGCGGGAAGCGGTCTTGGAGTGAAAGGCACCCTTGTTGGCGGCGCGATGGATCACCGGGATGGCGGCACGCAGCGCCTCCTGGGCCTTTTCCGGGGACTGCTCGGTCTCCACGGCGGCAAGCACGCTCTTGACCACGTTCTTCACTTTGGTGCGGTTTGCGCGGTTCCGCTCCCGACGGACCTGGCTCTGCCGGTTTCTCTTCTCTGCGGACTTATGATTCGCCACTGACAACCTCCTGATATTATATCAATTAACTGCGAAATCTCAGACAATCTGCTGCTCGCACGGCATTGCCGCGCGCTCACGCGGCGACAAATGAAAGAGGTTTTATAGCCGAAACGGAAGGGACTGTCAAGGGGAGGGAAAAAGAAAGTGAGACGGAAGATGTGAGATGCAAAACGTGAAAAGCCGGCCGTTCGCAGTTGTCATTGCCACCTTGCCCCGGAAAACTTTCCAACTCGCCACGAGGAAAACGGAGAAAGCAATTCCGCGCAGTATCGTCTCCCGTCTCTCGTCTCCCGTCTCTCGTCTCACCTCTCCCGTCTCCCGTCTCCCGTCTCACCTCTCCCGTCTCCCGTCTCACCTCTCCCGTCTCCCGTCTCCCGTCTCACCTCTCCCGTCTCACCTCTCACAACCCCAGCCGTTTCAAAATCCCGCCCCAATCCTTGCGGTCGAGGCGGGAGAGGCCGGCGGCCCGGGCCAGCCCCAGGGCCTCTTCGTACTCCCGGAGGTGGAGGTCACGGTCGAGGGGCGGGAAGTCCCGGGCGGTGCCGCAAGGGCGGTACTGGTCCATGAGGTTGACATAGGTGGCGGGCGACAGTTCCTGGGCCAGAAAGCGGAGGATCTCGGCGGTTTCCTCGAGTTGGCCCGGCATCACCAGGTGGCGGACGAGAAGGCCACGGCGGGCCAGGCCGCTGTCGTCCACCAAGAGATCGCCCACCTGGCGGTGCATTTCACGGATCGCTTCCCGGGCCGCCGCCGGGTAGTTTTTCGCCCGGGTCAGCCGGCGGCCGCTGGCCTCGTTCCAGAATTTGAAGTCCGGCATATAGATGTCCACCACCCCGTCGAGCAGCCGCAGGGTATCGACCGCCTCGAAGCCGCTGGAGTTGTAGACCAGGGGCAGCACGAGGCCACGGCCGGCGGCGATGGTGAGCGCCTCGAGAATCTGGGGCACGACGTGGGAGGGGGTGACGAAATTGATGTTGTGGCAGCCCGCCTCTTGGAGTTCGAGCATCATGGCGGCCAGTTCCCGGGGCCCGGCCTCCATTCCTTCACCCTGATGGCTTATCTCGTAATTCTGGCAGAAAACGCAGAGCAGATTGCAGTGGCTGAAAAAGATGGTGCCCGAGCCGCCGGAACCGACCAGCACCGACTCCTCGCCGAAGTGCGGGGCAAAGGAGGCCACCACCGCCCGGCGGCCGGTGCGGCAGACGCCAAGCTCGCCGGCCAGCCGGTTGACCCGGCAGCAGTGCGGGCAGAGGGTGCAGCTCTCGAGCCGGGCCAGGGCCTGGTCCCGGCGACGCGCCAGTTCCCCGCTTTCGTAAAGCCGAAGAGAGCCAACAGACAGGTGGTTACTGGTTTCCATCTTCTCCACTTTGTGGTATGAAAAAACCGGTTGCCCGATGCAGCCGCCCACCCCGACAATAACCCGGCAAAACGCTGCACTGCAAGGACTCCATGGCCCGGCCCCGCCCCATCCCCTCTTCCTCCATCGGCCGCAAGGCGGTGATGGCCGCCAGCGGCCTGCTGCTCGGCCTCTTCCTGCTCACCCACATGGCGGGCAACAGCACCATGTTCCTGGGCCGGGCGGCCTTCGAATCCTACGCCGAGCATCTCCATGCCTTCGGGCCGCTGCTGAAACTGGTCGAGATCCTGCTCGCCGTTGCCTTCGCGCTCCACATAGGCTACGGCACCTGGCTCTTTGTGGCCAACCGGCAGGCCCGGCCGGTGGGCTATCTTGGCCGGCCAGCCGCACAGGGCCGCAATCCGGCCAGCCGCACCATGTTCTACAGCGGCTCCGCGGTGCTCTGCTTTCTTCTCCTGCACCTGGCCCAGTTCCATTTCCGCGACGACACCCTGCCCCTTGCCGACCTGGTGCGAACCACCTTCGGCCAGGCGCCTTTCGCTCTTTTCTACCTGCTGGGCGCCGGCGCCGCGGCCCTGCACACGAGCCACGGTTTCTGGAGCTTTTTCCAGACCCTGGGCCTCTCGCACCCGAGATACGATCCCTTTCTGCAGCGTGCGGCCCTTGCCGCCGCCATCGGGGTGGGCGCCGTCTTCGGCCTCATCCCCTGCCTGGGCTATTTTTCGGTAATTTTTTTGAGATGAATCCATCCAGACGAAAGCTCACGGGAATTCTACGGGTTGACCACCAGCGAGCGGCACTGCTGTCGCGCGCCGCTCCACACCCCAGGCCCCGCGTCTCACGTCTCACGTCTCACTTCTCACGTCTCACTTCTCACATCTCACTTCTCACTCCTCCCTGCCCATGAACCTCGATCCCAAAATCCCCGCCGGCCCCCTCTCTGAAAAATGGGACCGCCACCGTTTCCACTGCCGCCTGGTCAATCCCGCCAACAAGCGGCGCTATACGGTAATCGTGGTGGGCACCGGTCTTGCCGGCGCCGCCGCTGCCGCCACCCTGGGCGAGCTGGGCTACCGGGTAAAGAACTTCTGCCTGCAGGACAGCCCCCGCCGGGCCCATTCCATCGCCGCCCAGGGCGGCATCAACGCCGCCAAAAACTATCCCAACGACGGCGACTCCATCTACCGCCTGTTTTACGACACCGTTAAAGGCGGCGACTTCCGCTCCCGCGAAGCCAACGTGCACCGCCTTGCGGAATGCTCGAATCTGATTATTGACCACTGCGTGGCGCAGGGGATTCCCTTCGCCCGTGAATACGGCGGCTACCTCGACAACCGTTCGTTCGGCGGCGCGCAGGTTTCCC
>JBFHWX010000182.1:0-6404 GCA_041599275.1 Desulfobulbales bacterium | reverse complement strand
TCGACCGGGTGATCGGTGCGGTAAAAGACGTTCTTCCCTTGGCTCTCGCAGGTGATTTGCGGGCCGGGGCCGTGGTGCGGGGGCGGGAGGGGTGATGCGTTCGAAAATGGCGAAGCTCACCGAGGCGCTTTTTTTCTGTGGCCGGCCCCAGGAGGGGATGAATGCCCGGGGCCGGGCCCGCTGCCTGCAGCGCAGTCTGTTCGTCATCATGCTGGTGCTCACCGCGGTGCCGCTCGGTGTCATCACCGGTCTCAGCCTGTTCCAGTACCGCGAGCTGCTGCAGGAAGAGGTGGAGCTCAACGCCCGCTGGGGCGCCGAGAACACCAAACAGACCATCGAGGCCTTTCTCGGCCGCCTGCAGTCCTCGGTGCTGTTCGTTGCCGAAAGCTACGAATTCGAGGAGTTGCGGCAAAAGGAAAAGCTGGCCGAGATCTTTCTGCGTTTTAAAAAGGAGCATCCCGGCGTGGTGGACCTCAGCGTCATCGACCAGGACGGCATCCAGCACGCCTATGTCGGACCCTTCGACCTGGCCGGCAAGAACTACTCCGGCTCGCCGTGGTTCAACCAGGCCTTTGCCCGCCGGGTGTTCGTGAGCGACGTTTTCCTCGGTTTCCGCAAGATTCCCCACTTCGTGGTGGCGGTGAGCAAGAGCAGCCCCGACGGCAACCGCCACTGGGTGCTGCGCGCCTCCCTCGACGCCTCCACCCTCGATGGCTTTCTGGCGGCCATCACGCCGGAGAGCACCGACGACATCTTTCTCCTCAACAGCGAAGGCAAGCTGCAGACCATTTCCCGATTCTACGGCGGGGTGGGCACGGTGCTGCTCGGCGTTCAGGCCAAAAAGCGCGGCGTCCAGCTCAGCCGCGAGAAGCGGGGCGGCCGGGAGGTGCTGCGGGCCGTGGGCGAGGTGGACAACACGCCCTGGGTTCTGGTGGTGGAGCAGCAGGGATCTTCCGAGCGCCGGGCCTGGCTTGTCTTCCGCAACCAGCTCGCCCTTCTTTTCGGTGTCTGTCTTCTGCTGGTCGCCTTCTGCGCCCACCGCATCGCCCGCTTTCTGGCCAACAATATCCGGGCCGCCGACGAGGCCCGGGAGGCCATGCTCTGCGAGACCGAGCACACCGCCAAGCTTGCCTCCATCGGCCGGCTGGCAGCGGGCGTCGCCCATGAGATCAACAATCCCCTGTCGATCATCGGCGAGAAGGCCGGGCTCATGCAGGATCTCCTCGAGATGTCAGGTGAATTTCCCCATCGCCAGCGCTTCCACGACTCCCTTGCCTCGCTCCAGAAGGCGGTAGGTCGCAGCCGCACCATCACCCACCGCCTGCTGGGCTTTGCCCGGCGCATGGAGGTGTCGCTTCGGCCGGTGCAGTTGAACGACACGGTGAGCGAGGTTCTCGGTTTCATCGAGAAGGAGGCCCTCTACCAGAACATCAGGCTGGAGCTCGACCTGCAGCCCGGCCTGCCCACCATCAACAGCGATTGCGGCCAGCTCCAGCAGATTTTTTTGAATATCGTCAACAACGCCATGGACGCGGTGGGCAGGGATGGTATCATCTCCATCAACACGAAGAGCACCGGCCAGGCGGTGCAGGTGGCCATCGCCGACAACGGCCCGGGCATCCCGCCCGAGCTGCTGAAAAACATCTTCGAACCCTTTTTCACCACCAAGTCGAGCCCCGAGAAGATGGGCACCGGCCTGGGGCTGGCCATCACCTACGGCCTGGTCAAGAAGCTCGGGGGCGATATCGAGGTGGAGAGCGAGCCGGGCCGGGGAACCATCTTCCGGATCATTTTTCCCTTGAAGACAGGCAAGAAGGAGCACGGCAATGGCTGAAGTGCGGGTGCTGGTGGTCGACGACGAGATGGATTTCGCCTCTACCCTGGCGGAGCGGCTGGAATTGCGCGGCTTTTCGGCCGCGGCTGTGCCCGGCGCCGAGGAGGCCCTGGCCTTCATGCGGCAGGCGGGCTGCCCGGACGTGGTGGTCCTCGATCTCAAGATGCCGGTGATCGACGGTCTGGCCGCCCTTGATCTTTTGAAGGCCGAGGACCCGAGCATGGGGGTGATCATGCTCACCGGCCACGGCTCGACGGCCAGCGGCATCGAGGGCATGCAGCGGGGGCTCTACGATTACCTGATGAAGCCGGTGGAGATCGGCGAGCTCATCGACAGGATCAACTCCGCCGCGGCCCGGCGCCGGCGGGGGTAGAGTTCTTTCCGTTGTCAGGCAACCCGTTTTTGGCTGGGAAAAAGAAACATTCCCAGTCGCCTTCCTTGTTTTGCTCTTGCGCACTCGCCTGGAAACAAAGTATTCTTTCTCGCCAGGTGGCTTAGCTCCGGCAACCGGCTTCGGCGAGGCGGCATGCGGTTGCGGCTCGCGGCGTTTCTTCCGGCCCGAAAAACGCCCTTTCCAAGGATGAACCAGGGAGTTCCATGCGGCATCTGTTGACCTTCTGCATCATGCTCGGCTTCTGGCTGGTGCTCTCCGGCAAGTTCGATCTCTTTCACCTGACCCTGGGCGTCTTTTCGAGCGGCCTGGTCTCCTTTCTCTCCACCGATCTGCTCTTTCCGAAAAAGTCCGACGAGGGCGGCTTCGGTGGCTTCGTCCGCTTCTGCCTCTATCTGCCCTGGCTCTTCAAGGAGATTTTGCTCTCCACCCTGCATGTCACCATCCTCTCCCTGCACCCGCGCATGCGGGAGATGATCGACCCGACGGTGGTGAACTTCAAGACCGTGCTCAAAAAACCGATTTCCCGGGTGGCGCTGGCCAACTCCATCACCCTCACCCCGGGCACCATCACCATCCGCATCACCGACGACGTCTTCTACGTCCACGCCATCAGCCGCCAGACCGCGGCCAGCCTGCCCGGCGACATGGAAACAAAACTGCAGAAGGTTTTCGAATAGGACGGATCATGGACGGCTTTTTTCTCACCGCGGGGGTGATTCTCCTCGTCCTCATGCTGCTCACCCTCTACCGGGTGTTCTTCGGCCCCACCCTCATCGACCGGATCATGGGCGGCAACGTCATCGGCACCAAGACCACGGTGCTGCTGATCCTCATCGGCCTGCTCTACGGCCGGGTGGAGATGTTCGTGGACATTGCGCTGGCCTACGCGCTTCTGAACTTCATCGTCACCGTGGCCGCTTCCCGCTATTTCCAGCACTACAAGAACCTTACCGCCGGCGGTTTCGGCTTCCAGCACCGGGGGGAAGGGAAATGATCGACATCCTCACCGTGGGCCTGGTCTCCCTGGGACTCTTTTCCTTTTTCTCGACCACCGTCGGCCTGCTCCGGCTGCCCGACTTCTATTGCCGGATGCACGCCGCCGGCAAGGGCGACGTCTTCTCCTCGGTGTGCATGCTCCTCGGTTTCGCCGTCTATCTCCTGCACCACCCGACCCTCGAGATGGTGCTCACCAGCCTCAAGATCCTGGCCATCTCGGTCTTCATCTTCCTGGCCAGCCCCACCGCCACCCACGCCATCGTCGACGCCGGCCACGCTTCAGGGGTCATGCCCTGGCTCAAGGAGAAGAAAGAGGAGGAGGCACCGTGATCTGGCAGCTCGATCTGCTCATCCTGACGCTCGTCGTGCTCTGCGCCGTGGCCACGGTGTCGGTGAAGGACCTGCTGTCCTCGGCCATCATCTTCGGAACCTACAGCTTTCTCATGTGCCTGCTGTGGACCGAGATGGCGGCGGTGGACGTGGCTTTTACCGAGGCGGCGGTGGGGGCGGGGGTGTCCACCGTGCTCTTCTTTGCCGCCGTCTTCCGCACCACCCGGCTGCTCAAGTTCCGGCCGGCCGGCCGCCGGCTTGCCAAGGTGCTGGGCCTGGCTGCGGCCCTTGGCCTGGGCGGCATGCTTTTTGTCGCCGAGGGGGATTTCCCCGCCTGGTCCGACCCCAACTCGCCGGCTTCCACCCACCTGTCGCCCTATTACCTCACCCAGACCCTGCACGACACCGCGGTGCCCAACGTGGTGACCTCAGTGCTCGCCGACTACCGGGGCTTCGACACCATGTTCGAGACCGCGGTGATCTTCGTGGCGGGGCTGGCGGTGGTCGCGTTGCTGCGCCGCCGTGAGGAGACCGGCCCACCGGAACTCTACCAGGTGGGCGCCGGCTACGAGGACACCATCATCCGCTTCATCGCCCGCAAGATGGCGCCCTTTATGCAGCTCTTCGCTCTCTACGTGGTGGCCCACGGCCACCACTCGCCGGGCGGCGGCTTTCAGGGCGGGGTGATCTTGGGCGCCAGTTTCATCCTGCTGGCCATCGCCTTCGATTTCCGCTTCGTCTTCAGCAAGATGGGCGAACGCGCCAATATCCTGTTCGGCAACCTGGGCGTTCTCATCTACGCCGGCATCGGTTTTCTCTGCCTGCTCCTGGGCGCCAATTTCCTCGACTACTCGATCCTCGAAAAGATCCTGCCGGCCACCGACGCGGTGATGGCCCGGTCGCATGCCATGCTCGGGGTCGAGATCGGCGTGGCCATCGCGGTGATGGCCATCTGCATCTCCATCTACCTCCATCTCGCTTCCCACGGCCGGATGGACAAGGGGCTCTAGCCGCCATGGACCTTCTGGTTGCCAAGTACAACTACTGGATCTACGTGCTGCTGATGATGATCGGCCTCTACACCATGATCAGTAAGAACAACCTGATGAAGAAGGTGATCGGCATGGGTATCTTCCAGACCGCCATCATCGTCTTCTACGTCTCCATCGGCGCCAAGAAGGGAGCGGGGATCCCGATCATCGCCCACGGCCACGGCCATGACCTGGCCGCGGCAGCGGTGGACCCGAGCCTGTACGTCAACCCCCTGCCCCATGTGCTGATGCTCACCGCCATCGTGGTGGGGGTGGGAACCCTTGGCGTGGCGCTGGCTCTCTGCCTCGGCATCTACCAGCGCTACGATTCCCTCGAGGAAGACGAAATCCTGGAGCAGTTGCAATGATAAGTGCCGACCAGCTTCCCGTGCTCCAGGTGGTGGCGCCGCTCTTGGCCGCCTTTCTGATCAACTCTCTGGGGCTCTTCAACCGCAGGCTCTGCCAGCCGCTCACCGTGGCGGCGTTGGCCGTCACCCTCTACGCCGCCGTGGGCACCCTCCTGCAGGTGGTGGAGAAAGGGCCGATCAGTTACCGGCTGGGTGCCTGGCCGCCGCCGTTTGGCATCGAGTACGTGGTCGATCACCTCAATGCTCTGGTGCTGGTGGCGGTGGCCTTCGTGGCGCTGCTGGCCGCTGTCTTCTCGAAACACTCCGTCGAGCGCGAACTGCCCGACAAGATCCCGCAGTTCTACACCCTTTTCGTGCTGCAGGTCACCGGCCTGATGGGCATGACGGTGACCGGCGACGCCTTCAACCTCTATGTGCTGATCGAGATCGCCGCCCTCACTTCCTACGCCCTCGTCGCCCTGGGCGGCGACCGGGCGCGCTTTGCGAGCTTCAACTACCTGATCATGGGCACCATCGGCGCCTGCTTCTATCTCTTGGGCGTCGGGCATCTCTACATCATGACCGGCTCGCTGAACATGGCGGATCTGGCCGGGCTGCTGCCAGCCCTCTATTCGACCAATGCCGTGCTCGGCGCCCTGGTGCTGATCACCGGCGGCATGTGGCTGAAGATGGCCTTCTTCCCGGCCCACGCCTGGCTGCCCAACGCTTACACCGAGGCGCCTTCCGCCACCAGTTGCCTGATCGCGCCGCTGATGACCAAGGTCTCGGTCTACGTGATGGTCCGCATGATGCTCACCGTCTTCACCCCGGGCTATGTTTTCGGCACCCTCGACAAGAGCGCGGCGGTGGTCTGGCTGGCGGTGGGCGCCATCCTGGCCGGCTCGCTGCTGGCGCTGGCCCAGAAAAGTTTCAAAAAGATGCTCACCTACCTCATCGTCGCCGAGGTGGGCTACATGGTGGGCGGCGCCTGGCTCGCCAACCGGCTGGGCATGACCGGCGCCATCCTGCACATCGTCAACGACGCGCTGATGACCCTCTGTCTCTTTCTGGTGGCCGGCATCGTCGTCTTCAAGACCGGCGGCCACCGGCTTGCCGACCTGCAGGGCTTGTACAGAAAAATGCCGCTGACCATGGCCGCCTTCACCGTGGGGGCGCTTTCCATGATCGGCGTACCGCCCACCGCCGGCTTCTTCAGCAAGTGGTACCTGATCCTGGGCGCCGTCGAGGCGGGCAGCTACCATTTTCTGGCGGCGCTTCTTTTCTCCAGCCTGGTGAATGCGGTGCTCTTCTTCCGGGTCATCGAGATCGCCTATTTCGAACCCATGGCCCACGGGCATGGCCACGGGCACCAGGAGGCGGTGGTGCTGGACGAGGCGCCGCTTTCCATGCTGGCGCCGCTTCTGGTGGTGGCGGCAAGTCTCGTGGTGGTCGGCATCTACGCCGGCGACCTG
>JBFHWX010000181.1:0-6421 GCA_041599275.1 Desulfobulbales bacterium | reverse complement strand
CAGTTGCGGGCCGTCGGCAGTCCCGGCAACGCCGGGCTGGGAGTGGGCGGCGATCAGCGCCTCCACCGCTTTTTCGTGGCAGAAGCGCAGGATGTCGTGGAAGGTCCGGCACCCTTCAGGCCGGAAGGCAGGGGAAACCGGGTCGGTGAGGTTCAAGGGCGCGACAAGGCGCAGCACGCGTCTGAGCGTTCGCATCTCCGGCTCATCGGCCAGTGGTTCCTCGCGGCAGGCCTGGAGCGCCACGAGGCCGGAGAGCCGGCCGGCGTAGAGACGTTTTTCTTCGACATCGACGGTGACCTCGCGGCCTTCGGTGAGGACCTCGCTGGTGTCGCCCACTCCAAGCAGTGCCGGTGTCCGGTATTCGCGGGCAATGGTGGCCAGATGGCCGGTGGGGCTGCCGACTTCGGTTACGAGCGCCGCGGCCCGCCGCACGATGGCGGCGAGTTGCGGGCTGGCGAAGCGGCAGACGGCGACGGCGCCCACCGGAAAGTCTTCCGGACGGCGGTCCGGTTCCACCCGCACCACCTGGCCGCTGGCCACGCCGAGTTGGGCCACGTGGCCGCGATCGGCCAGCAGCACCGGGGCGCGCCGCAGTTCGGCGTCGAGTTCGGCGGGTAGCGGCACAGAAGGCCGCACCAGGCGGAGCGGCCGGCACTGGAGGATGACCAGGTTGCCGTCCGCGGTCCGCGCCCATTCGATGTCCACCGGGGTCTCGAAGCTTTTTTCGAGCAGCAGGCCGGCCTCGGCCAGCCGGGTCAGGAAAGTGGGGGTGAGCAGGGCCGAACCGCGGCCAAGGCCGGTCGCGGATTGCTCCTTGTCGTTTACCGGCGGCCGGCGCTTGATCCGGCTTGCCATCATGGTAAATGGGTGGCGCCGGTCGACGGTGTAGCGGTCGCCGTCCTGCTCGCCGCCCACCAGAGCCTGGCCGTGGCCTTCCACCGCCGAAATCAAGAGGCCGCCGGCCGCCGGCTCGTTGGGGTCTCGGCTGTAGACCACCCCGCTCACCTCGGCCTCCACCATGCGCTGCACCCCCACCGCCATGGGCACTTCTTCGAGGCCGGTGGCCGCACCGAGGTAATCGAGGAGCCGGGTGCTGAACCGCGAGCGCAGCACCCGTTTGATCGCCATTTCCACCCCGCTCGCTTCCACCTCGAGAAACGATTCGAACTGCCCGGCAAAGGAGCGGCTGCCGTCCTCGCCCACCGCCGAGCTGCGTACCGCAAAAAGAAGGGGCCCTTCGGCGCCACGGCTGATCGCCGCAAGCTGCCGGCCGATGGCGCCGGCAAGGTCCTCGGGCAGGAGAGCTTCCTCGAACAGGCGGCTGATGGTGTTCTCTTTGTCGCTGGTTGCATCCTGGCCGGCGAGTACCGCCCCGATCCGCCGGAAGAGATCGTTTGCCTCCATGAACCGCCGGTAACCGGCCACGGTGACCGCGAAGCCGGTCGGTACCGCCAGACCCAGCCGCCCGCCGATCTCGCCCAGGTTGGCGTTCTTGCCGCCGGCCAGGTGGTCGAGATCGCGGTTCAGCCGGTGGTAGCCAAGGACCAGCCGGTCGCCCAAGGGGCCCGGGCCGCCGGCGACCAGATCGTGCAGGTGGTCGGCGATGGTGGTGAAGCGATCGTAAAGAGAGCGGTAGCGCTCCGGCGCGATGGCGTCGAGAGTGCTGATCACCTCGCGCACGCCGCCTGTCAGTTCCGTCACCGAGCGTTCGAGAAAGGCGCGGTCGAAGACGTACTCGCCGCCGAGCGCGCGTTCCATCACCGCCATCTTCTCGAGCAGGCGGTTGTTGCCGTCGAGGATGCGGCGGAAGCGGCGGAAGAGCTCGCCCTGGGGAGTGTTCCCGGCGGTGCTGCGAAAACCCGGTAGTCTCATAGACCGTCCTCCGGCGCGCTGCCGGCGAGCGGCAAAAAGATGGTGAAGGTCGTCGAACGGGCCGGCACGCTCTCCACCTCGATGGTGCCGCCGTGCTCCTGGATGATCGACACGCAGACCGAAAGCCCGAGACCGGTGCCCTCGCTCTTGGTGGTGAAGAAGGGATCGAAGATGCGGGCCCCGATTTCCTCAGGGATGCCCGGGCCGGTGTCGCTGATTTCGATCCGGACCCGGCCGTCTGCTTCTGCAGCCGTCGCCCCCACGCTGAGCACACCGCCCGGCGCCATGGCCTGGATGGAGTTCAGCATGATGTTGACGAACACCTGCTGGAGCTGGTTCGGGTTGCCGAGCACCACGAGCTCGGTTTCCGGCAGCCTGGTTGCCAACTCGACCTGGGCGATGCGGATTTCATTCCTCAGAAAGAGCTCGGTCTCCCGCAGCAGGGCGCAGAGCGCCACCGGTTCACGGCTCGTGCTCTTCCGGGTGCGGGTGAAGGCGAGCAGGTGGTGCACCACCTCGCGGGCCCGGTCGGACTGGACCAGGATGTCGCGCACCATCTCCAGGCGGTCGGCGCATTCGATGTTCGGCAGATCCTCGAGCAGGACCTCGGCGGTGAGCGAGATGTTATTGAGCGGGTTGTTGATCTCGTGGGCGATGCCGGCGGTGACCTTGCCGACGGCGGCAAGTTTCGCCGATTGCACGAGTTGGTCCTGCTTGATCTCCAGGGCGTGCAGCATGCGGTTAAGCGAATCGACCAATTCGTAGCCTTCCACCGAGCCGCGTATCATTGGCCCGAGGGGGATGGCGGTGAGCTCGCCCTGGCGGATGCCGGCGGCGGCCTTGCGAATGAATTCCAGAGGCCGGACCACCCAGCCGATGAGAAGCGCCGAGATCACCGCGCCAAGGAGCAGGACCCAGACCAGGATGATGACGATCAGCGTCCGGTAGCGCTGGGCCGCGGCCGTCACCTCCTGCCGGGTGCGGCCGTCGCGTTCGATGATGAAGCCGGTGAGCTCGTGGCCGCTGTCGCGGATCGCTCCCTCGAGGACGAGGAGCTCGGCGCCCTGGAGTTGGTTGCGGGCGAGCCGCGCCATGAGGTCGGCGTAGGCCTCGAGCCGGGTTTCGTAATCCGGCACGGTCTCCGGCGGAAAGCCTGGTGTGGTGCGCAGTCTGGCCACCGCGGCCCGCAGCCGGTCGAGGTAGTCGAGGGCGCTGCGCAGATCGGCCTCGTTGCCGTAGAGCAGATAATTCTTCTCGTAGCGCCGGGTTTCCAGCACCTCCTGGTTGAGCTCGTAGAGGCTCTCGATGATGTCGATCTTGTCTTCGACCCGGGTGAGGGTGAAGAGAGCGGTGAGCATGGCCAGACCGCCGAAAAAATAAATGAGCGAAAGGCTGATGACGATCTTGCCTTTCATCGAGCGGGCCCCGAAGAGGCCACCCGTTACCGGCGGGCCGGCATCCCCGGCACCTGGAGTGGCGGCGGCTTGGGGCAGTTCCGCGTTCATGGAGCGGGCTGCTCCGTTCCCGGTTCGCCGAGGGCCCGCAGGATGACCTGTTTGAGCTCGTCGAGCCGGAAGGGTTTGGCGATGAAGTCGAAGACTCCGAGCCGGAACGCCTCGTCGGCGGTTTCCGGCTGGGCGTAGCCGGTGATGATGATCACCCGGGTGGCCGGATTCATGGCCCGCACCCGGTCGAGGATCGCCATGCCGTCGAGGCCGGCCATTTTGAGGTCGGTGACCACGATGTCGAAGGGCCGGGCCGCGGCGGCGTCGAGAGCCGGGCCGCCGCTGGTGAAGACCTCGACCTCGAAGCCCATCTTGCCGAAGACCTGCAGCAGCCGCTTGCCGACGATGACCTCGTCGTCGATGACCAGCAGCCGGGGTGATTTTTTTATCTCAGACAAGGTCATATCCGTTTCCTCCGTTGGGGGGGTGGTGTCGTTCGGTGGCCGCCTGCCGGTCATTCGCCGACGATTCCGTAGTCGCCGTAGAGAAAGGCCTCCACGTAGCGGTCCACGATGCCGTCGTGCTCGAGGCGGACGTCGAGCTGGCGGGTAAAACCCACCAGCCGGCCGAGGATGTCCAGGGTGCGTTCCATCTCGGGCTGCACCATGTTGCCGGCCCGCGCAATCACCATATCGCCTTTGGTCTGCACATGAAAGTCGAAAGCCTCGAGAATGCGGGCGATGAGCACCGCCCGCCGGCTGCGCTTGGCCATGTCGCTGGCGCCGCCCAGAAAGCGGAAGTAGATGTGGTTGTCGCGTTCGGTGGCGCTGCAGTGGGCGTCGATGATGTTGAAGTGGTAGCCGAGCCGGAAGCAGAGGTTGACGTACTCGTCGCTGGCAATGGCGATGTTGTGGCCGGAATAGCGGCCGTCGAGGGTATCGGCCGGGGCGGAGAGCATGGAGCTCATCAGGTCGCGCAGGCCCACCGCCATGGCGGTGCGGTGCCATACCCCGGGGAACAGCATGCCCTGGAGGATGGCGCGCAGCGGTGCCGAGCGCACCGCGGTGAAGGGTACGCCGGTGGCCGAAGCATCTTCGGCCAGGGCACCGCCGATGTCGATCACCAGAACGCCGGCCGGCACCGGCAGATCCATCGGCCGGGCCAGGGAGCCCGCCAGCAGCCGTTTTTCGTCGCGCCCCAGGCGGGTGAGCTCGAGCACCGCCTGCTCGTGCACGAAGCGCAGCAGATCGTGGACGGTGCGGATGCCGGCCACCGAGAAATCCTGAAGCAGCGGATCGACCAGATGCAGGCGCGACACTTTTTTGAGTACCCTCCGCAGCAGCCGGAACTCCCGGCTCACCCCGAAGTTCATCGGCGCCGCGGCCCGGAAGGCAAGAAGCTCCGGAACCCTGCCCCGGTATATGCGCCGGTCGTCGGCGTCCACCGTGATTTGCTCGCCGTCGGCGAGCCGGGCGCAGATGGAGTCTACCCCCACCAGGCAGGGGACCTGGAATTCCCGGCAGAGGGTGGCCATGTGGCTCACCGGGGTGCCGATTTCGGTGACGATTGCCGCCGCCTTGCCCATCACCCGCACGAAATTCGAAGCGTCCCGGCGGCTCACCAGCACCGCGCCTTCCGGGAAATCCGCGAGATCCGCCTGGTTGTGGACGAAACGTACGGGCCCGGCGCCGATTCCGTGTTGGGCGACGCGGCCGGCGTTGTCGGCGATCAGGTCGGCTCCGTCGAGCCGGGCGGGAAGGGTTTGGCGGCCGCGGGCCGCCACCGGCAGGAGCAGGGTGCGGGCCTGGAGAATATGGAGGACGCCGTCCACGTCCACCGCCCATTCCACGTCCTGGGGTTTTTTGTAAGAGGTTTCGAGGTGTTTCACCTGGCTTCCGAGCCGGGCGAGTTCGGCATCGCTCAGGCAGGGGGTGGTGCGCCTGGACGCCTCTACCGGCTGCATGGCCAGGCCGCCGGCGGAAGCCGGCTCGAGCGCCTGGTCCTTGTTGGCGATCGTGCGCTCGAGAATGGTGGTTTCCTCGTCCTTGGCGAGCAGGAAGGTGTCGGTGGCGGTCCTGCCTTCCACCACTGCGGCGCCCTGGCCCCAGGCGGCCACCACCACCATTGCATCGCTGCCGGGGTCGGCGGCGTCCACCGAGAAGGCGACGCCGCTCGTACGCGTTGTCACCATGGGCTGGCAGACCACGGCGATGGACATTTTTCCTTCGCCGGGGAAGACCCGCCGTCGGTACTCCACCGCGCCCGGCGCGAAAAGGCTCGCCACCACACGCCGGTAGGCGGTGAACAGGCTCTCGGTGTCGGCGGGAATCTGGAGTTCCGAATGGAACTGGCCGGCAAAGGAGAAATCCTGGTCCTCTTCCTGGGCCGAGCTGCGCACCGCCAGGTAAAGCTCGTTGCGGGCCGTGGGCCGCAGCCGTGCGACTCCTTTGTCAAAGGCGGAAAGGAGCTCGGGGAAGGGGTGGGCGGTGCGGACCCGTTGTTCCAGTTCGGCCCGCAGTTTCTCGAGGCGTACCTCGTCGGCAGCGGGCTGGGCGAGAAGTTCCTCGAAACGGGCCAGATTATGGTCGAGGCCGTTGGCCGCCAGCAGGCGGCGGTAACTACAACTGGTGAGCACGAAGCCGTCCGGCACCGAGAGCAGCGGGTCGCGCCGCAGCTCGGCGAGGTGGGCCGCCTTGCCGCCCACCAGGGACCAGGCCGTGGGCTCCACCTGGTCGAGGGGCAGCCACAGGGGGCCGCCCAGATCCTCCCTGTTCCGTACCGTCTCCGCGAGTTCGGCGGTCAGGCGCTGGTGCACCTCGGCGAGTTCGGGAAAACGGCAGGCGGTGAGCTCGTTGATTGCCTCGACGGAGCCAGCGGTGGTTTCCAGGAGGTGTTCGAGTGAGGTCTCGATGTAATGGGAATCGAAGATGAAGTCGCCGCCGAGCTTTTCACCCAGATCGGCGATGATCTCGAGCGCCCGGTTGTTGCTGCCGAGCACGGCGCGGAAGCGCTGGAACACGAGCTCCGGAGGTGGCGGGGCGCTGCCGGCCGCAAGCCGGCAGCGCCATCGGGTCCATTTCTCCTTGAATCCGGGAAACAGGGTG
>JBFHWX010000180.1:0-6436 GCA_041599275.1 Desulfobulbales bacterium | reverse complement strand
CGCCAGAGAAACCGCCGCCGCCCCACTCGGGCGCATTCCCGGCCGGCGAACCTGAAACGGGGATGCCGGTGATGATATCGGACACATCGGCCCCCGTGGTTCTCGCCCGCACGGCAGGGACCGGGATGACGAACCGCAACCACGATTTCACGAACAGGAAAAAGACGAGATAGGCGATGAGCACCGCCAGCGGATAGCGGACCATGACGTTGTCGAGCTGCAGAGCGAGCATGGTCCTGGTCGCCAGAAAACCGGTGCACACCGTAGCCAGGAGAATAAGCGACATATGGAAACGCAGGGCATGCCGTTTCTTGAAGCGTTCGGTGAAATATATTTTTCGAGAAAAGATATTCTTCATCCCACCCAAACCCTCCGACCTTCAACCGCCACCGTCGACTGCCCGGCGGATAATCCCATCAGCTCTGAAGGACAAGCCTCCAGGACTCACACCCCATAGTACGAGCGGTACCACTGCACCCATTTGCGCAACCCCACCTCGATGGTGGTGCTCGGCTTGAAGCCGATTGCCGCGTCCAGGTCGTCGATGTCGGCGTAGGTGGCAGGCACGTCGCCGGGCTGCATGGGCAGGAAATTCTTGCGCGCCTTGCGGCCCAGGCATTCTTCCAGCACCTCGATGAAGGTAAGGAGCTTTTCCTTGCGGTTGTTGCCGATGTTGTAGATCCGGTAGGGGGTGTAGGAGGTGGCCGGGTCGGGCCGGAGGCCGCTCCATTCGGGATTCGCTTGTGGCAGGTGGGGGATGAGGCGGGCAACGCCGTCGACAATGTCGTCGATGTAGGTGAAGTCGCGGGCCATCTCGCCGTTGTTGAAGACATCGATGGGGCGGCCTTCGAGGATGGCCCTGGTGAACAGAAAGTAGGCCATGTCCGGCCGGCCCCAGGGGCCGTAGACCGTAAAGAACCGCAGTCCGGTCACGGCCAGGCCGTAGAGGTGGGAATAGGAATGGGCGAGCAGTTCGCCCGCCTTCTTGGTGGCGGCGTAGAGCGACACCGGATGGTCGACGTTGTGGTGCACCGAGAAGGGCATTTTCGTATTCGCCCCGTAAACCGAGCTCGACGAGGCGAACACCAGGTGCTTCACGCCGCCGTGGCGGCAACCTTCGAGCAGGTTCACGAAGCCCACCAGGTTGGAATCGACGTAGGCGTGCGGGTTCGTGAGGGAATAACGCACCCCGGCCTGGGCCGCCAGGTTGACCACGCCATCGAACCGGTTTGTTTCGAACAGGCGGGCCATGGCCTCGCGGTCGGCAAGGTCGAGACGCAGGTGGGAATAGCCCGGCAACTCGTTCAGGAACTCGAGCCGCCGCTCCTTGAGACCGGGATCGTAATAGTCGTTATGGTTGTCGATCCCGGTCACCGTGCGGCCCTCGGCCAAAAGCCGCCGGCAGAGGTGAAAGCCGATGAAGCCGGCGGCGCCGGTGACCAGGATATGCTGAAACTCGTCCATCAGTCGTCGAAATTGCCTTCCGGCCCCTTGTCGGTGTCCATGGTGGCGGCCCGGGCGACGATCTTTTCCTCGGTCCAGTCGGTGGGGTCCTCGAGACGCCCTGCCTTGCTGCCGAGGTCATAGGTTTCCGCCTCGAGGATGGCGGCAACGGCAAGCGGCGCCGTGTCCCGGGCGTTGAACACGTTGGCCAGCATCTTGAAGACGAACTCCTCCACCCGCTTGCACATCCGGTCACGCACCTCCCGGGGTTGGGAGAGCAATCTGTTCTCGAAGGCCAGGTTGAGGTTCTTGTAATTGCCGCCCTTCCAGCCCTTGTCAGCGGCGTACTGCCGCATCTCGGCCCAAAGCTCCTCGGTCATGCCCTCGCCCGGCACCTTGACGAAATTGCCGTCTTTGTCGAGCCGGGCGTTGCCGTAATCGTTCACCTCCACACCCCAGGAAATCATCTGCAGGGCGGTGGCGACGTTGGCCTTGGTGGTGTTGGTGGAGCCGGCGATGGCCCGCAGCCGCTCGGAAGAATTGCCCGAGGTGCCGTGCTGGGCGCCGGAAACCCCGTACTTTTCGAGATGCCGGTGGATGTCGGCGGTGAGCTCCACCTGGATGCCGGCGTCGCTCGCCTCGATGCCGTGGGTGGTGCCGTTGTTGAGGGCGATCCAATCCGGGTGGATACCGTGGGCATTCAGGCCCTGGATGAGAAAGAGGGCCTCCTCCACCGAGGACAGACCCTGGCTGCCCTTGATCTCGCCCACCTCGGTTTCGAGCCCGGCCCATTTCGGCACGCAGGAATTGAGCGCCAGGTTGGCGAGCAGATTTTTGTCGTCGGGCAGATGCGAGGCGTCGATGGCGATGCTGGTGATGCCGGCGTCGAACATCGAGGGGATCTCCACCCGGGCCCGGGCGATGTCGGCGTCGTTCTTTATGCCGTAATGGTCGGCGTGGATGGCCACCGGCACGGTGATGCCGAGCTCGTTCATCAGCGCGTCAACGGTGCGCGCCATGTTCCAGTAATTGATCGCGCAGTAGGCCTTGGCGCCGCCCTCGCTCTTGGCGATCTCGATGATGAGCGCCGCGTTGGCCCGCTGGGCCGCCTGCAAGGCGCCGCGGATCACGAAGTAGGAGCGGCCGTTGGCGGCCATGGTCATGGCCTGGCCTTTTTTGAGCAGGGCCCGGTCGATCACCTTGCCGCTGACGATGAGGGCCCGGGAGTTCGGAAAGAGCGCCGCCACGTTGGGCGGCCGGCCCACCTCAAGAGCCCGCTGGAAATCGTGACTGGAAACGGTGCCGACACTCCCTGTTCCTTTCCCTAATACCATATTGGATGCTCCTTATTGGGTTCTGTATGGCAATAAATTCGCATTCGGAGACCGGGACAAACCGACCCGGTCGCAGCTTCAGGCTCCAAGAAAACACAGGGTTCCATTCTACCCTCCGTCCCGCCGATCGCACTATCTTTTTCCTGCCGCCGCGCTTCCCCTGGCCCCAAGATCAGGCACTCTCCGCCGCATCCTCGGCCGCCTCGCCCTCGCCCGGTCCGAAACCGCCGAAACGCTTGCGCCCAAAAAGCCAAACCGCCACCACCCCGATCTCGTAGAGCACCACCAGCGGCCCTGCCATGAACAACTGGTTGACCACGTCGGGGGTCGGGGTGAGGATGGCGGCGATCACGAAGGCGGCCAGGATGGCGTACTTGCGGTTGCGGTTCAGGAAGGTGGTGTCGATGAGCCCCATGCGGGCGCAGAAGACCATGGCGATGGGCAGCTCGAAGACGGCGCCAAAGGCGAGCAGCAGCCTCAGGGCCAGTGAAAAATACTCACTCACCGTGGGCAGCGGGGCCAGCACCTCGCTCGAATAGCCGATCAGAAAACGGAAGGCTGGCGGAAAGACGACGAGATAGCCAAAAGCGGCGCCGCCCACGAAGCAAAGGGAGGAGAGCAGCACGAAGGGAATAAGCACCCGCTTTTCATGACGGTAGAGCCCTGGCGCCACGAAACGCCAGATCTGGTAAAAGATGACGGGGCTTGCCAGGAGAACGCCGCAGACCAGGGCGAGCTTCAGATAAAAAAAAACCCTTCCTGGTAGGAGGTGAAGATGAGGCTCGACCCGGCCGGCAACACCGCCACCAGCGGCTTGAAAAACCAGTCGGCCACCGGCTCGATGACCGAGTAGGCGAGGCCGAAGCCGATGCCGGCGGCGATCATCGAGACCACGAGACAGCCGCGCAGTTCGCGGAGATGCTCAGTGAGGCTCTGTTCCTGCAGTTCGTTCATGCCATGGTCCGTGGAAAAAGAAGGAAAGAAGTGCGGCTGTGGCCTCACTTCGCACCAACCAACCATATATCTTCATTGCAGATTTTTCAAACCTATTGTTGCCGCCCGGCTGTTTTCGCGGCCCGCTTTCGCCGGCCGGCCGCCACCGGAAGCCGCCGCCCGCACAATATATTTGTTGCACAACCCGTTAATTTTATGTTCTTTTGAATCACTTCCATGGAGGATGGAAGAAGGAGGAGAAAAGAAATTTTCGCAAAAAGAGCGGGGAGCGGCAGTCGACCATGGAAGCGATGCGCGGGCGTATCCTTGAGCTGTTGGCACGGAGCAATGACGGCGGCACATTAATCAATCATCTCAGCCACCTGGTAGAGACGGAAGGGCCAGACACCTGCGTCGCCCTCTTCCAGATCCTCACCAGCATGGACCTGACCCCCGACGAAGCGATGCAGCACTGGATCGCCCTGGTCTCCCACCACGGTTCCCTGCAGGCCGCTCTCGGCCGCCAGGTAACTCTCGCCACCGCGGCCTGCGACTACTTCTCGTCGCAGCACCGGACCCTGCACACCCCCAAGATCATCGAAGTCGAGGCCTACGAGCGCACGGCGCGCTCCTCCCGCGTCGACGGCCTCACCGGGCTCCTGAACCGTGCCACCTTCGACGAGCGGCTGCACCAGGAAGTTTCCCGGGCCAAACGCCACGACATCGACCTCGCCCTGGTGCTCTTCGACCTCGACCACTTCAAGCAGGTGAACGACACCTTCGGCCACCTGGCCGGCGATGCCGTGCTCAAGGCGGTGGCCGGGGCGATCATGACCGAGAAGCGCTCCGAGGACATCGCAGCCCGCTTCGGCGGCGAGGAGCTGACCGTGCTCATGCCCGAGACCGGCAAGCAGGAGGCCCTGGTGCTGGCCGAGCGCATCCGCAGGCGGGTGGAAGCCATGCGCGTTCCCTACGAAGGCCAACAGATCGCCATCACCATCAGCGGCGGCATCGCCTCCTGCCCGGTGGACGCCATGCACGAGACCGGCCTGGTGCAGGCCGCCGACCGTGCCCTCTACCGCAGCAAGGATCTGGGCCGCAACCGTACGGCGCTCAACTCCAGCGACAAGCGGCGCAACCTCCGGCTCTCCCTGCCCCTGCAGATCGACATTGCCCCCGGCCACCGGCAGGAGCGGCATTTCTTCGCCGAACCCCGCAACATCAGCATCGGCGGCCTGCTTCTGCACAGCCCCCAACCCCTTTCGGTAAACAGCGACCTGCAGCTCGTTCTCGAGGACAACGGGGTGCCCATCGAGATCAGCGGCAACGTGGTACGCCTCTTTGAACTGCCCGAGGGCGGCTACGAGGTCGGGGTCGCCTTCCACGAGACCTTCCTCGACCGGAAAAAACAGCTCGCCAGTTGCCTGCTCGCCACCATCCGCAACGAACCGCCCCAACCCCGGGACTTTATCTGGGACTACGAGGCCGATATCCGCCGCAGCGAATCCACGGTGTGAACCACCGAGGTCCGGGGACTGGGGGCTGAGTGCTGAAAAAGGCCCAAGCTGAAAAGCGCAAAGAGACGGCAACTGCGCCGTCGGTTGGCAGTGGTCAGCAGGCAGCCAAAGCCACTGCGAACTGCCAGCCCACGCTTTTTCTGCCGACTGCCAGCCACCGACCAATCTAACCGGGCAAGCACCCTCGCCGCTCCCTTCCTCACCTTGCCTCCGTCCTTGCACTCCGCCCTCAGCCCTCAGTCCTCAGCCCTCAGCCCTCAGCCCTCAGTCCTCAGTCCTCAGCACTCAGTCCTCAGTCCTCAGCCCTCAGCACTCAGCCCTCAGTCCTCAGCACTCAGCCCTCAGCACTCAGTCCGCCCCTCCCTCACCGCCCGTCCGCCAGCAGCGAGACAAATTCCTCGAACTTGCCGTTTGCTTTCTGGGGGATGTCGTCAAGGGGCGTGAAGCTGATGGCGAAGGGGTGGCCCAACGACTCACGGACGATGGCGGCCAGGCCCTCCTGGTCGGCGCTGGTCAAGGGCCGGCCGCTGACCAGACGCATCTCGACCTGCTCCAGGGAATGCTGAACGAACTGAAACTGGAGAATTGGCGCCACCTCCCGGAAGCGGGCAAAACCGAAGAGCGGCCAGCGTTTCTTGCCCGAGGGCAGAACCAGCATGTTGCGGCTCCGGCCGGCAATCTTCTGGATGACCGGCAGTCCCCGGCCGCAGGCACAGGGGGGCCCGAAGGCGGCGTAATCCCTGATCTCGTAGCGGATGAGCGGGGTCGCGTAGTTGTGCAGGGCGGTTAGCACCAGGCGGCCGATCTGGCCGGGCCGGCAGGGCCTGCCCTCCTCGTCGAGGATCTCCACCAGGACGTTTTCCGACTGCACGTGGTAGTGCTCGTGATCAGGGCATTGCAGAGCGATGTAGCCCACTTCCTGGGAGGAGTAGGCGTCGGCAAACCCAACGCCCCACGCCTCGCGGCAGAGGGCGCGCAGCTCAGGGCTCACCGTTTCGCCGATGGTGCGAGCCTGCCGCAGCCGGGAGAAACAAATGCCGCGCTGGCGGCTCCGCTCGATCAGGGCCTGCAGGTTGGAGGGATAGGTGAGCAGGTAGTCGGGCTGGTGAGCGGCAAGCCAGTCGAGCTGGCGGTCTGTGTCGGTAGCGATATCCAGCAGCATGGAGGGACCGGTGGGGCCCAGAAAAGCGGTGGACGGCCCCCAGTTGG
>JBFHWX010000179.1:0-6451 GCA_041599275.1 Desulfobulbales bacterium | reverse complement strand
GGCCGATCCGCATCTTGCTGTAATTCTGTTCGGCGTTGAACCCTTCCCGGTTGCAGTTCGGCTGGGTATCGAGGCCCTCGAGCAGGTTCAGCCAGTTGGCCCGGCCGACGGTGGAGGCAACGTACCCGCCGCCAAACAGGCTCACCAGGGAGGAAGCCGCCTGGTTCACGGTGATCCAGTCGATGTCGTCGGCGGGGTCGGCATACCGCCTCATGCCGAGCCGCACCTGGGTGAAAGGCACGGTGTTGAAACTCTCCAATTTGGCCTGGGTGGTGTCGAAATCCGGGTAGCCCGGGTTCAGGGTATTGGCCGTGGTCCAGTAATTGGCCGCATACTGGAAGGTGGACTGGCTGCCGTCGAGCTTCATGGCCAGGGTCCAGCCGCCGCCGTCGCTGGTCATGTCGCAGTAGGCCCGGTAGGCCGGAGAGGGCCCGGCGCCGTCGGCATCGAGCCAGTAGAGCCCGTCACCCACCGAGCCGCCGTTGTCACGGATCTGCTTGCAGGAGGTGGCGGGAAGCGGGCCCAGGCCGGCCAGGGTCTGCCCGGCGCTGCCGCTGACGCCGTCCGGATCGGCGAAGGTCAGCCGCACGTCGTACCGGGTTCCCGGGGTCAGGCCGGTGATGAGGCCGGTGTAGGGGCTCGCGGTGTGGGCGGCATTGGCCGCGAAGGTGGTCCAGGCAGAAGTGCCCGTTTTCCGGTACTCCACCGTGTAGGTGTTGTTACCGTTGAGGTCGGCGGCATAGGGCATGGCCACCCGCAGGACGGACTCGGCGTTCAGCACCACGGCGCTGGCAGTTGCGGGCGTGGTGGCGTTGGCCGCGGCCGCACTCTTGGTCGCCACCTCGGCCGTGGCCGCATGGTTTGACCAACCGCCGCAGGAATCCTTCTTCACCGGGTAGACCCGGTAGCAGTAAGTGGTGCCGGCGGCAAGGCCGGTGTCCGTAAACGCCTGGCTGTCCGAATAGAGAGCGTTCACCTCGTCGGAACCCAAGGCACGGTCGAAGAGGCGGACATCGTCGACCCTGCCCTTGAACGGGAAGACCCAGTCCGGCCCCGGCGGGTTGCTGATGCCCACCAGGTAGGCCGAACTGCCGTAGGTGTTGAACAGGGTCTTGCCGGCGTAGGAGGTGGTGGCCTTGAGCTGCCCATCGACGTAGAGGGTGATCGTTTTTGCCACATCGTCGGCCACGCCCACCAGGTGATGCCAGGCGCCGGGCTCGTAAACCGTCGGGTCGGTGGCCACGGTCTGGCCCCAGGCGGTGTCGAAAATGGAGAAGGTGAATTTCTTGTCCCAGGCGTAGGTAAGCGAATCCGGCGGGTAGGAACGGGTCACCACCGCATAGATCCAGTCATTGCCCGGCGGCGCGCTCTGGGTCTTGGCCGGCGCGTCGGCGGGCTTGGCCCAGGCCGCGAAGGTGAAGCTCTTCGAGGTCACGTTCTGCAGGCTGCCGTTGCCGGGTATGGTCACGTAGTCCCGCACCCCGTCCGACCAATCGAAAATCCCCACCCGGCCGCGCTGGCCGTCGAGCACCGTGGTGGCGCCGCCCACGGCGGTGCCGTGGTTGCCGTCAACCGCCGCATCCCGCACCTCGCCGGCCGCGCCCTGCCAGCTCGCCTCGTCGAAGGCCATGCTCAGCTTCGCCGTGGGCGGGGTGCGGACACCCACCTGGTTGAACCGGAAATTGTCAACCAGAGCGGTGAGATCCTGCCCCGCCGAATCGTTACGCCGGGCGTACTGGACGATGCCGAGCCAGGTCGGCACCAGATCGGCGCCCAGGGCCTGGCTGTGGGTATGGAGCAGCCGCCAGCCGGAGCCGTCCCACATGTAGCCCGAGAGTATTCTGTTCCTGCGGACCAGGCGCAGCGTGCCGGCCGTGTCGGTCAGCGCGTAAAAACCGCCCTCGGCCACCCCGTTCACGGTGACCGCCAGGCCGATGCCGTCCTTCTTCCGTTCGATGTACAAGGAATTTTCCTTGCCGTCGGTACTCGGCAGAGCAAGCGACAGCCGGGCATACACATGGTACTCACTGGTGTTGATGGCGCCATTGGGCAACCGGAAATCGAACTGGACGTCGAAATCCCGGTCGCCGATCACCCCGGCGAGCTTTTTGGGCGCGATATAGGAGTAGTTGAACCCGGCGTCCCCGGTGTTGAGCGCCTTGGTGCGCAGCTTGACCGCGCCGTTTTCCCAGCTCACCTCCACCGAACCACTGGGGTCGGAAGCCGAGATCGGCGGCGTGGAGTCGCTGGCGGTCTGCAGCACCCCGCCCTGGTCCCAGGCGGTGGAGTCGATGCCCGAGGAAAAATCGTCGTGCTGGTAGATGGTTGCGAGCGGCGCAAAAGAGAGAGTATTGGTGCTGCAGGCCTCGGCCTTGCGCTCGACCCGGTAGCCGTTTTCGCCGACGTAGACGTCCTTCCAGGAGAGCACCGCCTCGGTGCTCGATAGCGCGGTGGTGGTGAGGCTCCTGGGCGGCGAATAGGACGGCGTGCCGCAGGCGTCGCCAACCCCGTCGCAGTCGGAATCTGCCTGGCTGCCGTTGGCCACCGCCGGGCAGTTGTCTCCGGCCCCGCTCTTCGGCGCCTGGAAGGTGCTGCCGGCGCAGATCCCGTCGTCATCGGCGTCGTTGGCCGCATCATCGGGGCAGGGATCGACCTCGCCGCAGAGCCCGTCGCCGTCGGCATCGTTTTCCGCATCATTGGGGCAGGAATCGAGACAGTCGGCCAGACCGTCGCCGTCAGCGTCACTGTCCACGCCCCCGGCGCAGAGATCGCAGCCGTCGCCGACGCCATCCCCATCAGCGTCCGCCTGGCCGGCGTTGGCCTGGGTCGTGCAGTTGTCGGCGCTGTCGGCGACGCCGTCCCCGTCGTTGTCGCGGCTGATCCGGAAGGTCTTCACACCGTTGAAGGACGCCCCGCCGCTGGTGTCCGCGACCAGGGCAAAGGCAAAGATATCGCCCCCGACATGGATCAGCCGCGGGGTCTTGTCGTTGCCGGAAAGGGCCATCGCCTCCAGAGGCGGCACCATGATCCGCCCGTCATCGGTCATCTCGAAAGATTTCAGAAGAAGACCCGACGGACCGCCGCAGCCCTGGGTCACATAGTAGAGGCCGACAACGGAGTCTGAGATCTTGGTCAACTGGGTGGTCCCGCTGGTGCCGCAGGGCTCGAACTCGTAGGTGTTGACCACCCGGGAAATGACACCATCGTCGCTCACCAGCACGGTTCTCAGAATTCCCGGGTAACTGCCGTAGGCAACGGCGAAAACATTCCCCTTGATCCGGGCAATTTCGATATTCCCGGCGTCGGCCGGCAGTTCAAAGGTCGAGCCCGCTGCCACCGGCAACGAAACGGCACCGCTGCCGTTCACTTCGACCATGCGCAGGTAGCTCTTTCCCCCGGAAGAATCCGAATAGCCGAAAAGATATTTGTCGCCGGCGACATGAATGAGACTGGTTCTGGCGGCGGCATAATGACCTTTGAGAGCAGAATTGCGGCCAAGCTCGGTAATCAGCCCCGAGGGCAGAATACGAACGGAGAGAAAAGTCATGGTGTAGGGGCTGTCGGCCGAAGTGCCCGCCACGATGAAGAGCTCGGGGTTCTCGTGGTGGGGAACAACCGACGGGGCCAGGAAACTGGTGGCGGCCTGGTAGAGGAAATCCTGCTTCTTGAAGAGCAGCGTGCCGCCATTTTCGATGCCCACGGTCATGATGCGGCCACCGCCCTGGCCGTAGCTCACGGCAATCAGGGTATCACTCACCCGCGCCATCTTTGCCACCGAGAAATTGTCCCACAGATCGACGGAGCCCAGCACACCGCTGATGGCGCCATCACCGTCGATGGTGAAGGCCCGGAGCTCGCCGCTTCTGTTCAGGTGGACGTAGAGATTGCCGGAGAGGCGCAGGATATCCTGGCTGTCGCTGGTCGGCAGGCTCCGCGAACCGACAAAGGGCTGTGTGAGCCTGCCGCCCGCCTGGCCACTTGGCGAGGGCGCGCCCCCGGCGGTCACGGCGACAGCGAGCGGCAGGTCGCGGCTGTTGCGGAAACAGCTCGAACCACTGGTGCGCAGAACCAGCCCATAATCTCCGGCCGGCGTGGCAGCGGTTTTGTACACCTCGCAGCCGTCGCCACCGGCGGTGGCTCTGGCGGCAAAGCCGTCGGCCGGCAGCAGTTCCCCGCCGTTTTCCAGAAAAACCTCGCACTCCACCGGCCCGGCCCGCCAGCCGGTTGCCTGAAAAATTTCCACCTGCTCGGGCAGGGTCCAGTCAAAGGCGAGGGTGCTGTCGCCGCTGGCCCGCTTCACCTCGAGCCGGCAATCGTCGGCACAGGCCACATAGGTGGCGGCGGCGCCGGACACAGACGCAGTCTGGCCGTTGACCACCGTCACCTTCAGGGCGGTCGGCTGGTCGAATCCGGCCACAGGCTTGAACTCGACCAGGTGGTTCGAGCGGTCGGTGACGCCGGCCAGAACCACGCCGGAATTTCGCCAGGGTCCGCCGTCGAGCCGCCACTGGGCACCGGCAGCAAGCGCCGGGGCCGGGCCGATGGCAACGGTCACGCCACCGCTGCCGGTGGGTTTGCCGATGGTACCGGTGCCGTCGAAGGAAGGCACTTCATAGGTTGCCCCGTTGCGGATGGAAACCGTTGGGTAGTCCTTCTTCTTGTAGTTGTAGCCGACCTTTGGATAAAGAACGCTGCTACCCCAGGTGAAAACTTCCGCCGGGGTGCCGGCACTGTAGGTGAAACTCTTCTTGGGTTTGACCACTCCCAGGTAATTCAGGGTGGCAAACCCGGGAGTCACCCACCAGCGGGCGAGATCTCCTTCCAGGTTGCCGGGCATGGTGGGGTCGGCCTGGGTCGGCATGGTCGGCACCGAGGCCTGCCACTGACCCGAGGGATCCTTGTAATAGCCATACGGCCAGTAGACATCCTGGTACTGGGGAGAGGTACCGGGCAGGGCGTGCATGGGGGTGACCAGCGGCACCCCATCGAAGTTCGGGTCAGAAACCGGACGACCCTGGGAATCGGCCCGGTAGCCCTGGCCGCCTTCGAGGTGACAGGAAAAACAGACCCGGAAATCCTTCACCCCCCCTTCGGTGATCGCCGGCCCGTTCCGGTGGGAATTGAACATCGGATCCCGGGGATCATAGGGTTTGCCCTGGCCATGGCAGTACCAGCAGGGCGGCCGGTGCGGCCCCCGCTCGCCGGGCCCCACCACGTGGCAGCGCAGACAGTCGCCGGAGAGGCTGTAGCGCGTCACATGGTGCCGGCCGATCAGGTTACCGGCAGGCTCGCCGGGTTCCTCGTTGTGGCAGGCGTCGCAGAACACGGCGCTGCCGCCCATGCCGGCTGTGATCGCCGCCTGCACCTTGGCCGCCGCGCTCTGGTGGCAGGTTGAGCAGGTCATCTGGCGGCGGGTGGTGTGCTCCTGCACCACGTTTGCGTAATGGCAGGCCAGGCAGGAAAGACGCTCGTCGCCGGCGCCGTCGTGATCCGCGTCATAACCCGGCAACGCGTGGTCGTGCTGTTTGCCCGGGGTGCTTACATGCTCGTCGAACTGGCCGTGGTGGCAGTCGTCGCAGCGCACCGTGCCGGCGGTGAACGTCTCCTTGCCGTGGGCCGCGTTCCAGCTCAGCTTATCCTCCACGAAGGGCAGGAAGCGGCCGGCCAGCACGTAGTTGTCGTTCGGCTCGTGACAAAACGTGCAGTTGCCGCGGGCATCCTCGTCCACATGGTGATTGCCCAGCACATCGGAATCGTGGCAGCCGTTGCTCGAGCAAAACGACGGCTCTTCGATCCCCGTGTGCCGCTCCGGAATCATCGCTTTCATCCCCTCGCCGTGGGGGTGGCACTCCATGCAGTTGCGGCCGGCAAAGTGCTGGTCGCCCACCGGCGCCGCAGCGCTCCAGTGCCCGGTCTGGCTGTGGCAGACCTGGCAGACCCCGGGCCGGGCGCCCGACTCGTCGGCAAAGGCGGTGGCGCTCTTCGGATCGAAAAATTTAATTTCCTTGCTGACGCCCGTATAATCGATGAACTGCCGCAGGAAATTGCCGTAGACCACCCCGAAGCTGGTGGGTGGCGAAAGATACTTGTAGAGCGGCCGCACGTCGCCGTCGACGGTGATGCTGCCGGTTGCCTGGTCCACCGACACGACCGGGTAGTTGCTGGCCGTGCGGCTCGCCACCGGGAAGAGCACCGCACCCCGGTCGCCGCCGCTCTTGCCGGCCAGGTCGGCGGCGGTCCAGCCCGGCTTGTACTTGAGGCCGCTTATGGCAAGCACGCTCGTGTTGCTCGGCCCGTCGAAGGAATAGCCGGTCACCGTGCCGGTGGCCAGATAGAGCTCCGCCGGGTTGGTCGATTTCCAGAACTTCTGGGTCTGGTAGTGGGGATTGTGGCAGTCGGTGCACCTGGTGGCCCAGGCGCCATGGGCGGTGCGGGTAGTGGCGCTCGTGTG
>JBFHWX010000178.1:0-6503 GCA_041599275.1 Desulfobulbales bacterium | reverse complement strand
TCTATCTTGACCGTGTCGCTGGTGGTGCCCGCCTCGTCGGTAACAGACAGCTCCAACAGCCGGTCGCGGATCGCCGCCGTCACATCGGCGCTGTCCGCCAGTATGCGAAAGTCGGGCCGCATCAGTCCCAGAGCCTCACCGCCGTGCGTTCCGACGGCGTCTCGGGCAACTCGGGCAACTCTATCAACAGCCCGGTGGGGAGGCGTGGACCATGGGCGGCAAGGCCGGGGTTCGCCTCCAGCACAGCCTCCACGGCGCCCGAACGCCCCCCATACTGCCGCCAGCAAATCCAATCGAGCATGTCCCCCTCCTTGCAGCGGTACTGCATCAGCCATCCTCCCCATACCGCGCCAGCGACAAGCGGAATTCAATTTTTTGCGGAGCCCCGTCGGAGGTGAACACCGACCCGGTCTCCTCGATCCGCTCGACACACCACGAGCCGAGCACCAGCCCGTCGCCACCCACCAGCATGAGTGGCCGCCCCGTACCAGCCTCGGCCCGCATCTTATCCACCTGCCGCAGCCCACCCTTGTACGAGGGATATATCACCCCTTCGAGCTCGATGGTCTCCGCCCCGGGGCCGACGAACTGCAGGGCCGGCCGGCGGCCGAGCCGTTCCTGGGCCGGCCAGCGATACTCCGTGGTCCGCCGGAGCTGCCCGTAGGCCGCCGTCTCGACCGAGAACCGGTAGGCCCCGAGGGCTATCATGATCCGGCTAATCGCCATGGTCGTACAGCGCCCCCCGCCGCTCCGCCGCCCGCGCCTGGTCGCGCTTGTCCAACTCGCGACGCACCTTCTCTGCCAGGTCCTGCTCGTTCATCCCGGCCGAGGGGTAGACCCTGAACTCATAACGCCTGTTGTCTGTCCGGTTATCGTTCACCTGTGCCCGCGCCCCGTGGCTGGACGCGAGCGAAGGCACGGGCACAGGCCCATGGCTGGTCATGAGAGGCGGCAACGCCCCGTGACCAGCCAGGGCAGGCACCGGAGAACCGGACGCCGCGGCAATCGCGTTCGACACCGAATCAACCGAGGAGCCGACGAACCGGCCGACCACCGAGCCGACCTTTTTCATCAGCTCCCACACCTTGCCGACCTTCTCGACAATGGGGTCCCAAAACGCCGCAATCAGCGCTCCGGCCGCGACGATGGCCGCCACCACCCAGCCGATCGGGTTGGTAAGCAGGGCGGCGTTAAGCAGCCAGGTGGCGGCAGTTGCCGCGCCCACGTAAGTAGCATAGGCGCCGAGGCCGGCAACAGAGCCGACGAGGAGTTTCCCGATGGCCGGATATTTCTCCAGGAGCTCGCCGGCGGCACCCACCATGCCGGTCACCGGGCCAAGAGCGACGTTGACCCCCGGGGCAAGAGACCGACCGAAGGCATCTCCGACCCTGGTGACCGCGATGGCCAGACCGTCCAATTTCTTCCGCGTGGTCTCTGCCATCCGGGCAAAGTCCTTATCAACGACCCCACTCGCCGCCAGGGATTCCTCCTTGATCTGGTTAAAGGTTTCCAGGTTCTGCAGCATCGGAGTGAGGAAATCTATTACCTGCCTGTCGCCGAACAGCTCGCCAATCCGGAATTTGTCGCCCTCCGTAAGCTCCTGGATCAACAGCACCATCTCTTCGATCGGGTTTTTACCGGCAGCCAGCGACTCTTTCATCGCCTCCTCGATGTTGACCCCGAATTCCTCGAATCGCTTGACCGTCTCCGGAGCCGTCAACTTGCCGAGAAAGTTCTGAAAATTGTTCGCAGCCTGACTCGGGTCGGACGCTCCTTTCATCGCGACCTGCAGTGCAGCGCCAAGTGTTGCGACCCCCTCGCGGCCGACGAGTCCCAACGACTTCGCCTGAGCTGTCAGGGCCGGGAAATATTGGGCCATGTCTCGCAACTCGAAGCTCCCCATCTTGCCCGCCTGGGCAAGCATGTCCATGGCCATCGGCAACTCTTTCGGACTCAGACCCATGGCGTCGATCAACGTGTACGCGGTGCCGGCCAGGTCGTTGATCTCAGCCCCGGACGCTGTCGCGGTCCTGCCTATGGTGTCGATAGAGGCCCGGGCCAGGCCGATATCGAGCCCCTTCGCGGTCAACGTGTTGAGCCCTTCCAGGAGTTTACCGGGCTGCTGCATCACCGCCCCCCCGATCCCGTTCAGCTCCGTGCGCACTGCGGCCAACTCGGCCGCGTCGAGATCGGCGACGTTGCCGAACAAGCGCAGCTCGTAATCGAAATCAGCCGCCCTGCTGATCAATCTGGCACTCCCATAGACGGCGCCGGCAAAGCCGAGCAACTGCCCCCGCAACTCCCCGAGCCGGGCTGCTGCCTGGCTCTTGCCGACCATCGCTTTCTCGAGCCTGTCATGTCTCCCGCGCGCTTGGTCGAGCGCTTGCCCGAGGCGGGTATATTCGCGGGCATAGTCCCCGACCTGGACACCGGCCCGGGACATCGCCTCACGGCTCCGACGCAGTTTGTCCCGCTGCTTCTCGAGAGCCACTGACAGCTTGTCCGACTGCTGCCTGGCCTTCTCCAGCGCCTTGGCGGCACCGGCATCTTCTGGGTTTGCACGCAGGGCGAGCTTGAGGGCGTTGACATCCTTGCGGGCCTTGTCCATGGCCAGACGCGCCTTGTCCAACGAGGCCTGGTCCCTCTCGAACCTCTCGATCAGCCCCCGTTGAGAGGAGATGCCTTTCATCGTCTCCCCCAACCTGGTAAACTGATTCTGCGCGCCACCAACGGACCGATGAAAACCGGCGGCGAGTGTCGCACCGATCACCACCCCTAACGACAAGGATTTCTCCATGAATCAGACCCCGGTAAAAATCATCATCTTCAGCCTTTGGGCCGCCCTCTTCGCCCTCATGCTCCACCTCGACGAAGAGGGCAACATCGCCGGTTGCCTGGTCGCCTCCTTCTTCGTCGCCCTCTCCCTCACCCTACCCGCCGTGCTCATTGTCGCCCCCGTCTACCGCCTCCTGCGCTGGATCGCCGATGGAGCTGGTCGCAAGCCTCGACCCAGGCGACCAGCTCCTCCCCGGCGAGGTCCAGCAGATCGGCCAGCCCCCAACCGGTAAAACTCGCCAGGATCAGGCATCCCCGGCGGGCGTCGGCGGCGGGGAGGACAAAAAACCGGTGTACACCCCCTGCAGCTTGGCATAGTCCGCCATCTCGAGTTCCTCGACCACTTCACGCGGCACCTCACAGAGGTTGACGAACAGCCCCACCTCTTTCTGGGCCAGGTTTTGCCCGGCCACCTCGGACGCCAGCATGTCGCGCACCTTCGGTGCCCGCATGGTGAGCGACGAGTATTTCTGCCCGGCAACCGTCACCGGGTACTGCAGCTCTATTTTTTCGGTTCGCATCCAGCCTCCTCCTTACCTGCCGAGCGCGGCCCGCTGGCCGGCGAGCTGCTCGACGCCGTTGATGACCCGCACCATGTTGACCGGGTCGATCTCGTGGATCACCACCCCGTCGTGGGTAAGCTTGTAGTAGCGCACCGCCACCGCCGCTTTCAGCGTTGCCTTGTCGCCCGGCTTCCAGGAGCCGGGGTCCAGCTCGCGCAACTTGCCGCGCAGGTTGATCACCACCGCCCGGGTGGTGCCGTCTTCGCTCTCCACCGCCCCCCGGAAGGTAAGCGGCGTGACGTTGCCGGGCGCCAGCCCGAAAAGCTTGAGCACCGAGGCGTCGAAACGGGTGAGGGTGAACGAAGCCTCCAGCTTCTCCATGCCCATTTCGATCTCGACCGGAGCGTCCATGCCGCCGTTGCGGAACTCCTCGGTCTTCATGGTCAGCTTGGGCGGGGTCAGCTCCTCGCAGTTGCCGGCGTAGCCGCGGCCGTCCACGAAGAGCGCCATGTTTTTCAGAATGTCGTCGAGCGGCATCAGAACACCTCCTCAAAGTAGTCGTTGACCAGCCGGCTGCGGAACGTGACGTGCTCGGCCGGCGCCGGCGGCGTGAAGTCGAAGTCGAAGTAGACCTTACCGGCGGCAAGGGCGGTCGGCGTGTTGAGCTCGGGGTCCGCCCAGCACCTGCCGCCCAGGATGGCGCCGATGGCGGTGAGGTGCCGCAGGTAGGCGTTGACCCCGCCCTCCACCTCCTCGAAATAGGTTTTTGTGATGTTGCGGTCAACCGCCCAGAGGTGGGCACGCTGCAGACTTTCGTTGATCATGTCGGCGGTACGCACCACGGAGAGGAACGCCCACACCGGGTCGCTCGAACAGGTGCGGTTACCCCACAGCCGATAGCCGTCCTGCTGGATGACGGTGGCCACCTCGTTTTCGTTCAGGTAGTTGGCCCGGCTGTTCGGGTCGCCGAGGGCGAAATCGACCGGCCGCGCGGTGCCGACGATGCCGTACATCTCCCGGTTCGACGGGCTCCACCAGAAGCCTCGCTCGCTGTCCGATTTGGCGATCATGCCGGCCACCCGGGCCGAGGCCGGCATGTCCACCGCCGACGAGCTGACCGTGTCCCAGACCTTTGTCCAGGGGTCGACCACGTAGACCCGTTTGCTGCCCCAGTCCTCGCGGTAGGTGATGGCGTCGGCGTCGGTGGTGTTCGGGCCGTCGGCGAGGATCACGGCCCGCATCCGGTCGGCGATGCCGAGCAGCTCCGCCACCACCGGGTTGGCCACCGAACCTGTGGTGGCTGTGGCGGTGGCACCGGTACCGTCGCCGCCGATGGTGACGGTGGGCTCGCTGGTATAGCCGGAGCCGCCCTTGGTAACGGCAATGCCGGTCACCACCCCGCCGGCTACAGTGGCCGTAGCCTCGGCGCCGGAACCACCGCCGCCGGAAAACGATACCGTGGCGCTGGTGTAGCCGGAGCCGCCGGTGTCCACGGCAACGGCCGACACGCCGGTCGGCCGCTGATGGGTGAACCCGGGGGCGCAGAGGATTTTTGGCTGCACTTTGGCCACCGACTCGGCGGCGAGCAGGGCCTGGACACCCTCGTACTGACCGGTGGCGCCGTCGACGCCGCCGATCACATTGGAGAGCGTCTCCGCCTCGTCCGCCCCCTCCTCGACCCGAATCACCACCACCATGGCGCCGGCCTGGTCGAAAATCGCGTCGAGCGCGTCGGGCAGGGTGCCCTCGCCGTCGCCCACTGTGTCGAGCTTGGCCGCCTCGCCCCGGTTACCGGCGATCAACACCGGAGTGTTGAGGGGGAAGGCCGCGGCATCGGCATCGGGCGCCGTACCCACCAGGCCAATGACCCCGGAGCGCACCGTCTGAATGGGGCGCGGCCCGTCGTCGATCTGGACTATCTCCACGCCATGCAGAAACTGTTCAGGCATTGTCGTCTCCTCCTGATTTTGCGGCCTTGCCGCGTTTCACCGGCGCCGGGCCGGCTTTTTCCTCTTCGAGCCAGGTGCCGAGCAGGTACTTGGCCTGGCGCGGATGCAGCTCGACGGTGTCGCCGGCCCGGTACGTCCGGCCGCCGATTTCCTTGTCCTTGATGACCCGGTACTGTTTCATTGCATCGCCCTCTAATGGCTATGGTTAGGGGTATTGCCGCCGCCGTCGATAATTGACCCGGAGGCATTGATGTTGCCGGTTACCGACAAATTACCCTGCAGGGTCACGACACCCTGAACGACAATCGCCAGGTCGCCGGCGCAGCTTATCGACATCCGGTGCGCCACCCGATCATGGGTGATGGTGGTGCCGTCGGCGAACCCGACCCGTCGCACGTCCGGGCTCGTCTCCGGCGCCGGGTGCGCCTGCTGATAAACCGCCGCCATCACCACGCCCATCGACGGCTCGCCGAAGGGCGAGACAACCACGACCTGCTCGCCGACCTCCGGCGCCCACCAGTCCACATCGGTACCGGCCCGGCGGGTGAGCCACGGCAGCCAGCCGGTCAGCAGGTCGCCCGAGGCCACTCGGACCAGGGCGCCCTCGTAATCGGCCTCGGCCACCCGACCCAACCGTACCAGGTTGGCCAGCCGGCGCTCCAGATCGATCAATCGTCGCTCCACGTCACGCACCGGGCACCTCCTCCACCTGCTCATAGTCGTCCACGTGAGCGGCGCCGATCTCCGGGCTCCAGCCGAGCCACACTTCGGAGGGCGTCACCCCGTCGTCCTCCCAGATCGACTCCCCGAGCCGCACCAGGTGCGACCACTCGACAACCCAGACCACGAAGCCGATCAGTTCGCTCTTGGCGAAATCGTCGGCCGCCACCCGGGTAATGCGGGCCGGGCCCACCCGCTGCCCGAACCGGCCGCCGAGGTATATCGACAGGGCAACACTCGCCGCCAGGTTGACGGCCTGCAGGTGGTCGTCCGACCGCGTCCGATCGAACACGATAAAGGCCCGGAAGCGGGCGTCGAGGGCAAGCTGCCCGGTCCCCGGATCGCCGGACGCCGGCGGCTGCATGTCGTCCATCTCGACGAAAATGGCCGGCACGACCACCTTGCGGCGCAGGTGCGGATAGGCCTCGACGCTCGGCACTGACGGGAAATCGGCGGACAGGGACGATAAAATTGCATCATGCAGATCGGTAAGCAT
>JBFHWX010000177.1:0-6517 GCA_041599275.1 Desulfobulbales bacterium | reverse complement strand
GGGGGTGAGCGTCACCCGCAACTACGGCGAAACCGCCGCCGAGAAGAGCAACGAGCTGCTGCTGCACATGGGCATCGCCGTCTTCGGGGTGGCGCTGCTCATCCTCTTCTTCCTGGGTTGGCGGGAGTCCATCGTTGTGCTGCTGGCCATCCCCTCCACCCTGGCGCTGACCCTTCTGCTTTTTTATCTCTACGGCTATACGCTCAATCGCATCACCCTTTTTGCGCTCATCTTCTCCATCGGCATCCTGGTGGACGACGCCATCGTGGTGGTGGAGAACATCGTCCGCCACCTGCGGCTGCCCGGCAGCCAGGAGAAGACCATGCTCGCGGTGGCGGTGGAGGCGGTGAGCGAGGTGGGCAACCCGACGGTGCTCGCCACCTGGGCGGTGATCGCCGCCATCCTGCCCATGGCCTTCGTGGGCGGTCTCATGGGGCCCTACATGCGGCCGATCCCCATCGGCGCTTCGGCGGCCATGCTCTTTTCCCTCATCATCGCCTTCACCGTCACCCCCTGGGCTGCGGTCCGGGTATTGAAGCGGCGCCTGGCCTCCGCCTCGCAAGACGGGCAGGCGAGTGTCGACCACGACCACGCGCCCGACGATTTTTTCACCCGGCTCTACCACCGGATCATGGACCCGCTCCTCGGTCACGGCGGCTGGCGCTTCGTTTTCTTCCTGGCCATCGGCCTGTTGCTGGCCGGCTCCTGTGCCATGGTCTACCTGGGGCTCGTCAAGGTGAAGATGCTGCCCTTCGACAACAAGAGCGAATTCCAGATCATCCTCGACATGCCAGAGGGCACTCCCCTCGAGCACACCGCCCGGGTGGCCCGCGAGATGGCCCAGGCAGCGGGCCGGGAGCCCGAGGTGGTGAACTACCAGGTTTACGCCGGCACCAGTTCTCCCTACAACTTCAACGGTCTGGTGCGCCACTATTACATGCGCCAGGCCCCCCACCTGGCCGATATCCAGGTAAACCTGCTGCCCAAACACGAGCGGAGCGCCCAGAGCCACGAGATCGCCAAACGTGTGCGGCCGGCGCTGGCTGCAATCGCCGACCGCTACGGGGCCGCGGTGGCGGTGGCCGAGGTGCCGCCGGGGCCGCCGGTGCTGCAGACCCTGGTGGCGGAAATCTATGGGGAGACCGACGCCGAGCGCTTCGCCCTGGCCTCCCGGGTGAAAGAGATTTTTTCGGCGACCCCGGGGGTGGTGGACGTCGACTGGTACCGGGAGGAGGAACGCCCGAAGACCGTGCTCGCGGTGGACGAGGAAAAGGCGGCCTTGAACGGTCTTTCCGAGGCGGAGATCTCCGCTGCCGTGGAACTCGCCGTGGGCGGCGCGCCGGTGGATCTCTTCCACCAGCCCCATGACAAGGAAGAGGTCAACATCGTCCTCCGCTTGCCCCAGGGAGAGCGGGCCCGGATCGATTCCGTGCTCAACCTGCAGCTCCGCTCGAGCCGCAACCCGCAGGCGCCCCTGGTGCCGCTCCGCGAGCTGGTGACGGTGGCAGAGGAGCCGGTGGACCAGCCCATTTACCGCAAGAACCTCAAACCGGTGATCTACGTCACCGGCGATGTGGCGGGCGAGGCCGAAAGCCCGGCCTATGCCATCTTTGCCATGAACCGTGAGCTGGCCCGGCTCGACAAAGCCGACTACGGCGGCGCCCCCGGCCCGGTGCCGCTTTACAACCTGGCCCAGCCCTTCACCGATACCGAGCCGGCCATCAAGTGGGACGGCGAGTGGCACATCACTCTCGAAGTCTTCCGCGACCTGGGGCTTGCCTTCTGCGCGGTGATGATCCTCATCTACATGCTGATGGTGGGCTGGTTCAAGGACTATTGGGTACCGCTGGTGGTGATGGCGGCCATCCCCTTTTCGCTCATCGGCATTCTGCCGGCCCACTGGGCGCTCGGTGCCTTCTTCACCGCCACCTCGATGATCGGCTTCATGGCCGGGGCAGGCATTGTGGTCAGGAATTCGATCATCCTGGTCGATTTCATCGAGCTGCGCCTGGCCCACGGCCTGCCGCTCGCCGAGGCGGTGGTGGAGGCCGGCGCCATCCGTTTCCGGCCCATGCTGCTCACCGCGCTCGCCGTGGTGGTGGGCGCCTCGGTGATCCTCGCCGACCCGATCTTTCAGGGCCTGGCCATCTCGCTCATGTTCGGCGAGATCGCCTCGCTTCTCATCAGCCGCATGGCGGTGCCGGTGCTCTATTTCATGCTGCGGCGTCGCAAGGCGTTGGTGGAGGCTGGCTAGCGGGCGGTGAGTCTAGAAAGAAAGGAGGAGAATATGCTGTGCCGCAGACGATTCCTGTACCTTTCCGCTCTGCTCGCCCTCTGCCCGCCCTTTGCGCCGCTGCGCTCCATGCTTTGGGCCGGGGAGGCGGAAAAGCAACGCTACCCGCTCACCGCCCGGGTGCTTGTCGAGGCCTACTGGTCCGAGACCATCGCCCACCGTCACTATCTCGCCTACAGCAGCAAGGCCCTGAAAGAAAAATTCGACAACATCGCCTATCTGTTCTCCGCCTTCGCGGTTTCCGAAAAGGTCCATGCCGATGCCTACCTGAGGCTGCTCGAAACCCTGCTGGCCCCGGCAGGGGAAGAAGAAGTTCAGGTCTCGGTCGGCTCCACCAAGGAGAACCTCAACCGGGCGGCCCGCAAGGAACTCGAAAAGATAGAGCAGTTCTATCCCGAGGTGTTGACCCGGCTTGCTTCGGAGTCCCACGACCAGGCGGTGGTCAATTGTATGTACGCCTGGAAATCGCACCGCCAGCATGAAAAGATGATCCGCCAGATCAAGAAGTATTCCGGGCTGTTTTTTTCGTCTCTGGCGAAAAGAATTGAGGGCATGAACCCCAATTACCATGTTTGCGAGATCTGCGGCTCCTTGGTGGATGAGCAGCCGGCAGCGCCCTGTGAGATCTGCAATTTCCCCCTTTCCCATTATTACCGGTTGGAACGCCCCGCCCCCCTCTGATTCCCTGTGCGGTTAATCGCGACCAACAGTCATGTGTCGGGATTAAGCGGACAGTGCCCTGTGAACCCAGGGGACCGTGCTGCTTCAGTTCGCCATTGCTAAAAACACGCCGTACACTATCATAAGGGGATATGTCCCGGGGGCGGCCTGTTTGAAAAACTTCTTTACGGAGGGAAGGGAGATGGCGCAAGAGGTGAGGAACCGAGGGAAAATCGTCGCCGCGGCCGGCACCGGCATCAACCTGGCCCTGGGCGTGCTCTATACCTGGAGCATTTTCAAGGGAGCTATCAGGCAGTCCATCGAAACCGGCGGCGAGGGCGCCTTTGCCTGGGATCTGGCTTCGCTCAACGACCCTTACGCCGTCTGCTGCCTGGTCTTCGCCTTCATGATGATCCTGGCCGGCCGCTGCCAGGACACTTTCGGGCCGCGGCTCAGCGCCACCATCGGCGGGGTGCTGGTGGGAGCCGGGTTTATCTGGATTTCCCAGACCACCGCCTACCTCTCCTGGGTCCTGGGTTTCGGCGTCCTGGTGGGAACCGGCCTCGCCTTTGGCTATTCGTCCGCCACGCCGCCGGCCCTCAAGTGGTTTCCGCCCAACCAGACCGGGCGCATCGCCGGCATCGTGGTTTCCGGTTTCGGCCTGGCCTCGGTGTACATAGCGCCCCTTTCCGAGTACCTGCTCGCTGGTTGGGGGTTGCAGAAAACCATGCTCTTTTTCGGCATCGCCTTCCTGCTGGTGGTGAGCCTCTTGGGCAGTCTGCTGCAGAATCCGCCGCCGGGTTTTATACCGGGGGGCTTCAAGGACCGGCGCTGCCGGAGCGGCAACAACCAGGAGCGCCGCGCCCAGTTCGACGAGTGCGAGGTGCGGCCACTGGAGATGCTGCGCACCCGGTCCTTCTGGCTTCTCTGGGTGCTCTACTTCATCGGCGCCGGCGCCGGCCTCATGGTGATCGGTTCGGTGGCCGGCATGGCCAAGAATTCCCTCGGTGCCAACGCCTTTCTGGCCGTGGCGCTCCTGGCGGTGGGCAACGCCGCCGGCCGCATCGTGGCAGGGATCGTGAGCGACCGGATCGGCCGCCGCCGCACCCTGGCCGGGGTCTTCCTGTTCCAGGCCCTGCTCATGTTCGCCTGCGTGCCGGCCACCTCCACCGCCTCCGGAGCCTTGCTCATCGTGTTGCTGGCCACCCTCATAGGGTTCAACTACGGCGCCAACCTCGCCCTCTTTCCTTCCTTTACCAAGGATCTGTGGGGCATCAAGCATTTCGGAGTGAACTACGGGCTGGTCTTCACCGCCTGGGGGGTGGGCGGCTTCGTGATGAGCCGCATCTCCCAGTCCCTGGCCGCGACCACCGGTTCCTTTGCCAACTCCTTTCTGGCCGCCGGCCTCCTGCTGGTCGCCGGCACCGCTCTCTCCACAGCCATCCGGGATGAAAAGTGTGTGCTGCGGCGGCAGATTTCTGGTAAGAAGGTGGTGGCGGGCTCGTCTCCATGACCAGGCCTGCAACCATTCCCTGAGACCCATTGACAGGTCTTCCATGCGACACCGACACGGTTCATTTTCTTCACGCCGCCGATTCCTCTGACGGCGTGAAGCCGTGACCGTCACCACCCTCCCTTTTTTCGGATACCATGAGTTTCCAAGAGAACAGACACTGGCATTCCCTGCCGGCGGAAGAAATTGTTGTCAGCCTGGGCGGCGACCCGGAAGCAGGCCTGACGAATACGGAGGCCGGGGAGCGGTTACGCATTCATGGCCCCAACGCGATTACCGGGAAAAAGGGGCGGAGCCCCTTGATGCGCTTCCTGCTGCAGTTTCACCAGCCCCTCATCTATATCCTCATCGCCTCGGGCATGGTCACCGCCGGGCTGCGGGAGTGGGTGGATTCCGGTGTCATCTTCGGCGTTGTCCTGGTCAACGCGGTGATCGGTTATCTCCAGGAAGCCAAGGCGGTGGATGCCCTCTCCGCCCTGGCCCGGACCATGACCAACGAGGCCACGGTGCTGCGGGGGGGCGAAAAGCAGCGGATTTCGGCCCGCGATCTGGTGCCGGGCGATCTCGTGTTGCTGGCCAGCGGCGACAAGGTGCCGGCGGACCTGCGCCTTCTCTGGGGACGGGAACTGCGGATCGACGAATCGGCTCTCACCGGCGAGTCGTTGCCAGTGGAAAAGACCACGGCCCTGTTCTCTACCGACACGGTGCTGGCGGACCGCCGCAACATGGCCTACGCCTCGACCCTGGTGACCTACGGCCAGGGACGGGGAATGGTCACCGCCACCGGTGACCGCACCGAGGTGGGGCGCATTTCGGAGCTCATTGCCACCAGCCAGGAACTGGCCACTCCGCTTACCCGCAAGATCGAGCAGTTCAGCCATGTGCTGCTCTATGCCATCCTGGCCCTGGCCGCCCTCACGGTTGGCGTGGGCATGTTCCGGGGCCAGCCCTTCATCGACATGTTCATGGCGGCGGTGGCCCTGGCCGTGGGCGCCATCCCCGAAGGGCTGCCGGCGGCGGTGACCATCACCCTGGCCATCGGCGTCGGCCGCATGGCCAAGCGCCGGGCGATCATCCGCAAGCTGCCGGCGGTGGAGACCCTTGGCTCCACCACCGTTATCTGCTCCGACAAGACCGGCACCCTGACCGAGAACCAGATGACCGTGCGCCGCATCGTGGCCGGCGGCGCCGTGATCGAGGTGAGCGGCGCCGGATACGACCCGGGCGATGGGGCCCTTCTGCTCGGTGAACAACCCGTCGACCCGGAGCTTTTCCCCGCCATGGCCGAATGCCTCCTGGCCGGCCTTCTCTGCAACGACAGCATGCTGTTGACCGAGAGCGGACAGTGGCAGGTGCAGGGCGATCCCACCGAGGGGGCGTTGCTGGTGGCCGCGGTCAAGGCTGGCCTCGACCTGGTCGCCCAGAAGAGGATGCACCCCCGGCTCGATGCGCTGCCCTTCGAATCCGAACACCAGTACATGGCATCGCTGCATTCCAGGCACGACGGCCCCGGCCGGCAGCTTTACCTCAAGGGCGCGGTGGAGGCGGTGCTTGCCCGTTGCGCCTCCATGCTCGACGGGGAAGGCAACCCCGTTGCCCTCGACAGCGGTGAGATCCATGGCCAGGTCGAGGACATGGCCCGCCAGGGTTTGCGGGTGCTCGCCTTCGCCGGTGCCGCTCTGCCAGCCGGCACCGAGGCCGTCAGCCACGAAAGCGTGGGCGCCAACCTCGTTTTCATCGGGCTCATGGCCATGATCGATCCGCCCCGGGCCGAGGCCGTGCAGGCGGTCCGGGTCTGCCAGGCGGCCGGTATCCGGGTGAAGATGATCACCGGCGACCACGCCGCCACCGCCGCCGCCATCGCCGGCCAGATCGGGCTCGACGGCGCCGCCGCCGAAGGGCGACCGCGGGTGCTCACCGGCGGCGAGTTGGCCTCCCTCTCCGACCGGGAGCTCACCGAACAGGCAGAAAGAACGGCGGTCTTCGCCAGGGTGGCGCCCGAGCAGAAGCTGCGTCTGGTCAGGGCTCTGCAGGCGAGCGGGCAGGTGGTG
>JBFHWX010000176.1:0-6517 GCA_041599275.1 Desulfobulbales bacterium | reverse complement strand
GCTCGGTTCAGAACCGAGCGCACTTCGTTTTCCACCGCCCTTCTGTGCGGCGTGTAATGGCGGGCGATGATCCGCTGCCTTTCCTCCGCCGGCAACCGTTCCGTCATGCGGGAGAAGAGGGTGGGGTGGTGGAGGGAGCGGTTGCAGTCGACCACCAACCGCGAGATGGTGGTGACGAACAGAGGCGCCCCCAAACCGTGGGCCAGGAAACGGCCGGCTTCCAGGGTGCCGATATCGTAGCCCCGGTGGCTGGACAGCAGCTTTCCGGCACAACGGAACAGGTGCCGGAGTTCCTCCGGCACCTCGTTGCCGGCGTGTTCGCAGGAGACGATGGGGACCAGTGGCACACCGCGGCGGCCGCCTTGTTCTTCGCTCTGGTCGGGCTCTTTCTTTTCTGTCCGGGTTGGATCGTCTTGTTTCATGGTAAAAAAAGCTCTCCTTCCTGGAGACAGAGACAAAGACGGCGGTACACCGTTTTCAGGTCCTCGACGGAATAACCGTTGCCCAGCGCCGTCAGGATGCGGCGAGCCAGGGGGCCGTGCTCGAGGATCTTTTCGAGGGTGAGGACCAGTTCCGGCGTCTGCTGCCGGCAGTCGGCCAGGAAGCCGGCGGTCAGGTGGCGCCAGACGTCGGCCACCGGCAAGGGACGGCCCGGCAGGCCAAGGGCTTCGAGGTAGAAGCCGTGGTCGATGACGAAGCGTTCGCCCTCGCCGATGGTTCCCAGTAGCAGAGGCAGAAGATCCTGTTCGTTAAAGGAAAGCTGCTCCCGGGTCGATGACCAGCAGCCCGAGGCAAGGGCTTTGAGGGCGCCGACGATGCCGGCGGCCACCGCCAGGTCGGCCTCGGCGGTTTCCTGGACGTCGAGCAGGCGGATTTCGATGGCGTTGCGTTCGAAGCGGGCGATGGCGCCCCGGGAATTGAGCCATTCGTATCGCAAGATGTTGTCCCGGTCATGGGGCGCCACTTCCGCATAGATCTTTTTGAAGATACGCTCCTCGTATTCGGCTCGGCTGCTTACCGCCTCGGGGATGATGGCCCCGGCGATGGCGGGCAGCCGTTTCTGGTTGTGGCGGTAGAATTCGAGCCGGTTGTCGAGGAGTCCGTTGGTTTTTCCCTCAACCACCGGGGAGCTGGCGGCCAGGGCCGGCAGCAGTGGCAGCACGAGGCGGACGGCGGCGTGCAGCCGGCCGAATTCCTGGTCGTTGTTGAAACCGAGGTTCAGGTGGGCCGACTGCAGGTTGCTCCAGCCGTGGCCGCGGCAGTCGAAAATCCGGTGGTAACTTTCGTAGATCTCGTGGTTGCCGTGGGGCCACAGCACCGTGTGCCGGTGCGGATCCATCCAGGGATGCATGGCGGTGGGCATCAGCATGCCGCCAAAGGAGCGCAACAGCTCGTTGACCCGGCGGATGTCCCGGCGGAAAAGGGGAGCGAGCGGCGAGATGGCATCCACCGGACCGAGGGTCTTGAGTTCCACGACGTGCAGGGCCAGTTCGTTGGACCAACCGAGGGGGCCGGTTTCCACTTCGTTTACGATCCGGCCAGCCACCGCTTCCAGCAGTTTGTCGGCCTTCGGCAGCACGTCCAGGGAGTCGCGGTCGACGATCATGTATTCGAGCTCGACGCCATATCCCTCGAAGATGTGAGGGGAGTCCCCGCCTGTTTCGGTCATGGTTGCGGTCATTTCCTCATCTGTTCCAGGCGGCGCCGGAACACCTCCATAATGCGCAGATAGAGCCCGTCCTTGAGCACGGTATCCTCCACGCCGGCGTCGATGCTGGGGTTGTCGTTTATCTCGATGACGCGGAAGCGGCCGTCGATCTCCTTGAGATCGACGCCGTAGAGCCCGTCGCCCACCAGATTGGCGGCTTTTACAGCCAGCTTGACGAGGCCGCTGGGGGCGTGTTCCACCGGCAGGGTGAGGGAGGAGCCGTCGGCGGTCTTTTTTCCTTGCCTGTCCCTCTTTATGATCTGCCAGTGTTTCTTCGCCATGAAATACTTGCAGACGAAGAGCGGCTGGCGGTCGAACAGGGTGACCCGCCAGTCGAAGGAAGTGAACATGTATTCCTGGGCGATGATCAGGTCGGAGCTGTTGAACAGCTCTTTTCGCCAGTGGTCGAGACCGTCGTGGTCGTCGACTTTGACCACCCCCTGGGAAAAGGAACTGTCCGGTTGTTTGAGGATGCAGGGCAGGCCGAGTTCGGCGGCGATCTTCCGGCCGGGTGTCCGCCGGTCCCGCTGCAGAATAAGGGTTTTGGGCGTCGGTATCCGGTTCTTCTGGAGAAGCTCGGCGAGGAAGACCTTGTTGGTGCATTTGAGGATGGAGGCCGGGTCGTCCACCACCACCAGTTTCTTGGCCTCTGCCCTTCGGGCGAACCGGTAGGTGTGGTGGTTGACGCTGGTGGTCTCGCGGATGAAGAGAGCGTCGAACTCGGCCAGCCGGCCGTAGTCGTGCTGGCTGATCCGCTCGCAGGCGAACCCGAGGCTTTCCGCCGCTTTTTCGAATTTCAGCAGGGCCTTGGGATTGGAGGGAGGCTCCGCTTCCTCCGGGTTGACCAGAATGGCCAGGTCGTAGCTGAATTTCGCTTTTTGGCGCACGGTAAGCCGGCGGCGGGCGAAGAAGTCGCGAGCCACCTCCAGCACGAATTCCCAGTGCTCGTCCGGGATGTCCCGGGCGGCGATGGGAGTGATGTTCTGCAGCAGCCATTTGCCGGAGCGGTCGTGGTAAACGAAAAAGGCCCGCAGCAGGGGCGCCTGGAACAGGCGAAAGAGCGGCTGGCAGAGAAGGTCGTACTTTTTTGCCAGGTTCCTGCCGAAATAAATGGAGAGCACGAACTCCTTGGAACGGATGGTAGCCAGGCTCTTCTGGATGACCGGCTCGATGTCGCTGGCGGCTATCCTGATGACCGCCTGGTTTTTCATGTCCTGGATGGTGGTGATGTCCGGCAGCGCCTTGTGGCCCCGGGCGGCGGCCAGCAGCGAGACGTAGTAGCCGGTGGATTGGTAGCGGTAGGAGCGGCAGAGGTTGAAGAGCCGCACGTTTCCCGGTTTGGCGAACCGTTCGCCGGTGAGATAGGAGGAGGCGGCGACGATCTCTACCCCCTCGATGGCCAGGGGCCAGTCCCGCGGGTCGTTGACGATGACCAGGGTCGAGGTCATGGGCTGGCCTTCTGCGCTGGCTGCGGGGTCCTGCCCTGGCATGGGCTGCGGTCGGTTGTCACGCCATCTCCCCTGTTGGTTCATTTCCGGGCATGATGATGAGGATATTGGCGTCGTGGGTGAGGACGCCAAGCAGGATGGCGCCGATGAGCCGCGACATGCCCACCGAATAGCGCTGCTCGCCCCCCAGGGGGTTGGGCAGGTAAGGATCGGCCACATAGACCTTGCGCACGGCCTGGTTGTAGCCGCAAAGCACCACGAAGTGGCCGGCGGGCTCGCCCCGGATGTCGTCCTCTTCACCGGTTTCGCCGATTTCTCGCTTGTCCCGGTAGAGATAGGTGGAGCTCAAACCGGCGATGACCGGCAGTTCACGCTTGAGGTAACGGCGCAGCAGGCTGCCGGTGAGGTCCTCGAAACGCAGGGTGCCGCCGAGGTCGAGAAAATCGATATAGGCTTTGGTGGCCAGACTGATCTTGGGTTTGCCCTTGGCCCTGGCCTGGGCCAGGAGCCGGTCGCGGATGTCGGGCGTCGCTCCTTCCCGGAACCAACTGGGGTCGAAGACCCGCAGGTTGTAGGTATAGATGGTCGCTCCGTAGCCGCGCTGCAGTGCGTGGTTGGCGAGGTAGACGGCGAGGGTGCCGCCGCTTTTCAGTTTGGTGGTCTCGGCTATCACCTGGCCCAGCGGGATGGTGTCTCCGAAGTAGCGGTAGATGGCGTGCAGGCAGGTGGGGCCGCAGGTGGTGTCGTCGGGCTGGGGCAGGATGTCGCAGTGCAGTTGGGTGTTCATCGGTGCAGGGGTCCCGGCGGTGATGACGACTGACGCGGAATTACGGGTAGACCGTGTAGTGAAGGGTACGCCAAAAGAGAGGGGAATGCAACGGCGGAAAGAAGCGGAATTTTTATCTGCCCGAGATGCTTGCATGGTTCTGCCGGGAAGAAGTGAAACCGGTAGGGTTTGAGAGAAAACGTTGCAAAAAGACGGGGAAAGGTCTGAAATAGAAGAAGCCGTCAAGGAGTCGTCATGTTTGCCGGAGACCCTATGCTCCTCCCGCCCGTCCTCCAAACACCAACGGAGATCCCATGAAAGTGCCGCAAGACAGGAAGATGTCGTTTTCCATGTCGTACATCCTTATTGCCCTCATGACCTTCTGGCTCATCCAGGTCTGGCTCGCTCCCCAGGTGATCAATGTCTCTTACACCCAGTTCAAGCGGCATGTTTCCGAGAAGAAGATCACCTCGGTGGTGATCTCGGCCAACCATCTGCGCGGCTTCGAGCAGTTGACGGGCGACAAGCAGGAGCCGCTCTTTCCGAAAAGCATCTTCAAGACGCCGCGGCTCGATGACCCGAACCTGGTCGCCTTTCTCGAGGAGAACGGCGTCGATATCGTGGCCGAGAACGAGAACACCTTTTTAAAGGCCATCCTTTCCTGGATAATTCCCATGGTCATCTTCGTGGGCATCTGGATGTTCCTCATCCGTCGCATGGGCCAGGCCGGGCCCGGCATGATGACCCTCGGCAAGCACAAGGCGAAGATCATCGCCCAGACCGATCTCGGCATCACCTTCGATTCGGTGGCGGGCCAGGAGGAGGCGAAACGCGAACTGCAGGAGATCGTCGAATTCCTGCGCACCCCGGAGAAGTTCACCCGGCTCGGCGCCAAGATCCCCAAGGGCATTCTCCTGGTCGGTCCTCCGGGCACCGGCAAGACCCTTTTTGCCAAGGCCATCGCCGGCGAGGCCGGGGTGCCGTTCTTTTCGATCAGCGGCTCGGACTTCATCGAGATGTTCGTCGGGCTTGGCGCCGCACGGGTCCGGGATCTCTTCGAGCAGGCGGGCAAAACGGCGCCCTGCATCGTCTTCATCGACGAACTCGACGCCCTCGGTAAGGCCCGCGGCATCGGCGGCATCAGTGGCGGCCATGACGAGCGCGAGCAGACCTTGAACCAGTTGCTCGTCGAAATGGACGGCTTCGAGGCCAACAAGGGGGTGATCATCCTGTCCGCCACCAACCGGCCGGAGATTCTCGACCCGGCCCTTCTGCGCCCGGGGCGTTTCGACCGCCAGATCCTGGTCGACCGGCCGGACTTGCGGGAACGGGTCGCCATTCTCAAGGTGCATGCCAAGAATATCGTGCTCGATCCCGAAATGGACCTCGAGGTCATCGCCCGCCGCACTCCGGGCTTTACCGGCGCCGATCTGGCCAACCTGGTGAACGAGGCGACGCTGCTTGCCGTGCGCGACGGCAAGGAAGCGGTGCATAACGAGGATTTTGAAAAAGCCATCGACCGGATCATCGCCGGCCTCGAGAAGAAGAACCGGGTTCTGAACGATCTCGAAAAAGGGATCGTGGCCCACCACGAGACCGGCCACGCGTTGATCGCCGCTTTCCGCGACACCGCCGAACAGGTCCACAAGATCACCATCGTGCCCCGCGGCATCGGCGCCCTGGGCTTCACCCTGCAGCTGCCCACCGAGGAACGCTTCCTGATGAGCCGCACCGAGCTCCTCGAGAAGATCGACGTACTCCTCGGTGGCCGGGCCGCGGAAGAGCTCATCTTCGGTGAGATCACCACCGGCGCCCAGAACGATCTGCAGAAGGCAACCGACATCGCCCGCTCCATGGTCACCATGTACGGCATGACCGAGAAGCTCGGTCAGGCCACTTACCAGGAACCGGGTGCCCAGTACCTGCAGCAGGGCATGTTCCCCCACAAGGAGATCAGCGACCAGACGGCGCGGCTCATCGACGAAGAGGTGCGCCATATCCTCGAGGAGCGGATGCGGGGTGTGCAGGAAACCCTGAAGGAAAAGGAACACCTGCTCCAGAAGATCGCCTGCGAGCTGCTGCACAAGGAGACCCTGGAAGCAGGCGAATTCAGAGAGCTGCTGGCCGCCGCGGAGAAGAACCACGGTACCGATGGCAACGGGCAGGCCGGGGGAGAGCAGTGAAGCGACTGGAGATCGTGATCGAGCACGAAAAGATCGAGGCTCTGCTGCGCACCGCCCGGGAGAAGAAGATCGAGCCCGTCTGGGTCGCGTCCGGAGAAGAATCCTGCATGGGAGCGGTCTCCATGCTGGTGGAAAACGCCGAAAGCCAGAAGGTGATCGACGCCTTCTACGGCATGCTCGGTCCCCAGGGGCGGATCGTGCTCAGCGACCCGGAAGCCGTGCTGCCCTTGCCGGACCGCCAGGACGGCCAGGGGGAAAAAGTGGCCAGGGAGGTGGCGACCCGTGAGGAGCTTTTCGAGGAGGTGGAAAAAGGTGCCCGGCTCGGCCCCCAGTATTTCCTCCTCGTTGGCCTCTCCACCCTGGTTGCCGCCATCGGGCTGTTGCGGGACAACGTGGCAGTGGTGATCGGTGC
>JBFHWX010000175.1:0-6521 GCA_041599275.1 Desulfobulbales bacterium | reverse complement strand
GGCAGCCGGTGGGCGGCGGGATCGAAATCGTAGAGGTTACCGAGCAGGTAGCGGATGGTGTTGCGGATCTTGCGGTAGGCGTCGGAGAGTTGCTTTAAAATCTCGTCGGAGATCTTGATGTCGTCCCGGTAGTCCTCGCTGGCCACCCAGAGCCGGAGGATCTCGGCGCCGTACTGCTTGATCACCTCCTCGGGAGCGATGACGTTGCCAATGGATTTGGACATCTTCTTGCCCTTGCCGTCCACCACGAAGCCGTGGGTGAGCACGCCCTGGTAGGGGGCGATGCCGCGGGTGCCGACGGCGGCCAAAAGCGAGCTCTGGAACCAGCCGCGGTGCTGGTCGCTGCCCTCGAGATAGAGGTCGGCAGGCGCCCGCAGGCCGTCGCGCTCCTCGAGCACGGCGGCGTAGCTCACCCCGGAATCGAACCAGACGTCGAGGATGTCGGTCTCCTTGTCGAAGGAGGCCGAACCGCAGGCGCCGCAGCGGCTCTCTGCTCCCAGGAAGTCGCTGGCCGGGCGCCGGAACCAGGCGTCGGCCCCTTCTTTTTCGAAGAATTCGACGATGCGGGCGGCAACCGACTCGTTTCGCAGCACCTCGCCGCAGTCGGCGCAGGTGAACACGGTGAGCGGCACGCCCCAGGCCCGCTGCCGGGAGAGACACCAGTCGGGCCGGCCCTCCACCATGCCGTGGATCCGTTCACGGCCCCAGGAAGGAGTCCAGGCGACCGAATCGATGGCCGCCAGCGCCTTGTCGCGCAGGCCGTTCTCGTCCATGGAGATGAACCACTGGGCGGTGGCCCGGAACATCACCGGCTCTTTGCAGCGCCAGCAGTGGGGGTAGGAATGGCCGAGCTTCTTCTCGCCCACCAGGGCGCCGGCCTTGGCGAGATCGTCGCAGATCTGCCTGTTCGCCTCCCGGGTGCGGAGCCCGGCGTAGGGCCCGGCCTCGTCGGTGAAGCGGCCGTCGGCGTCCACCGGCGAGAGGATGGGCAGATTGTAGCGCACGCCGGAGAGGTAGTCCTCGCGGCCGTGGCCCGGTGCGGTGTGCACGCAGCCGGTGCCGGAGTCGAGGGTCACGTAGGACGCGAGGATCATGAGGGATTCGCGGTCCATCAGCGGGTGGCGGCAGGTCTTGCCCTCGAGGCCGGCGGCGGAGAAGGTGGCCAGCACCTGGTGGCCGCCCGGCGCGGCATCGGGCCCGAAATCGGCAAAGGCTCTTTCCACCAGCTCCTCGGCCATGATCCACACCTCGTCCCCCACCGCCACGGCGGCGTAGGTGAAGTCGGGGTGAAAGGCCACCGCCAGGTTGGCGGGCAGGGTCCAGGGCGTGGTGGTCCAGATCACCACCGACAGTTTGCGGCCGCCCAGGCGGTCGGCACCGAGCTCGGGCACCACCTCGCCCAAACCGGAATCCACCGGGAACTTGACGTAGATCGAGGGCGAGGTGTGGTCGTGGTACTCCACCTCGGCCTCGGCCAGCGCCGTGCGGCAGGAGGAGCACCAGTAGACCGGCTTCTTGCTCTTCACCACCGAGCCGTTCAGCAGAAAGCGGTTGAACTCCCGGGCGATGGCCGCCTCGTAGCGGAAGTCGAGGGTGAGGTAGGGATCGTCCCAGTCGCCCAGCACGCCCAGGCGCCGGAACTCGGCCTTCTGGGTCTTGATCCACTTCTCGGCGTACTTGCGGCAGGCGTTGCGGACACCCAGAATGCCGATATCCTTCTTCTTGTCGCCAAGCTCCTTGTCGACGTTGTGCTCGATGGGCAGCCCATGACAGTCCCAGCCCGGCACGTAGGGGCAGTGGAAGCCGCTCATCCGCCGGCTCTTCAGAATGATGTCCTTGAGGATCTTGTTGAAGGCGGTGCCCAGATGGATGTGGCCGTTGGCGTACGGCGGGCCGTCGTGCAGAACGTAGAGGGGGCGCGAGGAAGTGGCCGCCATCAGCTTGGCGTAGAGATCTTCCTTGTCCCAGGCGGCAAGGAACTCGGGCTCGCGCTGGGCGAGCCCGGCCTTCATCTTGAAACTGGTCTGGGGCAGGTTGAGGGTTGCCCGGTAGTCCATGCTGGTCTCCTTAGAATAATGCGTATGGAGGTCGGAAAACGGATAATACAGTCCCCGTCGGCTGTGCGCCGCTTCAAAAAAAGACCGGCTGGTACAGGGGAAATGCCGCAAGGCAGGGACGGTAAAGTAAACGAAAAAACGCGGAAGGCCGATGACCTCTGCGGCTAAAATACCAGGTAAACTCCAAGTTGCAAGGGATAATTGCGCCGCCGGCGGCGCCCGCAGCCGGGCTCTCCCGCCGGCTTTCCGTTTGACATCACCCGATGCGTTCTATATAGTGGTCCTGGCAAACTATCCGGTATTTCCGGAAAAATATCGACTTACCCGAAAACCGCGGCCGCTTCTCTCGAGGGGGGCGGCCGCTTCTGGAGAACCACCATGACCAAAGTCATCGCCATGGCCGGCAAGGGCGGCACCGGCAAGACCACCACTTCGGCGCTTCTGCTCTCCTACCTTCTGCACCGCCAGCAGACGCCGGTGCTGGCGGTGGACGCCGACAGCAACGCCAACCTGAACGAGCTGCTGGGACTCGATTACGAGCTCACCCTGGGAGCGATCAGGAAAGAGCTCAAGAGCGACCTGCCCCCGAACATCACCCGCGACCAGTATATGGAGATGAAGGTGCACCAGGCGCTGGTCGAAGAGACGGGCTACGATCTGCTGGTCATGGGCCAGCCCGACGGGCCCGGCTGCTACTGCGCCGCCAACCAGTATCTGGCCATGACCATGGACCATCTGGCCACCAACTACCGTTATATCCTGGTGGACAACGAGGCGGGCATGGAGCACCTGAGCCGCATGAACCTGCGCACCATCGACACCCTGCTGGTGGTCTCCGACCCCTCGGCCCGGGGCATCCTCACCGCCCGCCGCATCGCGGAGCTCACCGCGCCGCTCGGCATCGAGATCAAAAAGAAATTCCTGATCGTCAACCGGGCCCCGCAGCCGGTGCCCGCCGCCCTCACCGCCAAGATCGAGGAGGCGACGGCGGGCGGCGACCTGCCGCTCGGTGGCATCCTGCCGGCCAGCGATACCCTGGTCAACCAGGAACTGGCCGGCAGATCCTACCTGGAGCTCGATCCCGGCGAGGACATCGTGGCCCGGGCATTTGCCATGTTCGACCGCATCCTGGCCGAATAACCGGTTGAACCGTTTGAGCGGTTTGTTAAAGCGCCCAAAAGGATAAAGAGTGCCTGTAAATTACGTACTCATTGATTTTGAGAATGTGCAGCCGAAGAATCTAAATATTCTTCAAGGCCACCCACTCAAAATTTACGTTTTTATAGGAGAAAATCAAACAAAAATACCATTTGAGCTAGCTTCAGCCCTTCAGAGCTTTGGCAATGATGCAACATACATTAAAATTACAGGTAACAGTAAAAATGCATTGGATTTCCACATATCCTTCTATCTAGGCAGCCTCACAACAAATGATCCTCAAGGTTCTTTTCACATAATATCGAAAGACACTGGCTTTGATCCGCTAGTCAAGCATCTTAAAATTAACAAAACCCGAATCTCGAGGCATGACGACATCGCAGAAATCCCATTTTTGAGGATTTCAAAATCAAACAATATTGATGAAAAGATAGAATCTGTAATCAAAAATCTTGCAGGAAGGGGTCAGTCCAGGCCACGAAAAATCAAGACACTTTCGAATACTATCAACTCTCTATTCACAGAAAAATTAAACGAAAAAGAAATGGCCTCTTTTATCAACACGTTGAAAGACAAAAAACACATTACGATCCAACAAGATAAGGTGTCATACAATTTATAAACCGAGCTTTAACAACTCGATTGAGAGGGCCTGCAAAACCTGGCGGTTTTCCACCCCCTTAACCAGGACGAGCGGTTGGAATGGTTCCAACGGCTCCAACGGTTTGCATAGTTCCGGTTGACAGAACAGGCCAACCGCTTTAGACACAAAGACACCGAACAGATTAATTGCCGGCGCGTTCCCTGCATCCCCGGCCGCAGCAAGGTACCGAACCCGATGAAACAGCCCCGAGAGACCGCGGTGGAGCTCGTCAAGGTGAGCAAGGTCTACCCCCCCGACGTGGTGGCCCTGAAGGACGTGTCCCTGGCGGTGGAGGCCGGCAGCATGCTCTTTCTCACCGGCATGAGCGGTGCCGGCAAGACCACGCTCCTGAAGCTCGTCTGCGGCATGGAACTGCCGCTAAAGGGCATGATCGAGGTACTGGGCCGCGACCTGGCCCGGCTCAAGCCCGGCGAGGTTCCCGCCCTGCGGCGCCAGATCGGCATGGCCTACCAGGACTTCAAGCTGCTGCCCGACCGCACCGTGGCCCAGAACATCGGCATGGCCATGGAGGTGACCTACGCCAACCACCGCCAGATCCAGGAGCGGGTGACGGAACTGCTCGGCCGGCTGCGGCTCGAGCACAAGCACGAGACCCTGGCCGGCCGCCTGTCCCGGGGCGAGCAGCAGCGGGTGGCCATTGCCCGGGCGGTGGCCAACCGGCCGCGGCTGATCCTGGCCGACGAGCCCACCGGCAACCTGGACGCCACCACCACGGGGCTGGTCATGAAGCTGCTGGAGGAATGCAACGTCCGCGGCACCACCATCCTCATCGCCACCCACGACGAAACCATTATCCGCGACTCCCCCCACAAGGTCCTCGAGTTGCACCACGGACGCTTCCTGTAAAAGACGACCCCCGCGATGATGAAATTTTTCTCCTACACCGTGCTCCAGACCGTCCGTAATCTCCAGAAGACCTGGGCCACCCAGTTCATGACCCTGCTCACCGTCAGCCTCTCGGTGCTCATCTTCGCCTTCTTCTTCCTGATCTACTCCAACATGATCAAGGCCGGCGAGCGCTTGGGCGACGACCTGCGGCTCACCATCTATATGGAAGAGGAGGTCGGCCCCGAGATGCAGGCCCACCTGCGGGAGAAGATCACCAACTTCAGCCCGGTGGAGAAAATCGTCTTCACCAGCCGCGACCAGGCCTTCGCGCGGCTGGGCGATCAGCTCGGCAACGACCGCGACATGCTCGACGACCTGGACTCCTCGTTCCTGCCGCCCTCCATCGAGGTCTATCCCCTGCCGTCGCTGGCCACGCTCAAGGAGGTAAAACGCTTCTCCGAATACCTCATGACCCTGCCCGGCGCCACCAAGGTGCAGTACGGCCAGGAGTGGGTGGAGCGCTTCAACTACTTCACGAGTCTGTTGCGGATCATCGTGCTGATGAGCGCCGCGCTGCTCATCCTCACCGCCACCTTCATGGTGGCCTACACCATTCGCCTGGCGGTGATGGCGCGCCAGGCCGAACTCGAGATCCTGCGGCTCCTGGGCGCCAGCAACGCCTATATCCGCACCCCCTTTCTCTTCGAAGGGTTGCTCCAGGGGCTACTGGGCTCGAGCCTGGGCCTTGCCCTGCTCTACCTGCTCTTCCGCTGGATCCGGCTCAACTTCAGCAGCCCGGGCCTGCTGGAAACCATGATGGAATTCAACTTCTTCCCGGCGCCGACCCTGGTCCTCATCGTGGCCGCGAGCATTTTGCTCTGCACCGGCGGCAGCTTTTCGGCGATGCGGAGATTCCTGCGCATATGAACAGGCTCCACCTGCTCTTTGCTCTTCTGGCCGCTCTCTTCCTGGCCGCCCCAGCCGGCCGGGCGGCGGCCCCGGAGACCGCCGACCACGAGATGCGCATCCAGCGGCTGCAGGAGGGGCTCGTCGAGCAGAAGCTGAAGATCCTGGGCTCCAAGAAAGAGGAACGCTCGGTGCTGGCCGATCTGGAGGCCATCGACCAGAAACTCATGGACCAGCGGCAGCGCCTGGCCGAAGCCCAGCAACGGCAGGAGGCCCACCAACGACTGCTGGAGAACAAGGAAGAGGAGCGCGGCCGCATCGAAGCGGAAAAACACGTCTATGCGGTGCATGTCCGCAAACGGCTGGCCTCCTACTACCGGTTGGGTTCGGTGGGAGTGATGAACGTCGCCTTCTCCTCCAAGACCCTGCCGGAGCTCCTCTCCTTCCAGGATCATTTCCACTTTTTGCTGGAACGCGACCGCCAGATCTTCACCGGTTTCCGCCGGCAGTTGAAGGAGCTCGACGAGATCGAAAAGCTGATCGACGAGGAGAACCGCCTCCTGGCCGCCCTGGTGGAGGAGATTTCCCGCACCGAAGAAGAGCTCGGTGCGGTCAAGCAGGAGAAGACCGCTCTGCTCAGGCGGATCAACACCGAAAAGAGCCTCTACGAGCAGGCGGCCCGCGAACTCGAGACCGCGGCCATGAACCTGGCCGACACCCTGGGCAAAATCAGGGCGAAAAGCGAGCGGCAGCGGCAAGAGCCCCCGAAACGGCTCGTACCCGACGAGTCGAAGAAGACCGTAACGCCAGCAGAGGAAGCCGCCCCGGCGGGTGTTGTTGCCGAAACACCGGTCCCGGCGCCGCCGCCCGCGCCGGTGGCCCGCGGTTTCGCGGCCCGGCGCGGCAGC